>DATIKY010000058.1:0-58859 GCA_035476995.1 Sedimentisphaerales bacterium | reverse complement strand
GGGACCGTCTACGCCGGAACCATAGCCGCTGGTGAAGACAGTTCCGCCCTCCGTCCAGTAGGTGAACCAATACTCGCAGTTCTTGGCCTCGTTGCTGACCTGCCCTTGGAGCGTGGCGGTGGTGTACGTCACGTCTGCTGTCTCCACGGTCTCTACCTGTGGTTGGATGGCGTGTGGAACAAACCACACACTTCCACTTCCAGTAATGTTAGACAGCGGAATAATCCCAGCACTTTTAGCATCATAAGTTACCCCTTCAACACTGATAAAAACATCCTCATCATTAAATCCATTTGTGGATACCTTTAGATAAGGATTATTTATTGTAGGTATATCCCCCCCATCCTGTGAGATAACAGTGTAACTAAAACTTACAGAAGATGTGCTGTTTAGTGGGCGCTGATCAATTCCCAATTTTTGTCCTCCCACAATTGAAGTAATTTCTGCAGCAATTCCCGAAGGATTAAACATAGTAAAACGAAAGGCATCATGTTCGTCGATTCCTTCTTCAGCACCAGAATAATGGTTTAACGACCAATTACAATTAGTATAAGGAATATCAATCATATAATCAACAAGTATCCACCCTTGTGACCCTTCCGCCTTATTAACCATGGCGTAAAGGGGGACAGTCCCTATTAAGAAAGATGATATGAGTGAAAAGTGTATATTAAGGATATGAAGGACGGATCGGAAGGTGGTCATGGAGGGGGTTGGGCTGTTCTTCATGGAATGTCTCCTTCAGTACTTTGCGTATTGGTTGAAATGGGGGGATTCTTTGATTGTCTGGGCGGGCGGCCGCGAGGCATGGCGCGCAGGCGGCGGCCGAGAAAGGTCTCGAGTTCGGCAATGAAGGCGTCGCTGCCGAGGGGTCGTCCCCGGCTGGTGCCCAGGCGGTCCTGCCAGAAATGGCCATGGCGGCGGTGCATGCGGTTGACGTACTGGGCGTAGAGCTGGTTGGTCCTTTTGAGGGCCTCGGCCAGGGAGGACTCCTCCTGCGGCTCGACGATCAGGTGAATGTGGCTGGTCATCAGGCAATAGCCCTCGATGCGCAGGCCGTATCGGCCGGCGGCTTCGCGGAGGTACTGGAGATAGGCCCGGCGGTCGGCGTCCACAAAGAACACGTCCTGGCGGTTGCCGCCGCGTTGCGTGACGTGGCGGGCGTATTGCGCGATCACCGTTCGTGCCTGTCTGGGCATGTTCCCCTCCCGGCGAGCCGACGCCGAGCCACGGATCTCTCAGGCCGGCGGCCTGCTGTCCGCTGATATCATCCGGTTCATTCCGTTGACACATTCTGCGGGTCTCGATACGACCGTCCATTATACCGAAATTCCCACAGGAAAGCCAGCCCGGCGAGTGGAAATCGAGCTTTCGCTGGGCTTGGGATCGTCGTATAATCGGGTCTCGCCTGTGATCCACATGGAGGGTCGGGTGACTGGGTGCGGTAAATTGGGCAAGTTTGGACCATGAGTCATTTTCGCGACAACGTAGAACGGGCGGCGGGGTATACGCCGGGGTTTCAGCCCAGGGCGACCGACGTCGTCAAGCTCAACACCAACGAGAATCCGTATCCGCCTTCGCCGGCGGTGATGAAGACGCTGGCCGAGATGAGGCTGGAGCAGTTCCGGCGGTACCCCGACCCGATGGGAACCGCGTTTCGCGAGGCGGCCGCGGAGGTCCACGACGTGTCGCCCGACAACATCCTGTGCTGCAACGGCGGCGACGAGCTGCTGGCCATGGCGATCCGCGCCATCTGCGACGAGCGGCGGGCGTTGGCCTACCCTGTGCCGACGTACACGCTGTACCCGGTCCTGGCGAAGCTGCACGACTGCCCGATCCTCGAGATCCCGTTCGACGCGGAGTTCAACCTGCCCGCCAGGCTCGCATCCACCGGGGCGGCCCTAACCATCGTCTGCAATCCGAACGCCCCGACCGGCAGTCTCATTGGCGTCGAGGAGCTGGCGTCGCTGGCCTCGGAGCTCAAGGGCATCCTGCTGATCGACGAGGCGTACGCGGACTTCGCGGCGTGGAACTGCGTTTCGCTGATCAAGGACTTCCCCAACGTGATCATCCTGCGGACCCTGAGCAAGGGCTACTCGCTGGCGGGCCTTCGGTTCGGGTATGCGATCGCGGACAAGGGGCTGATCGACGGCCTGGCCAAGGTCAAAGATTCCTATAATGTCGATGCGGTCGCGATTGCCCTGGCGACCGCCGCGATCCGGGACCGCGCGTACTTCCAGGCGAACGTGGAGAAGATCAAGAACGACCGGCGGATTCTCACCGAGCAGTTGCGGGCGCTCGGCTTTTCGGTGCCCGAGAGCCACTCGAACTTCGTCTTCGCCCAGACCAGGAACGGCTCGGCGGCCCCCATCCACGAGGAACTGTCCCGGCGGAACATCTTCGTGCGGTATTGGAACCAGCCGGGGATTGCCGATAAGCTCAGAATCAGCGTGGGCACCCAGGAACAGAACGAACGGCTGATCGCCGCGTTGCGGGAGATCGTCGCAAGATAGGATGGCCGACATGAAGAACCGAACCGGACAGATCCATCGCCAGACCAAAGAGACCGATATCCGCTGCGAGATCAACCTCGACGGCGTCGGCGGCTACGAGATCGACACGGGCGTGGGCTTTCTCGACCACATGCTCACGCACGTGAGCAAGCACGGGCGGATCGACCTGGTCGTCAAGGCCAAGGGCGATCTGCACATCGACGCCCATCACACGACCGAGGACGTGGGCATCTGCCTGGGCGAGTGCCTGCTGTCGGCGCTGGGCGACAAGAAGGGGATCGCCCGCTATGGGCACAGCTCGGTGCCGATGGACGATGCGCTGGCGAACGTCGCGCTGGACCTGTCCGGCCGATCGGCGTTCGTGTACAACGCGACCTACCGCTCGGACAAGATCGGCGACTTCGACGTGGAACTGATCGAGGAGTTCCTGCGGGCCCTGTCCAACACGGGCAAGTTCAATCTGCACGTGAACGTCCCCTACGGCACGAACAGCCACCACATCGCCGAGGCGATCTTCAAGGCCCTGGGCCAGTCGCTGGCGACCGCGGTGAAGATCGTCGGGACGGACATTCCCAGCACGAAGGGGCAGTTGTGATCGAGGAATTCAAACCCCCGGAATACAGGGTCGGCATCGGCACGGACATCCATCGGATCGTCGAGGGCCGAAAGCTCATGCTGGGCGGGGTCTACATCCCCCATCCCGTGGGTCTGCTCGGCCACAGCGACGGCGACGTCGCCCTGCACGCGATCATCGACGCCCTGCTCGGGGCCGCGGGCCTGGGCGACATCGGGACGCTCTTTCCCGACACGGACGTACAGTGGAAGGACGCGGACAGCAAGGGATTCCTGTACGCGGTCAAGGAGCAGCTCGAGAAGAAGGGCTGGGAAGTGGTCAACGTGGACCTGACGATCCACACGGAGCAGCCCAAGCTCGGCCCGTTCAAGGGCCAGATCCGTCGGTGCATCGCAGGGCTGCTCGGGATCGATTTCCAGTCGGTGAATGTCAAGGCCAAGACCAACGAAGGCCTCGGCGAAATCGGCGCCGGCGAAGCCATGTCCGCGACGGCAATCGCCATGCTCCGCAAGAAACCGAAGAGATCGCTTTGACACGGATTAACACGGATCGACACGGATTTGAAGAACGGAGAGAGCGAGGTACTTGGGGCATTTGCGGAGGGAGCAAGTGAAGCACCAGGAACTGTCGGAGAAAATCATCGGGGCGGCCTATGCCGTACACAAAGAGCTGGGGTGCGGCTTCGTTGAGAAGGTGTATAAGAATGCACTCGCGATCGAGCTGGAGGAAATGGGACTCAGATGCATCTGCGAGGTCCCGCTTCGCGTGCTGTACCACGACAAGACTGTCGGCGAGTACTTCGCGGACATCGTGGTCGAAGACACGATCATCGTTGAGACAAAGGCTGTCGGCAGGTTGGACGCCGTCCATGAGGTGCAACTCGTCAACTATCTGGAGGCCGCAGGATTGACGATCGGCCTGCTGATCAACTTCGGCCGGTCTGTCGAGGTGAAGCGCCGGGTGTTCGATGCCCCGCCGAGATCGGAGGAACCCTGAGTCCCCCCCAAAAAATCCGTGTCAATCCGTGTTAATCCGTGTCTAATAGAGGCAGTACAAATCCGAACCTGACAACAACCGTGTCAATCAGTGTCAAAGGACCTTATGGCTCTACAGCTTTACAATAGTCTGACGCGACGGACGGAGGAGTTCAAACCCTTGGAAGAGGGACGGGTCGGCATTTACGTGTGCGGGCCGACCGTGTACGGGCATGCGCACCTCGGGCACGCCAAGAGCTACGTCAGCTTCGACGTGCTCGTGCGGTATCTGCAGTATCTCGGCTACGCCGTAACCTACGTGCAGAATATCACCGACGTCGGGCACCTGACCGACGACGCCGACGCCGGCGAGGACAAGATCGCCAAGGCCGCCAGCAAGGAGCGAAAGCACCCGATGGCCTTGGCCGAGTCCTACACCCGAAGCTTCTTCGAGGACATGGACAAGCTCAACTGCGTCCGCCCGGACATCAGCCCGCGGGCCAGCGGCCACATCGTCGAGCAGATCGAGCTGGTCAAGACCCTGATCGGCAAGGGCTTCGCCTACGAGAACAACGGCTCGGTGTACTTCGACGTCGCCCGGTTCAAAGAGTACGGCAAGCTCTCCGGGCGGAGCACCGAGGAGATGCTGGCCGGAGCCCGCGTCGAGGTCTCGACCGAGAAGAGAAACCCCGCGGACTTCGCGGTCTGGAAACGGGCCGAGCCCAACCACATCATGCAGTGGCCCAGCCCCTGGGGCATGGGCTATCCCGGCTGGCACCTCGAATGCTCGGCCATGTCCATGAAGTACCTCGGCGCGACGATCGACATCCACGGCGGCGGGCTGGAGAACCAGTTCCCCCACCACGAGTGCGAGATCGCCCAGTCGGAGGCTGCCAACGGCGCACCCTTCGTCCGCTATTGGATCCACAACAATATGGTCACCGTGGACGGCCAGAAGATGGGCAAGAGCCTGGGCAACTTCATCACGCTCAAGCAGGCCTTCGCCGGCGCGCACGAGCGACTGACCCGGGCCTACGGGCCGCTGGCGGTCCGACAGCTCATTCTAAACAGCCACTATCGCAGCCCGCTGGACTTCTCCGACGCAGCTCTGTTCGCGGCCCACAGCGGCAGCCAGAAGATCGCAAGCACTGTATTGACGGTAACTACCCAAAAGGCTCTCGCTCCAGAGGGTGAGGCGGACACAGCAGTACTGGCCTCTTTAGCCGAGCTAAAGAACAAGTTCGAAGAAGCAATGAATAGTGATCTGAATACGGCCGTAGCTTTGTCGGTGATGTTCGATTTGGTTCGCTTGAGCAACGCTCTGCTCGAAACCACGAAGACAACCAGGGGAACACTTGAGGCTGTGTGGCAGGCTTTCAAGGCACTCGGTGGAGATGTTCTTGGGATAGTCGAGGATCGGTATGGTCTTGCTCATGCAATTCAGCAGACTGTAGACAAAGAGCATGAAGCCCTCGTCAGATTGGTGGGCATCCTCATCGCCCAGCGGGCGGAGGCTCGGAAAGCCAAGGACTTCGCCCGGGCCGATGCAATCCGGGCGAAGCTCGACGAGGCCAGCATCGTCCTGGAGGACAGCCCTCAGGGTACGCAGTGGAAGTGGAAATGATGGAGGTCTTCGGCCCTCGTACGGTTTTCGTGCGTCATTCGGTCGGGAGAGGCCCAATGACCGGGGACGCTGTCCCCGGACCCCTGGCATTTTTCGCTTTGAGCCAGCAGCAGGGCAGAAGAGCAAGGCGATGCCTCCCTAATGACGACATCGCTCCTGCCACTGGACTGCTGCGGCGCTCGGGATGCTTGCCAGCAGAGCCCTATCCTCCACAGCAGCAACCCCAGACTACCTGCAAATCCGGTAGACAGCAAGAGGCCAGCCCACGATACCTCTCTGTCTCCCCTGCTATTGGCCCAAAGCGGAAAATGCCGGGGGTTTGGGGGCAGAGCCCCCAAGGAGCAAGCTGGAATCAGGAAGGCTACGTAATCAATGCCTGACTCAATAGTAAATAGCAGATCGCCAATAGTAGATTCCATCCGGATTCTGGGCATCGACCCGGGGTTGCAGGTCTGCGGCTATGCCTGCGTCGAGACCGACGGCGGGCAGGAGACCGTGATCGAAGCGGGCGTTCTGCGGACCACGCACGGCCTGCCGCTCGAAACGCGCCTGAACGAGATCGCGACGGACATGGAGTTGCTGCTGGCGAAGCTGGCTCCGAACGTCGTGGCGGTTGAGGAGATCTACTCGCACTACGCCCATCCGCGGACCGCGATCTTGATGGGTCACGCCCGGGGGGTTATATTGCAGCAGTGCGCCCGGGCGCACATTGAGATCAAGAGCTTCGCCGCGACGAGGATCAAGAAGTCGCTCACCGGCCACGGCCGGGCCTCGAAGGAACAGATGCAACGAACGATCCAGACGATCCTGGGCCTGCCGGAGCTGCCGTCGCCGCCGGACGTGGCCGACGCCATGGCGGCGGCGTTGTGCTGCGCCAACGCCCTCAGCAGAATCGGATCAAAGGAATGAGGATGTTTGATTCTTGATGGTTGGTTGTTGATTTGAAGAATGATGCGAATCCGACTCTGAAATCGACACTCAAACACCAACAAACGCACGTGCCATGATTGCCGGAATCGAAGGACAACTTGTTGAGCTGGGCACCGAGACCGCACAGGTGAAGGTCGGCGCGGTCACGTACGAGGTTATGCTGCCGGGGTACTGCATCGCCGCCCTGTCGGGGCAGATCGGCGGGACCATCTCGCTGTGCACGATGGAGTACTACGAGGGCAGTCTCGGCGGCGGGAACCTCGTTCCCCGCCTGGTCGGATTCCTGAGTCCGGTCGAGCGGGAGTTCTTCGGCGAGTTCATCAGCGTCAAGGGCCTGGGCATCCGCAAGGGCTTGCGGGCCCTGAGCCTCCCGATCGCGGACGTCGCCGGCGCGGTCGAGTCGGGCGACGAGAAGATGCTCATGACCCTCTCGGGCATCGGCCGCAAGATGGCCCAGTCGATCGTCTCCGAGCTCAAGGGCAAGCTCCAGGGCTTCGCCTTCGGGGCCCAATCCGCCCCTGGAACGCCTCAGACCAAGCTCAAACCCTTCCAGACCGAAGCTCTCGAGATCCTCATCGCCTGGGGCGAGAAACGCAATGAGGCAATGGAGCTGATCGAGCAGGCCAGCCAGAGACACCCTGAGATCCAGACGGCTGAGGAACTCGTTCCGATCGTCTACCGTGTCAAACAGGGCGCCGAAGGCTGAGACACAGCCCTCCCTCCCGATCCCGGCCTGTGTTGCCTATTGACCGGGGTTCGGCCTGGCGAGTACCATGCTCGGTCGGTGTTGCGGCCGAAGTCGAAAATGGAGTCCCTCATAATCGGAGACGGCTATGAACCTGGCAAAAGCAGCGGCGATCTTCTCGGTTGTGCTCGCATCCACGTGCCCCGCAGCGGACTACCTGCCGCTGAAAGAAGGGAATCAATGGACCTACCAGATGTCCGGCGGAGTGCAGGTGACCACGAAGATCGCGGGATTCGAAAACGTCGGCGCCGTTCGATGCGCGGCGGTCGAGACCACCATGGGCTGGCAGACGAGTCGGGAGTACGTAGCGGTCGATGAGCAGGGGGTCAAGTCTTATCTGAGCCAGGCGCAGGGACAGGAGATTCGGTATGACCCGCCGGTGGTGCGCGTCAAACTGCCCTACCGCCCAGGCGACACGTGGCAATCCACGATCAACCAGTTCGGCATGAACATGACCACAAGCTTTCAGTCCGTCGGTGCCGAGCGGGTTCAGACACCGGCCGGATCGTTTGATTGTGTCAAGGTCCGGTCGTCGGTGACGGTGCCGGGACAGGGGACGATGACATCGACCATCTGGTATGCCGACGGAGTCGGAGCGGTGCATCAGATCATGCAGATGGCCGGCCAGGAAATGACCATCACGCTGACTTCGACCAACGTCAAGCCCGCCCCGAAACCCCCGGTTCAGGCCCCGACGACGGTTCAGACGCCTGCGGAAGCCCGATGCCCCAAGTGCGGGGCCAAGGTGGCCGCCAGCGCGAAGTTCTGCCCCGCCTGCGGCGAGAAGCTCGCGCCTCCCGCGCCGCCGGCGGCCCCGACGAATTGCCCGAAGTGCAGCGCCAAGCTGCCGCCTGGAGCGAAGTTCTGTCCGGATTGCGGACAGAAGATCGTCGCCACGACCCTGACGCCGCCCCCGGTGCAGGCGGGCGATATGCCGAGGTCCAACGAGCCTGCGATGGAAAGGCACCAGTCCGCCGACGGCAGGCTCGTGCTCTACAAACCGAAAGATTGGCAGGTGACCGAAGGCGACATGTTCGGCCAGGGCTCCTACGCGGCCATCGTGATGGAGCCGCAGGAGAACGCGGCGGCGCTGTTCATGACATTCCCCGTAGGCCAGGAGATCAAAGACTCCGTCGTGCTGGCGGCCAAATGCATCGCCGCTCTGCGCGAGGAGTATCCCGATCTCCAAGCGACCAACATGAGCTCCACGCCGGACCGGGGGCGGACCATCGCCAAATTGACTTTGACCGACGAGGGGGAGAAAGGCACCGGGCACGGCTATTTCTTCCATACGGAAAGTATCGGGACCTTCTATCTGCTGCTCGCCAAGACCCAAGTATGGGACCAGTTCCGCCCGACGCTGACGACCATCATGGCCAATCTCGCCTACGCCCCCCAGGGCGTGGGGGCTGTACAGGATCAGGCCCGGCGGGCGGCTGAAGCGACGCCCGTTGCCGACGGCGCCACCCTCTCGCCGGCGGCGCTCATCAAGCAAGCGTCCCAGAGGCCGGGCAAGCAGCTTCCCCTCCGACCGGCGGCTTTGCCCGACCAGTCCATGTCGATCCAGATCCCCCAGGGCTGGCACCTGGAAGGTCAGAAGATCCAGTTCATCCTGACGAACAACCCGCAGACGAGAACGCACGGCATGGGCGGCGTCTGGCACACGATCATTCCGATGGAAGGCATGCAGATTCCCGGCGCCATCAATGCGCCGTATCAGGCTCCGCCGCAGGCATTGAGTCTCGTGCTCGGGCTCAACGGGACCAGCCGGAACGTGCAGATCATCAACCAGTGCGGGGCCGAACAGGTGTCGCCGGATACGGCGCAGGCGGTCCAGCAGTTGCGGGCCCAGGGATTCCAGGTCGATTCGCGTCTGCTCCACGTTCGTTTCCTGAACGTCCCGACGGGAACCACGCTCAGAGGGCTTTTCAGCGTCATGTGCTCGACCCGGTCGATGAGCCCCGTTTGGCAGGTGACCGTGCAGGGCAGTTGGGCGCCGGAGAAGGAGTTCGACGAGTGGCTTCCGCTGTTCCTGCGGATCGAGAAGACGATGCAGATGAACCAGCAGTGGGCGGGCCAGGAAATGCAGGACCGTGCGGTCCGCCAGCAGCAACTCAACCGCAACCTGCAACGATCGATCGCCGAGGCGAATCAGGCTTTCGACGGCTACATGGACAGCCTGCAGAACGCCAGCCGCAGTCGGGATTACACCGCCCATATGTGGAGCCAGACGACGCTGGGCCAAGGCACGTGGGTGGCGGAGAACGAAGGGGCGCGCGTCTACCAAACGGATTCCTGGGGCATCCAGGGCCCTGAAGGCCGGATCGACGACCCTGCGTACAACACGACGAACTTCACCGGCCAGAACCCCTGGACGGGACAGAATCTGGAGATGATCGACACAAGGGCGGAGTACGAGCGGTATATCGCAAACTAAGGACAAGTTTCAAGTTTGAAGGGCTAAGTTGGAAGTGGCAGGGCTTGTGTCCACGGATATGCCTCTTCACACTTCAAACTTCACACTCCCTTGCAGTTTCTCGGAAAATGGGTAAGCTGATGCCATGGCAATAGGCAGAATCATCAGCGGACAAACACTGAGCGAGGCCGAGGAGAGCTTCAACGTATCCCTGCGGCCCAAGTCGCTGGGCGAATGCATCGGCCAGAAGAACGTGCGGGAGAAACTCCAGATCGCCATCGCGGCGGCCAAGCAACGGGGCGAACCCCTGGAGCACATGCTGTTCTACGGCCCGCCGGGATTGGGCAAGACCACCCTGGCGAACGTCGTGGCCACCGAAATGGGGGCCCGCATTCGGTGCAGTTCCGGCCCGGCCCTGGTCAAGGCCGGCGACGTCATGGGCATGCTCAGCAACATCAACACCGGCGACGTGCTCTTCATCGATGAAATCCACCGGCTCAGCACGCCGGTCGAGGAGTTCCTCTACCCCGCGATGGAGGACTTCCGCGTCGATTACACGGTCGACAGCGGGCTCCATGCCAAGACGATCAACTTCCCGCTCAAACGCTTCACCCTGATCGGCGCCACGACCCGCGCCGGCATGCTCAGCGCTCCCCTTCGCAGCCGGTTCGGGATGCTCTACCATATGGATTTCTACACCCCCGGCGAGCTGACGGAGATTCTCAGCCGCTCGGCGCAGCTCCTCAAACTGATCTGCGAGGAAGACACGCTGGAGCTGATCGCAGCCCGCTCCCGCGGCACGCCACGAGTCGCCAACCGCCTGCTCAAGCGGGTTCGCGACTATGCCCAGGTAAAAGGCACGGGCACGCTCATCACCAGGATCGTGGACAACGCCCTCAAGATGGAGCAGATCGACACGCTGGGTCTGGACGAGCTCGACCGGTCATTCCTCAAGGCTCTGGTCAACGTCTACGACGGCGGCCCGGCCGGCATCGAGGCGATCGCCGCGACGCTGGGCGAGGAACGCGACACCCTGGAGGACGTGGTGGAGCCCTACCTGCTGCAGATCGGCTTCCTGCGCCGGACCAAGCGAGGCCGCGAGATCACGACGAAAGCGTGTGAACACCTGGGCCTCAAGCCCTGCAAAGCTCCCCCCAGTCCGGCGGAACAACCGGAGCTGTTCGACGAGCTTCCGGCTTCGGAAGCGTAGGCGCAACACAGGGGAGTGAAGAGCCTGTCCTGAGCTTCGAAGGAACTGGGCTTGCGACCGAACAAGACCTCTCGTTCCATGCCCAGATCCGCCGGCCGCGTCTGAGGACGACAAGTCCCCGTCGCGCGCAAGTCACTCCTTGGGCCTGTCACCCCGGATCCGCATGCCACCACAGCGTCAGGCCAGATGCATCGGGTCGATCTTCCGCAGGAGCCGCTGGCCCATCTTGTACGAGCAGTAGGTCATGAAGAACGCGGCAAAGACGTCGATGCTGTAGTGCAGGTGCATCGCCAGAACGACGATCCCCATTACGACGGCGCCGACGAGGAAGAAGTACCGCAGGCGGCTGCGACCGAATACGTAGAACCCGATGAACGGCATGGCGGTGTGACCCGAGAAGAACATGTCGTTCTCGAAGTACAGGTTCTCGAAGAACCAGGGAAAACTCACAGGCACCGAGCCGGCCGGGGTCTCCAGATGCGTGAAGATCATGAACACCGACCGCAGCATCAGAAGCAGGCTGAACTGAATCGCCACCACGTGCAGCATCCGCACGCGGAAGAACGCCGGATAGAGAAACAGGACCATCAGAAGGACCATGTACCCATAGACGAACAGGAAACTCAGGTCGATGGCCGGGATCATATCAAGGATCAGATCGGGCACCTTGGCCCCCGGCGTGACCGTGACGTAGCAGCCGCAGCGGTAGTCCGCAGCCAGGCCGACGACCGTGAAGACCGCGGCGATGACAAGCATGCGTTTACAGGCCCAGACGTCGTGGGCCCAGTCCTGAACGGCGGTCCGGGCGCGGTCGCGCAGCGTCAGCGGACCGGTCTGCTCCCGAGGAACCGGTCTCAATTGCGGCCGCCGGATCGGCGCCGCGGAGGTTCTTCCCGCCACGGTCATTTCAGCTCCTTCCGGAGTTCCCGGCGTCAGGTGTGCCCGGCCCCCGCACGTACTCGGCCATCTTCAGCCTCTGTCCCAGGATTCCTGTGAGGTGACGAATCAGGACCCTCTCGATCTCATCGAGTGTCTGCTCATCAGCATTAACGATTTGTTTGACGTCAGTCAAGTGTCTTGCCGCTTGCGGGCTCAGGAGAGTCTTGTCCGGGAAGCTCATCTCGCAGTCCCGGCAGATCATCCCGTTGGCGGGATGGCTGAAGTAGGTTTCGCCCCAGTCGGGTCCGAAGGGCCTCTTGCAGTTGACGCAGAAGCTCAGGACAGGCCGGAGCCCCGCCTCGTACAGCAGGACCAACTGGAACAGGATCAGGCGGATCAGGACGTCCCGACGCGTAGCCTCGATGCGGCCTTCGTCGATATCCTGGAGAAACCCTGTGAAATGGTCGAAGAGGTCGGGGTGCGGATCGTACTCGTCGGTGAGCAGATCGACCAACTCGGCCGCGAACAAGCCGCAGTTCAGCGTGAACAGGCGACGCCGGATCTCGCCGCGCGTGGGCTCCGGCTGGAACTCCGTCAGGGTGGCCAGCTTGCCCTCATACGCGGGCACGTACATGATTTGTCCAAGCGACAAGACCTCAATCGGGCCCTCGAAGGCGGACTTGGCGCGCTTCGAGCCTTTGGCGATGGCCCGGATCTTGCCCGAGAGCCGCCCAAAGAGGGTGAGGATCTGGGAAGTCTCGGAGTAATCCACCGTCCGGATGCAGACCGCGCGGTCCTTTGTCACCATAGCTGCCGTTCTCGAAGGATGGTCGATATTGGATGGTTGATTCTGGATCTGAAGAGCAAGAGGGTGCCGCCTTCTGAGATCAACAATCCAACATCACCAATCCCACATCTACTTCACAGTCTTCTGAATCCTGACCCGCTTGACGCGCCGGGGTTCGGCCGAGGCGATGGTGAACTTGAGGTTCTCGTAGTCGAAGTCCTCGCCGGCCTTCGGAACGTAGCCCAGTCGGGAGAAAACGAAACCACCCACCGTGTCGTAGTCCTCATCCTCCGGCAGGTCCAACTCGTACTCGTCGTTGAGGTCCTCGACGTACGTTCTGGCGTCCACCTCGATCGTCTGCTCGTCGATCTTCTTGATCGACTCCGTCGGAAGCTCCTCGTACTCGTCGGCGATCTCGCCGACCAGCTCCTCGATGATGTCCTCGAGCGTGACGATGCCGGCCGTGCCGCCGTATTCGTCGAGAACGACCGCCAGGTGCAGCTTCTGGTTCTGGAATTCGTGCAACAGAGCCCGCAAGGGCTTGGTCTCCGGGACGAAATACGCTTCCCGAATCCGCTCCCGCACGCGGAACTGCTCGGGATTCTTCCCAATCTCCGCCAGCAGATCCTTGGCGTAGATCAACCCGACGATGTTGTCGATCGTCCCCTCGTAGACCGGGATGCGGGAGTGCCCCATCTTCTGAATCGCATGGAGCACGGCCGGCAAATCGGCGTGGACATCGACGGCGATCAGATCGGTCCGAGGCGTCATGATCTCCGCAGCGGTTCGCTCGCTGAGATCCAGGACGTTCTCGATCATCTCCTGCTCTTCCTCGTCAACGGCTCCGTCCATCCGATGCTGTTCGAGTTCTTCGAGGAACTCCTCGTGCAGTTCTTCCTGCTCGGTTTCGGGCGTCGCGGCCGGAACGCCGGCCAGGCGGCGGACGAAGCCGTCATAGAGCTGCAGCACGTGGAGAATCGGAGAGGCGATCGCCGCAGAAGCGACGAGGACCCAGTAGGTCCGACTGATCACCTTCTCCCCGGCGTACTTCGCCCACGCATAGGGAATCGCCAGACTGAAAACCGAGAAGATGGCCAACGAGACGACGAACGCGACCGCATAGGCGGCCAGGGTCAACTCCGTGTGCAACTCCCCCATCAGCGCCACCATCAGGAACAGCGCCCCGATGTTGAAGAGCAGCCGGTAGAACGCGCAGGCCAGGATCAGCCGATCCGCGTTCTCCGTCACCCGGTCGACCATCTCGGGTCGGTCCCCTCCATCGGCGGTCTTGAACGCCTCCAGCAGCTTCAGGCGGGAGAAGACCCGCAGCGCGTTGGCGTTGACCGAGAAGAACGAGGTCGCTCCAACGAACAGGCATATCAGCAACACAGCCCAACCGATGAAGCTCACCTGCACATACCCTTTCAAGAAGCTCTCAAATGGCCGGCCGCGAACTCACCGCGACCGAGCGTCGGTATTATACACCCATCCATAGCCCAGATGGTGGAGAATCTCATCTTCCATCCGGTGCATCTTCCCGGCCTGGGCCGGCGTGGCATCGTCGAATCCCAGATTGTGGAGCAATCCGTGCGTCACGTACAGGGCCAGCTCCGCATCCGCGCCGTGGCCCCGCCGGGCCGCCTCGCGTGCGGCCAGTTCCGCGTTCACGATCAGGTCGAAGAGCCTGGCGTCCTCCAGACGGTCGGACAGGTCGAAGCTCAGGCAGTCCGTGGTCCCTTCGTGCCGGAGGAACCGCATGTTGAACTCGGCCATCTCCGCGTCGTTGACGATACCGATGCTGACGACCGCCTCGCGGACTTCGAACCGCTCGCAGACCGCTTTGACAAGGGTCCGGAGCCGGGCCGTGTCGATAGGGACAGCGCGGTAGTGCTTTGTGATGCGAACCGTGATCATGTCTCAACCATCTTGGGGACGCCCGGCCTGGACGGGCGTTCCGGACGCGCGACCGGGGCGTCCGGCGCGGTGGGATAGGCGATCCGCCCGTGGTAGTGGGCGGCCAGCGACTTCGCGAGGCTCGCCTCGATCTGGCTGAGCTCCCGCAACGTCAGGTCGCAGTCGTCGAACTGGCCGTCCTGGAGCCGCCGCATGGCGATGTTGTGGACGACCGCCTCGACCTTGGCCAGCGTCACGTCGGACAGCGACCGCACGGCCCCCTCCACCGCGTCGGCCAGCATGAGGATCGCGCCTTCCTTGTTCTTGGGTTTCGGGCCGGCGTACCGGAACTCGCTCTCGCTGGGCGGGGTCTCGATGGATTTGCCTGGCCCCTCCTCGTACTTGCGCTTGGCCTCGTGATAGAACGGCTCGACCAGGGTCGTGCCGTGATGGCTCTCGATGAATTGCCGCAGGACGTTGGGCAAACCGAACTCCTTGGCCATCTCCACGCCGTCCTTGACGTGGCCCACGATGATCAACTGGCTCATCGCCGGCGAAAGCTCCTTGTGCTTGCTGGCCGAGCCCATCTCGTTCTCGGTGAAGTACTTGGGCTTGTTGATCTTGCCGATGTCGTGGTAATAGGCTCCAACCCGGCACAGCAGACCGTTGCAGCCGATCGCTTCCGCAGCCGATTCGGCGATCGATCCGATCAACAGGCTGTGACTGAACGTGCCCGGCGCCTCCATCGCCAGCTTCCGCAGCAACGGCTGGTTGGCGTCGGAGTAGTCCAGCAGGGTCATGCTCGTGGCGATGCGGAACACCCGCTCGATCAACGGCAGCAGGGCCTGAACCAGCATGCCCGCCAGGAACGTGGTGCAGGCGTGGTATCCGGCCGCCTGCAGGACCATGGCCGTCCGCGGGGGCTCGCCCATGAAGTTCAGGTACACGACGGACGAGGCAGTAATGAACACCACGACCGTCGCCAGCGCGCTGACCTCCAGCAGTCTCATCCTCGTGCGGATCTCTTTCAGCGTGAAACAGCAGGTCGCGGCGCCGGTGAACATCGTCAGAAACAGCCCGATCCCCTGCAATTGGAAGCCCTGGTCGATCCGGGACCCCACAGCCAGCGTGGCCAGCACGCAGTACAGGGCGCTCATCCCCATCGCGAATCGCTGGTCGTAGGCGATCACCAGCACGATCGCGGCCAGCACCGCGGTTCCCGTGCCCCAACTGGGCTCCCAGAGAGGCTCGTTGCTGGACAGCGAACTGAGCTTGGCGATCGCCAGAAGGATGGGAAACAACAGGGCCAGACCCAGCGCCCGGCTGTGGTTGCGAAGCAGACGGGGTTGATAATGACAGACGTAGAAGGCCGCGCCTACCGCCATGAAGAAGTTTAGCACGACCAGGGCCGCCAGGACGCGGTACCGCCCCTGCTGAACCACGCCGAACGACAGCACCGCGATGCACAATACAAGAAAGACCAGCCAGAGCAGCAGCGAAATGGCCATGTCGGCGTCCGCGTGCAGGGAGGCCTTCAGCGGCCGCTCGACACCGATGGTTCGGCGGACCTGGCTTCGCCGGGGATTCGTCTTTCTGCTAAAGAACGCCATTCCACACGCCTCTCGGACAGGTCCACTGCACACACACGCGGAAATCGCCAATCGGTTCCCGTCCGTACGGCATCACGAGACCTCGCGTTTCTTCGCCCCGGCAGCGGCCTCCTGCCTGAGGCGATAGGCCTCGACGATGTTCTGGACCAGACGATGCCGCACGATATCCTGTTGGCTCAATTCCACCAGCCCGATCCCGTCGACCCGCCGGAGGATGTCCATGGCTTCGACCATGCCGCTTCGCTGGTTGGCGGCCAGATCCACCTGCGTGATATCGCCGGTGATGATCATTTTCGAGCCGTGACCCAGGCGAGTCAAGACCATCAACATCTGCGGACCCGAGGTGTTCTGGGCCTCATCGCAGATGATGGCCGACTCGTTCAACGTCCGGCCTCGCATGAACGCCAGGGGAATGATCTCGATGATGTCCAGCTCCATGAACTTCCGCATCTGAGCGAAGTCCATCATGTCCTCGATGGCGTCGAACAACGGGCGGAGATAGGGATTGACCTTGGCCGCGATATCGCCGGGCAAAAAGCCCAGCTTCTCGCCGGCTTCGACCGCGGGCCGGGCCAGCACGATCCGTCGGATCTGGCGCTTCTTGAGCATGGACACCGCGACCGCCACCGCGAGGTACGTCTTGCCCGTCCCTGCCGGCCCCGTGCAAAACGTAACGTCGTTGTTGAGCATCGTCTCGATGTACTTCAACTGCCCTTCCGTGGACGGCTCGACGATCTTGTTCGAGTAAACCGTGATGGCCTGATTGTTCTCGACCCTGTCGGCGGGCGGCCCATGCTCCACGAACCCGGTCACGTCCTCGGGCGTCAGCCGCCTGTGCTTGAGCAGATGCTTCTGCATCCGGTCGATGACCTCCGTCGCGCGGTTGACGTTGGGCTCGGAGCCGCTGATGTGCAGGTCCGACTGGCGGGCGGTGATCTGTACTCCCAGAGCGCGGCGCAACAGACGCAGATGGCTGTCGGCCAGGCCGAAAAGCTCAAGCTGCTTGCTGGAATCCAATTGTACGGTTACTTCCAAAACTCGTTCTCGCTCCAGTGATGCCCGACCTGCTCTCTCGCGGCAATTTCCCTATGCCGCGACAGCCAAGAACAGGTATGCACATGGCGCCGCAAAAAGCGGCGAATCAATCACATCCAGTATACCGCCAAACCCGGGCACACGGTTCGAGGAATCCTTTTGCTGCGCGTCGCGTTTGAGCATGGACTCCGACAGGTCACTCAACTGGCCGACGACAGCCGTGGTCGCCCCGAACACCGGGGCAATCCAAACCCCCATTATACCAAAGATCAGGGCAAATGCCAAGCTCACCCCGCCGGCGACGACCACGGCGCCCGCCAGACCTTCCCAGGTCTTGCCCGGACTGACCCGCGGCGCCAGCTTGTGGCGACCGAAGAGCCTGCCGAACGTGTAAGCCCCGATATCGGAAGACTTTACGACAAAAACGAAGGCCAAGAACGCCAGGGGGCCGCCATCGATGCGAATCCCCAGGATAAAGGCCCCGAGCAGACCCAGGTACAACAGGGCAAAACTGCTGACGCCGCAGTTGACCAGCACGCCGTTGACACCGAAACGCGCCTGCTGCCACAACATCATCCCTGCCAGCGTAAGGACCATCACCAGCGAAAGATAGCTCACCAGCGGCACCGAGATAAGCTGCGCCCCCCACCAGCTTGTGGCGACCAGCACCACCCCGATGGCACAGATGGGGTTCAGAACGATCAGGCCCTTCGAGGCTGCAAGCCGGGCCAGCTCCAACCCTCCAAATCCCGCCGCAACCCCGACCAGCAGCGCAACCAGGGTCGCCTGGACCTGTCTGTCGTCGTCGGGCGAGGCGGTCAGAGAGCCGTCGAACCAGCCGTCGAGCAAGACCAAGCCGCAAAACAGCACGGTCATGAGCGAACCAAATATCAGCCTGTGCTTGAGCATGGTTTCAGTCGGTTAAAGCTCGGAGAGACGAGGACACGCCAAAAAGGGACTGCAAGCCTGCCCCGTCCTCTCGCTCCTACGAGTCTGTTCTCATTTCTTCATCGCGTCCGGATTCGGATCAAGTCCGCCGAAACGACGGTCCCTCCCGGCGTAGGCCAGAATCGCCTCGTCGAGCGACTGGTCGTTGAAGTCCGGCCAGAACGTATCGGTCACATAAAACTCACTGTAGCAGATCTGCCAGAGCAGAAAGTTGCTGACGCGAAGCTCGCTGGCGGTGCGGATCAGCAGGTCCGGATCGGGCATCTGGGCAGTGTACAGGTGCGAACTGACGCACTTCTCGTCGATGTCCTCCACCCGCAGGCGACCCTCGACGCAGTCTTTCGCGATCGCCCTGGCGGCATCGGCGATCTCCACCCTGCCGCTGTAGTTGAGCGCCATCGCCAGGACCATGCCGGTGTTGGCCTGGGTCAGAGTCATTGTCCCGGTCAACGCATCGACGACCGACTGGGGCAGCCCCTCCATGTGGCCCAGGTGGAGCAGCCGGACGTTGTTTCGCATCAGACTGGGGCGAATCCCGACCAGATAGTCGGCATACAGGTGCATCAGGGCGTTGACTTCGGTCTTCGGGCGCTTCCAGTTCTCCATGCTGAAGGAGTACAGCGTTACCGACTCCAGACCGTAATCGACGCAGGACAGGGCCACATTCTCCGCAGTCTTGGCGCCCTGGCCGTGCCCTTCGTACCGAGGTCGGTTTCTTGCCTGCGCCCAGCGGCCGTTGCCGTCCATGATGATGGCGATGTTGCGGGGAATTTGTTCCGGCCGAATCCCCAGTCGGGCCGCGGTCTTCGCCAGTTTCTCGTACATGTCGTTTGTGGTCATAGGTGTAAACCGCTAATGAGCGGCAAATCCGAAACAAGCACGAACGACCGAAACCCAGATGCCCCAGACAGGGTGGCGACTTGCGTCAGCGTTTCGGTCATTTGGGTTTGCCCCATTTGGGTTTGTTTCGGATTTCGATATTCGAATTTCGAATTTGCTTACTTGATGATCGTCTGGCTTCGTTTGGGTCCGACGCCGATCATCTCGACGGGCTTGCCGACGATCTGCTCGATCCGGCGGACATACGTCTGCGCCGCGATCGGCAGGGAAGCGAAGCTCGTGGCGTCGCTGAGGTCCTCGTCCCAGCCGGGCAGAGTCTCGTAGATGGGCTTGGCCCGCGACAGCCTGTCGATGTTGGCGGGAAAAAACGTCGTCTCTTTCCCGTCGATGCTGTAAGCCCGGCACACCTGGAGTTCCTTGATGCCGGTGAGAGTGTCGAGGTGCATCATGGCCACGCAGTCCACCGAGCCGATCCGGATGCTGTAGGCGGCGGCCACGCCGTCGAACCAGCCGCACCGTCGGGGTCGCCCGGTCGTCGTGCCGTACTCATGGCCCTTGACGCGGATGTATTCGCCGGTGTCGTTGTCCTGCTCGGTCGGGAAGGGTCCCGCCCCGACGCGGGTCGTGTAGGCCTTGACGACGCCGATGTACTTGTTGACCATCTTGGCCGGCACGCCGCAGCCCGAGGGCAGACCCAGCGAGCTGGAGTTCGAACTGGTGACGTAAGGGAACGTGCCGTGGTCCAGGTCCAGCAGCGAGCCCTGGGCGCCTTCGAAGAGGACGGACTTGCCCTCGCCGATGACGGTGTGCAGCAGCTCGGTGGTGTCGGTCGTGCAGGGCACCAGCCGATCCGCGTATTTCCTGCAGTTCTCGATGACCGCCTCGACATCCATCGGTTCGGCGCCGTAGAGGGCTCCGAAGAGCTTGTTCTTATAGGCCAGGATCGTCCGCAGTTTCTCGGCCAGGGTCTTGAGGTCGCGGAAATCGCTCATCCTCACGGCGTAGCTTCGCCCCACCTTGTCCGCGTAGCACGGCCCGATGCCGCGGATGGTCGTGCCGATCTTGGCCTTGCCCAGCGACTCCTCGCGGAACTGGTCTTCGCGTTTGTGATAATCGAGCACGACGTGGGCGTTCTCGCTGACGAACAGCCGGCCCGCCAGCGAGATCCCCCGCTGGGCCAGGCCGTCGATTTCGTTGATGAGCACCGAGGGGTCCACCACCACCGCGTTGGCGATCACGCACAGGATGCCCTCGCGGATCGCGCCGCTGGGCAGAAGGTGCAAAGCGAACCGGCTGTCTCCGATGACGACGGTGTGTCCGGCGTTGGCCCCGCCTCCATAGCGCACCACGACCTCGCTCCGCTCGGCCAGGATATCGACCACCTTGCCCTTGCCTTCGTCACCCCACTGCAATCCGACGACACACGTATTCATTGGACTCGTATTCCCCAAACCTGCCAACCACCCTGAAGAAACACCAAAACCGAGATAGCCTACCGGCCCGCCCCCGGCCGGTCAACCAAATTGTGACCGAATCGAGCCCCGAACCGCGGACCGGTTGTCGTCCGATGGCCGGCCCCCTTTTTTCGAAGATGCGGATTGCGGCCGGGATTTCTGTGGTATAATGGGTCCAAGCGAAGGTGGACCGGCAGGAGCGACGTCTTCCTTGTCCGTCCTCATCGATTCTACAGCGGGTTGCGGCAGCCCACCTTCGTGCGGAATTGGTCTATCGTGAGTTGGGAGAGAGCCGGCGAAACGCTCGTGCGATCGGATATCCGGAGGGACGGAATATGGGGAGCATCTTCCATTGCCATGGCAGGATCTCCTTCAGCTACTCCACAAGTGTCGTGACGGACTGCCATGCGGATGTCGCCCGGCGGTGACGCAGCCTCCTGGGACCGAATTCACCCGGCGACGAAGACTCCGGGAGGTCGCGAGGGACTGCGTTGATAAACGAGCCTCACATGGACAGGGTTGAAGCGGTTGCACGATCCTGGCGACGGGACAACGGAACCTGTGGGATACCCACCCCGTCGGTCCGTTCCTCCGCGACTCCCCTTTTCAGGAGATCCGAGCGATCAGATGATCGAGAATGGGGCCTAGCTTGTCGTATTCCCGGTCGCCGAGCGTTCGCTGGGCTGTCGCGCCCCGTTCGTTCTTGTAGGTGATCGTGAAGAAGCCCTTCTTCTCGAAGTGCGTCTTGTCGATCTTCTCGATGGCGTCGTAGGGGATGCGGCGTTTGCCCGCGATGATCAGGGCGTCGGCGGCGGCAACGACCTTGCGGTTGCGGATCAGGTACAGGTACCCGCCCAGAAGCGCGGCCCCGGCGACGAGAAACGGCGGCGAGACCCTGTTGATGACGAGCGTGCTGTTCGGCTGGCCCTGCTCGTCGGTGTGTTCGGCGATGAATTTCTGGTTGAGGTACCCGTCGTAGGCGAACCACAACGCCATCACCAGGCACACGCCGATGTAGATGTAGAAATTGGTTCGTTTGTACCGGCTCAGTGGAGCTTCCATAGCCATCGCGACTCCCGCTTCCAATTCCAGTTCTATGACGAGCGTCTCTGTGCGATCGCCTCCGTCAAGGGTTGCACGAAATGACGCAAAATCCTCTCACTCATCAATTCCTCCACGATCTGAACCTGCCGCTCCAGCGAGCCCGTGGGATCGAACCGTTCGTTCGCCTTGGGATACTGGCGGATGGTCAGCGACAGCGTGATCGCCTCATCGCGGCTGGGCTCTCTCTCGCCGGGCTCATAGAGGCTCGTCTTGGACTCGACGCTCACCCGGGCCTGGGTGTGATCGTCCTCCGCCAGCGAGAACACCATCGCAGGCGAGTACACGATCGGCCGGGAGTGCGGAACGTCCAGGAGCCAGCCGAAGGCGCTGGAGCCGAACAACGCCTCGGCAATCACCTCGTCGTGATTGCCGGAACAGTCGAAATCCATGGCGTACGTCAGGTCCAGCGAATCGACGTCCAGGGGGGTCACCCCGAGCATGTACGGCATCAGGTCCAGAATCAGCTTGTTCTGGCTGTGCACCTCCTCGACCATCGGCGGATTGACCGCCCCGGAACCGACCCGATCGACCTCCAGGCTCACCCAGCGATACTGCCCCGAGGCCTGATCCTCTTCCAGGCAGTATTCCCCGTTGTCGCGACGGGAAAACCGGCCCATCAAGGGGAACTGCCTCTGGACGCGATCGAAGAAGGTCAGGATCGTGTCGCGTTCGGTGGGCAGGTCCAGTTCCGTGTTCACGTACATATCGATGTAGAAGTCGTCGCACAGAGAGCCGTAGCTATTTGTCGCCATGGGGGAGTAAACCCTCCACAGAATTCAGTCCGGTATTCTATCGAACCGTCATGCGCCCGGACATCGGGCCCATACCGGCTCCTTTCACACCCTATATTATATGCACAACCGTCGGTTTCCTAAACCTTTTTTCGGCAGGAACCGGCAATTCCTCGCTCTGTTTCGTGCAATCTACCGCAGCGTCAGGAGTATCACCACGCCCAGCGCGATGCGATACCAGCCGAAAGCCCCGAATGTGTGGCTCTGGACATACCGCAACAGCCATTGGACCGCGACGAACGCGGTTACGGCCGCTACAAGCCCTGCGACCAGCAACTGAGCCCAGTTCTCTGTCATTTCGACGCCTTGAGCCTGGGCGTCCTGCCAGGCGTCGACAATCTGGAGGCCCCCCGCCGCCAGCAGGGTCGGAATGCCCAGTAGGAAGGAGAACTCCGTCGCCGGCTTACGGGCGGTTCCCGCTGCCATCGCAGCCAGGATCGTCGTGCCGGACCGGGAAGCCCCTGGAAACACCGCTGCGACCAGTTGGCCGAACCCGACCACGATGGCAGAGAGCCAGCCGACCTCCCCTGCCTGCGGCCGGTTCTTCACCCACCGCTCCACCGCGAAGATGACGAAGCCGCCGATCAGAGTCGCCCAGGCGACCGGTCCGGCGGTCTCGGGCAACTCCAAGCCGGCCTTCTTCAAGGCAAGACCGCCGACGCCGGTGATGAAAAAGGCGGCCGCAAGCTTGAAGATGAACGTCCGCACGACCGGATCGCGCCATTGAAAGAGCATCTGCTTGACCCGCTGGGTGAACAGGACCAGAACCGCCAGGACCGCCCCGCACTGGACCACTGTGTTAAACAGATCCGACCGTTGCGGCAATCCCCACATCTCCTTGAAAAACTGCTGGGCCAGCAACAGATGCCCAGTCGAGGATACCGGCAGAAACTCCGTGATTCCCTCGATAAACCCCAACACGATGACCTCAATCCATTCGATCATAACCACCTATGGGCCTGCAGGGTGCGCATCGCGCACCGCCTTGGCTAACCTCGCACCATCAAGACCGCCGCGACACAGACGCAAACGGCCGCGACCGCCCCGGCCCCCAGATCGTCCGCCAGGATGCCCCAACCCGCGGGGAACCGCTCCAGCTTTCGGATGGGCCCGGGCTTGAGGATATCGAACACACGAAACGCAAGGAATCCGATGGCCGCGATCGCAAGGCTCTCACAACCGGAGAGACTCCTCGCCAACAATAACGGCGCCGCCAGAAACGCCAACGCCTGACCGAAGAACTCGTCCATGACGACCTCGCCGGGATCCTGCTTGCCCTTGGCCGCGATCGACGCGGGCGCACAGCAAACGCACGCCACGCACCCGGCGACCACCATCGCGCCCATGACCATCAGGATCGCAGCATTCGCCGCGCCGCAATACACCAGCAGGCCGAACGTGATCGCAGGCGGCAGCGAACCCCAGGTCCCCGGCGCAACCGGCATCCAACCCAACCCAAAACACGCAGCAATCAGTCGTCTCCAATACATAGGGCCAAGACACTACCGCAAACCGACGCGAAGGTCAAAAGGAAACAGGCAGGCGTTCACTCCGCGTCGGCCAGGAAGGCCCGCAGGCGGCCCTCAAGCTCGGCAAGCTCAGGGCAGACGCCCAGAAGGCCACGATAGTTGTTGAGCGTCTCTCGAATCAGCCGCTCACGACCACCACCGGGGCCGGGGCTCCGCCTATCGCCATGCTCCTTGAGGAATGGCTCGAAGACCGCCTCCTTCAGACGCACATGCTGACGCACCTCCGGCCAGGGAAGAGGCAGCTTGTCTCGATGCCCGGCCAGCAGCCACGCCTCAACCTCCGGTTGAGCTGCACAACAGAAGAGGCGTACACCCTGCTGCAAGAGATCTCTTTCGAGAACATCCAAACCGCTGGCGCGATCGGCGTCAGGCAAGAACAGCCACAAATCGAAGTGCCCATAACGAAGAGCAAGGTCTCCTCGAATCGCACTCACGGCGTGAGCATAGCCGTTCAACTTCGGATTTGTGAGGACTGTGACACGAGCGTTAGGTTTGCCGAGTTCCGTTAGCATTCTCTCCACGAGAGGCTGGAGGACATAACCGTTGTAAGTCGGGTCCTCTGGAATTACCAAAACCCGAAGACTCACAGCGCAGCCTCCATCCAACCTTCGGCAAAGAGATCACTGATGGGTTGCTTGCTGACGATTTCACTGAACCGCGGTATTTCCATAAGAGGACAAATACATGATTGGCCGGTTTGTTCATCTCTCTTCGCGTAGAATGTGGCGCTGTATTCCTCGGGTCTAAGCCAAGCAAGCACGATTGGAGAGTGGGTCGTGGCCATTACCTGAGTTTTACCAGCTGCCGCACGATTGCGAAGCAATTCGACCAATAATCTGAGTCTGCTTGCATGAATGCCGTTCTCTATCTCCTCAATCGTAAGGACACCGGGCATATCCGGCTGAAAAAACGCTGCTGCAATTGCCGCAAATCTCAAGGTGCCGTCCGAGAGAGCCGGTGCAGGCCAATCACGATTCCTTTCTCTCAAAACCAGGAGTGGCTCACCAATTGCTCCTTTCAAGGTATCCACGTCGTCAACATCGTGAGGACGTAGCGCTCGAAGCCAATTCAGATATGCCTGCTTAGCCTCTGCATCACTGCAGATCTTACGAATAAGCGCAGCGAAATTCTCACCGCGTTCGCCCATACGTCCGATTTCGTGCGCCTGTGAGTATCCTCGTAAGAGAGCCGGCGCGGGATCTATACGCTGCATGTCAGCTAAGCGATGCGCAACTCTCGCAGCTACTTCCGAGTGGGCCTTGGTCCATTTGCCATTGCCTCCCCTAGCGACTTGCACCAGAACAGCCCGGCTTCTCTCAAACACAATATGTGGTGGTTGGCCTTTACCAGGCCGATAATACCGCACCTTGAATGCCGGCCCCGGTTCTCTGTTGTCCATGGCCGAAGAATCGTATATGTCTTTATTCCCAACAGATAAGTATTCTTCGCACAAGCGGCCCTCTTTGGCCGAAAAGGCAATTCGGAACGTAAATCGTTCGTTAGCCTTATCCCCGTACGTTCCACTAACCTGGAAGAATGTGGGTTGATCAGCATCTTCGAAGGCAAAGGCTGTCTGTGCACTACCCCCACGAACCCCCTCCCACACCTCACTCGTCGCACTCTTGGGCTTCCCGTCCAATATTTCGTGGAGTGTGAATCCATAGCCGATGCCCTGCAAGACCCGGAGAGCATCAAAGAAGTTGGACTTCCCACTAGCGTTTGTTCCAATGAATAGATTCAGCGGCCCCAGCTTGAGGCTCACGTCCTTGAAGCTCTTGAAGTTCTTGATGGTAATCTGGTTGATCATATGGCTCACCGTGCAGAGTCTACCGCACGCCCTTCTCCCACGCAATAGGTGGGTTTTCGTTGGAAGCAAGCGATAATCACGCGGCCACGACCCCGAGCGTCTTGAGGCAATACCGGTCGGTCATGCCGGCGATGTAGTCGCAGACGGCCCGCGGAAGGCCGTGCTGACGGATGAAGCCCTGGAAATAGCGGGGCATCTGGTCGGGCCGGCGGCACAACCGCTCGAACAGCTCGGCGATCCAGCCTCTCACCTTCTCGCCCGTCTGCACGAGCGACTCGTGGTGGTAGAACCTCTGGAGCAGGAACTCCTCCAGGACCCGCAGCCTGCGGTCGTTGTCGGCCGACAGCGAGATCCGATTTGCCGCGTCGGCGCACGCCTGGTCGGCGGTTCGGATCCCCGCCGACTCGATGTTGGCGCCGCTGGTCTCGATGCAATCGCCCACGAGGATGTCCATGATCGCCTTGGCCACGCGGGTCCGCTTGATCGTCCAGTCGTCGATCGCGTCGAACTGAACGCGGTCCCTGGCCTGGGCGAAGATCTCGATGTCGCGCATCGATTCGGGCTCGATCAGCCGGGCCCGCATCCCGTCCTCCAGATCGTGACAGTTGTATGCGATCCGATCGGCCAGGTCCGCCGCCTGGCCCTCCAGCGTGCAGTTGGCCTCGGCAAACGCGCGTGCATCCGGCTGGTCGTACCGGCTCTTGTGCCTGGCCAGCCCCAGGCGAGTCTCGTACATCAGGTTCAGGCCCATGAACCGCGGATACGGGTGTTCGAGCAGATCGACGATCCGCAGCGACTGGGCATTGTGCTCGAAGCCGCCGTGGTCGGCCATCACGGCGTTCAGCGCCGCTTCCCCGGCGTGGCCGAAGGGCGGATGGCCCAGGTCGTGGGCCAGGCAGATCGCCTCGGTCAGGCTCTCGTTCAGACCGAGCGCCTTGGCGAGCGTGCGACCGATCTGCGAGACCTCGATGGTGTGCGTCAGGCGGGATCGGTAGTAGTCGTCCAGGCCCGGCGAGAAAACCTGCGTCTTGCCGTCGAGCCGACGAAACGCCGAACTGTGGATGATCCGGTCGCGGTCCCGCTCGAAATCCGAGCGGTAGGGATGAGGCGGCTCGGGATATGCCCGCCCTTTGCTGGCCGCCTCCGTGGCGGCGTAAGAACAGAAGCCCTGCACCATATGATTCTCTCCGCGCCTCGGTCCGATTCGTCCGATCGGTCCTATGAGTCTTATCCGCCCCGCCCTCAAAGCTCCGGCAAAGAATGGTTCTCGCTGGCCTGCCTGAGCTCCGCCAGCAAGTCGATCATCGACTGGCTGATCACCTTCGTGTCGCTGCACACGCCCATGAAGTTCGTGTCGCCATCCCAGCGAGGCACGACATGGATGTGCATATGGCCCGGCAGACCGGCCCCCGCGCAACGGCTGAAGTTCAGGCCCACGTTGAAACCCATCGGGCGGATCGCCAGCGACAGCGCCCGCTGCGATTCCCGGACCAGTTTGATCAGCTCCAGCATCTCCTCTTCGGACGTCTCTTCGAGCGTCGCGACGTGCCGGGCCGGGGCGATCAGCAGATGGCCGTTATTGTAGGGGAACCGGTTGAGGACCACGAGGCTTCGCCCCGTCCGCCATAAGACGAGATTCTCATCGTCCTCTTCCGGATGCGCCAGATCGTGACAGAGAAAGCACCCGTCGCTCTTGCCAATGTCCCGGATGTAGGGTATCCGCCACGGCGCCCACAGGCTCGTTCGTTCCAAAATGCGATTACCTCCCAATCAAAAAAAGCACGAAATTCGAAGCTCGAAATCCGAAACAAGAACGAATGGCCAAAGTCCGGAACTCAAAACGGCTCGTCAGACGCGGCGATAGCGTTTCGGTCATTTGGGTTTGGGGCCTTTGAATTTGTTTCGGATTTCGAGCTTCGAATTTCGGATCTTCCGTTCTGTTCTTCCAGCAGTTCCGCAACCAGCGTCTGCTCGATCGTGATGTGCGGATGCGCCTCGATCCCCATCGGGGGCAC
This sequence comes from Sedimentisphaerales bacterium, assembly GCA_035476995.1. Taxonomy (GTDB): domain Bacteria; phylum Planctomycetota; class Phycisphaerae; order Sedimentisphaerales; family Anaerobacaceae; genus PLanc-01. Next base: position 31,181 of record DATIKY010000058.1, on the reverse strand, counting down.
CGAAGCCCGGATCTGCATCGTGTACGTCTGGCGACGCTGCTCGAGCCGGCCGGCCTGGATGTTGTACAACTCTTCGCCCATGCCTGCCAGCGAAAGCGCCTCATACGGACCCAGGAACCCGAAAGTCCCGGCGACCCGGAACCGTCCCGAGTACGGCACGGGCCAGTCCGCCGGCGCCGAGTCCGCCAGCGCATACGTGCCCTCGATCACGGCCGCCGCCCCTCGCGGGCCCGAGCGAATCCCGTTGAACCGGTACGTCACGTCGCGGGCCTTTCGCATCACCATCGGGGTCGGCACGGAAAGCTGCGACGTCCACGTCTGTCCGATCGCCAGCCCCTCGGCCGGCAGGGGAATCGTCGCGGCGCCGTCCCAGAGGAACCACACGCCGGCCGCAAAGTCCCCGATCATGTCGGGGTTCTTGATCCGTCCGCCTCGAGCGCCGGTCTGAAAGGCGTTCTCCCCCATCTCTTGAATCAGGCTCCTCAGTTCGTTGGCATCGACGATCCGGCCGCGAGCATCGACCTTGAGCAGGAAGCTCTTGCCCCTGGCGCTCTCGACGGCGTCGACGCCCTGCGAACGGGCGACGGGTCCCCCGCTGCGGGAAGCACTGATGGATTCCACCGTCGCACGGAGGGTGCTGACGCCGTACGGGTCCACCTCGACCGGCGTGTATGCGACGATCGTCTCCATCTGCTCCTGGCGATGCTCCACGCGGTTCTTCGCAGGGGCCGCATTGGGGTCCCAATCCAGCGTCACGGCCCGTTTCGACGCGATTCGGTACCGCAGCGTCTTGCCCTGCTCGAAATCGACGGTCACAAACACGCGGCTCCGATCGGGGACCGGCGCTTTGGCCTCCAGGGCTTTGCCCTCTCCGTCCGTGGGCGTCTTGCAGCCTGCGATCAGGGCCGCAGTGGCCGTGATGACGAGCATCCATCGGGCTCTCACGAGTTTCCTTTCAATCCCATCCTGCGTCCTGTCACGCCGCGACTACTCGACCAGTTCCAGCCGCTGGAACCGTTGGGCGGCCATCTTGATGGCCCTCGGCTGAACGGTAGTATCCTGCATCGCCGCGGGATCGGCAACGATCCATTCGGTCTGCATATCCTCTGCGTACTGGCGGAGCCGCCCGCCCTCGAGGTCGAGCTCCAGACGGCCTTCGTACTTGTCCGTGCTGTCGAACAGTCCCGGCATCAGACCTGCGGGCTGGCGTTTATGCATCTGCTCGGCCATCGCAGCCGAGGGGATCGCCTTCATCTCGACCACAGCGGTCCTGCCGGCGCCCTGCCCCACCTGCTTGAGCGTGTAGACCCGTTCGAAGCCCTTGGCGCCCATGCTGCTGAATGAGAACGACTTCAGATCGCTCCAGCTCTGTCCCGGGCGGACCTGCCCTCCCTTGATGGCCGACAAAGGCGGGATCTCGTGCTGATCGCGGATCATCTCCTCGGAGAGAATCTTCGCCGCCACGCTGTAGGCGGGCGACCCGGCCTTGACCGCCTTGCGGGCCGATTCCATGTCGAGCAGTGCGACCACTTCGCCGCCGGACGACATCTCCAGCCGATAGCTCTTGCCGATCAGCGCCATCAGGGGTTCTTGACCATTGTTGGGATCGGTGCTGTCGAACTCGAAGACGGGCCGATTCGCCACCACGCCGCGATACTTGAGGGCGTGAATCGTGATCGCCAGGACGGCGTTGCCGTTTTCGCGGACCGTCTCGACGCGCTGCTCGAACGTCATCTCGACAGAGTTGCCTGTGTATCCGTCGGAGAAATCGGCGGGTTTGCCCGACTCGGACCCCATCCACTCGATGCTCTTTCTCGCTTCGGTCGTGGCCTGGTACGTGGCCGTCCGCCCGACCGAAAACGCCAGCCCAAGCCTGACGGAGGGCTCTGCTGCATTCGGTTCCGTCGGCTGAGCGGGCTGCTCCTGCGGTTCCTGCGCCGTTGCCGGCGCATCCACCTGTGGCTCGAACTTCGTCGCCGGACCGGTCGCGCGCTCCTTCTGGCAACCGGCAAGCATCAGGAGCCCACAGAGGGCGATCCCCGCCACGATCCCGATCCAATTGACTATCCTCACTGCCGCATCTCCATCCAAGGCATCCGCTCCGGGTCCAACCACACCCCCCACCTCCATGACCGATTATAGACCCGATCCGCAGCCTGAGCCAAGGTTTTTTGCGGCGTCTCCGAAAGGTACGGCGTGCGACGGGGAATCACAGGGCAGAAGTCCCCCTTCTGTCATGCTGAACGAAGTGAAGCATCTCGTGGGGACGTTATGACGTGCGTCTTCTGGCTTCGCCGAACCATCGGCGCCCGCCTTACGCATCTGTTGCGGACAGGAACAGAGCCTCACCGACCGATTCCGGACGAGCGATCACGTCATGGACTGCGCAGGGTCTTCAGGGCCGTGCCCCAGGCGATGAGCTGGTCGAGCATGGCGTTGACGGACTTCTCGTGCGAGGCGGCCGGCTTGAACGCGGTGAAACTCTCGAAGTCGGTGAACAGCGAAAGCACGACCTGCGCCCGCACGTCCGCGACCAGCAACTCGCCCATGATCAGCCGCAATTGCTCGACCGCTCGGACACCGCCGGCGCTGCCGTAGCTGACGAAGCCCGCGGCCTTGTTGTTCCACTCCGCATAGAGGTAGTCGATGGCGTTCTTCAGAGCCCCCGACGGCGCGTGGTTGTACTCGGGGGTCACAAAAACGTAGGCGTCGAAAGAAGCGATCTTGGCGGCCCACGCCTTCGTGTGGGGTTTGCTGTACTGGCCCATCGAAGGCGGAACCGGCTCATCCAGCAGCGGCAGGTTGAAGCTCTGGATGTCCACCACCTCGTACTGGGCGTCCCCCCGCTTCTTGGCGATGTCGTACACCCAGCGGGCTACCGCCTCCGCGTTGCGTCCTGGACGCGTGCTACCGATGATGATCGCAACTTTGATCATAGCTACTGCTCTCCCTGACAAGACCCCGTCTTCAGGCGCGGCACGCGCCGACGCCCATGAACTGCCTCAGTCAGCCGCAGAATTCCGTCATCGCAGGCGCCGTCACGACAGACCTGCTGAACTCACGGCCGACTCTAGGTCTACGCCGCCCGCCACAACAGGTTCGTGTTCAACCACCACGATGCCCGCCACCGGAGACGCCCACGTTGAAGCGGCGAACGCCGGCTTGACAAAGGCGTCACTGCGTGCCTATCCATATGCATAGAACAATGCACCAAGAGACCACAAAATGCGGGAATCGAAAGAATCGGCTTGCGACTCTCGACCTGCTCCAGACCCTGTGCGTCTGCCCGGTCGCCAGCGTCCCCCACTGAACCCTCGACCGCCCTCTCCGAACCGCCGCGATGCGGCTGAGTGCGGCATGGCGGAGATAACTTCTTCGTCAAACTGACGCAACCTTTCGAGTATCCCCAACGGCTTCACGAAGCCAGCTCATGCCGATCGTCGGAGAAATCGGCATTTCTCATCGACGGCCTTGGCGATGTCCTGGATAGTCTCGACTTCCTGTTCCTCGAACAATGGCTCGCCGCACTGCTCACAAATCCAGGCGGGGACGTTGTCGATGGTGATGTGGCAGCCGTCGCGGTCGATGTGGATCGGGGCCTTCCCGCGTTTCATCGTTCCCTGGCAATGAATGCACTTCATGGTTTTTTCCTCACTCGGCAACCACCGGTCCATTCATCCGGGCTCGGAAGATAGGCCGTGATGATCGCAAGATACTCATCCTTCGGAGCACAGACCACGTGAATCGGCCTGTCGTCAACCCCAAAACCGAGCATGAGGCAACTGTGCCCTCTGGCATCATCGGGATAGTCTTCGATGACTTCACCATGCTCAACAACGTTCCTAACTTCCTGGCGGCCGATCATCCGTTCCGGCCGCGTCATCTGCTGGATGGCGTGCGGCAGAAACAGCAGCCTGCCGCCGCGCAGAACCAGCAGCATTTCCTCGATTTCGCGGCCTTTCGCCATGGTCTGATTGTACCGTCCACATGGGGATTCAGCAATCATCATGCGTCAGGAGCGTTTGGCTACCGACAATCGCCGGCTTCATTCCAAGCAATCACAGCCTCCGGGCGTTCCGGACCTCTTCGAGGTTGGCTTTGGCCGGGGGGACTTGGGCGAGGAAGGCGCTGATCTTGTCGCAGGGATAGTCCTTGCACAGGCCGCAGTTCTTCACCTTCTTCGCCAGGCCGCACTTGCGGATCTCGCATTCGGCACAGTGGCCGATCTTGGGGCCTTCCGGCTTGAGGCAACCCACGCAGTTGACAGCCTCAGGCGGCATTTGAACGCCGAACTGCCTGGACCACTCCTCGGCGGTCTTGATCCGCAGGGCCTGGTCGTCGGTCTTGTAGGCGGTAAACGCCGGGCAGGCGGCGCAGTCCAACCCGCACACTCCGAGCATCTTGCCGTTTCCTTTGTTCTGGTTCATACAGTCTGCTCCCACAATGCCAGCGGCGACGCAGCCCGCGGTGGTTTTCATGAACTCGCGACACGACGAATCCGATCGCACGGTTCGTTCTCCGCTCCAAATGGCACAGAAACCTCCACGTCTACGCGGGTATTGTAGGATCGAGCCCCTGGAAAGGCAAGAGATCCCCCGCGAGCGAATCGCCACGACCGCCTCCGGAAAAGGGCGATTTTTCCTTTATTCATCCCCCGCCGGAGGCTAGACTGAGCGTTGTCGTGCATCCCTCTATCTAGGTTCGTGGTTTGGAGCAAGAGCAATGAGAAGTGACACCGTCAAACAAGGGTTTCAGCGGGCGCCGCACCGGGCGCTGCTCCGTGCCTGCGGTCTGAGCGCCGCGGACATGAACAAGCCGTTCATCGGCGTCGCCAACAGCTTCTGCGAGGTCGTGCCGGGACACGTCCACCTCAACAAGGTGGGCGAGGTCGTCAAGCAGGCCGTGCGCGACGCCGGCGGCGTGCCCTTCGAATTCAACACGATCGCCATCTGCGACGGCGTGGCCATGGGCCACACCGGCATGAAGTACTCCCTGGCCTCCCGCGAAATCATCGCCGACTCGGTCGAATCGATGGTCCGCGCCCACTGCTTCGACGGCCTGATCTGCATCGGCAACTGCGACAAGATCGTGCCGGGCATGCTCATGGCCTCGGTCCGCCTGAACATCCCGACGATCTACGTCTCCGGCGGCCCGATGAAGGCCGGCAAGACCGCCGACGGACGGGTCGTGGACCTCATCAGCATCTTCGAGGGCGTCGCCCAGTTCAACGCCGGCAAGATCAGCGAGCAGCAGCTCCACGAGCTCGAATGCGCCGGCTGCCCCACGCAGGGAAGCTGCTCCGGCATGTTCACCGCCAACTCGATGAACTGCCTGGCCGAGGCGATCGGGATCGCCCTGCCCGGCAACGGCACGATTCTGGCCGTGGATCCCAAGCGTCAGGACTTGTACAAGGCGGTCGGGCGGCAGGCCGTCGAGCTGGTCAAGACGAACCGCAAGCCCCTGGACATCATCACCACCCGCTCGATGGACAACGCCCTGATGCTCGACATGGCCATGGGCGGCTCGACCAACACCGTCCTGCACACCCTGGCCATCGCCAGCGAGGCGGGGATCGAATACGACCTCGACCGAATCAACGCGATCTCGGCCAGGTGCCCGAACATCTGCAAGGTGTCGCCGTCGAGCAAGGTCCACATTGAGGACGTCGACGCCGCCGGCGGGGTCAGCGCGATCCTCAACGAGATCAGCAGGATCCCGAACCTGCTGAACCTCGACTGCCCGACCGTGAGCGGCAGGACGCTCGGGGAGAACATCGCCGGCGCGCAGATCAAGGACGCCGCGGTGATCCACTCGCTGGAGAACCCCTACTCCAAGACGGGCGGCCTCTCGGTCCTGCGGGGCAACATCGCCCCGAAAGGCTGCGTGGTCAAGACGGCCGGCGTGGCTCCGTCCATGCTCGTGCATACCGGTCCGGCGGTCATCTTCGAGAGCCAGGAGGAGGCCTGCGAGGGCATCCTGGCCGGCAAAGTCAAGGCCGGCGACGTGGTCATCATCCGCTACGAGGGCCCCAAGGGCGGACCCGGCATGCAGGAAATGCTCAGCCCGACCAGTTATATCATGGGCGCCGGCCTGGGCGAATCGGTCGCGTTGATCACGGACGGCCGCTTCAGCGGCGGCACCCGCGGCGCCTGCATCGGGCACGTCAGCCCGGAGGCGGCGGTCGGCGGTCCCATCGCCATGCTCCAGGACGGCGACATCATCGAAATCGACATCCCGAAGAACAAGATCAAGGTCCAACTCACGGCCAAAGAGCTGGCGGCCCGCAAGAAGAACTGGAAGCCGCCGGAGCCCAGGATCAAGAGCGGATATCTTTCGAAATACGCCTCCATGGCCACCAGCGCCGACACCGGCGCGGTGCTGAAGTGGTAGATTCCAGGGCATTGATGAAATCGAAAGCCCGATATTATCTTGATCTGCTGAGTCCTTGCGATGAGAATAACCACATAGTCGCAATGGACATCGTGTGTGCCGAATGGGCACACGAATTCGGATGCGGGCGTCCCGAAACGGCCGATTGAGTATGGTTGAACTATGTTGACACGCCTGAGAGTGTCTGGCTTCAAGAATCTCGTGGATGCTGACGTCCGCTTTGGACCCTTCACGTGTATCGCCGGTCCCAATGGTGTCGGCAAATCCAATCTCTTCGACGCCATCCGCTTCCTCAGCGATCTGGCAGACCGTCCTTTGGCGGAAGCCGCTTTGGCAATACGTGGCGATGAGAATGGAAAACGCTTGTCTGATATCCGCAGCCTATTCTGGCGATGTGGCGATCAACGTGAATATACGATGTCGTTCGACGCGGAGATGATCGTCCCTGCGAGTGGCCAGGACGACTTGGGCGAGAGAGCCGAAGCAACCACCACTTTTCTCCAGTACTCTCTGGTCTTGGCGTACAGAAAAGACGACAGCCTGACATCCGTGGGCTCCATCGAGATTCTGAAAGAGCAACTCACATACATCAAGAAAGCAGATGCCCACGAGCGACTGGGGTTTGACCCCAAGGTCTCATGGCGGAATTCGGCAGTGCAGGGACGGCGCAGTGGCAAAGACTACATTTCCACAGAACAAGTAGCAGAAGGACACATCATCAAGCTCCATCAGGATGGACGTCATGGAAGGCCCCTGTCAAGACTGGCCACCAATCTGCCCCGAACGGTCCTCTCCGCAACGAATGCGGCCGAGAGCCCAACTGCGTTGCTGGCGCGTCGTGAGATGCGATCTTGGCGTCTTTTGCAGTTAGAGCCTTCGGCTCTGCGAAGACCCGATGAGTTCTCGGCGCCTACAAAATTGGGGTCAAACGGATCGCATCTTGCGGCAACCTTGTACCGCCTCGCTCATCAGAATGGCGACTCGGTCACAAATGCCGAGAACACCACCGTCTGCGCTCAAGTTGCAAACCGCTTGGCTGAGTTGATTGAAAACGTCAGAACTGTCTCTATCGATCGCGACGAGAAACGGGAGTTGTTGACCGTCTATGTGACAGGAGCGGACAGGACTGCTCATGCGGCTCGATCCCTGTCGGATGGAACCCTCCGCTTCCTCGCCTTGGCAGTATTGGAACAGGACCCCGAGGTCCAGGGTGTCCTATGTCTTGAGGAACCCGAAAACGGCATTCATCCCGCACGCATCCCGGCAATGATCAGGCTTTTGCAGGATATCGCTACAGACACCAGCGAGCCTGTGGGGCCTGACAATCCCTTGCGCCAAGTGATTGTGAACACTCACTCGCCGTCTGTCTTTCTCCAGGTTCCGGCGGATTCTGTTTTGATGGCTCTACCTGCCGAAATCATCCATGCTGGCGCTCGCTTTGGTGGCGTCCGCTTCTGCTGCATTCCAGACACATGGCGATCCAGAGCACCCGAATCACACACATGCACGAAGGGGGATTTTCTGCCCTATCTTAGCCCGGTCCTCCCCAACGACAGCGATTCAATCAGCAGTATGCCTGCGAGCCAGGAATCAATTGAGAGGAGACCGCAGCGAAAGCGAGAACGTGTCGTCGATCTGCTGCAAACCTGGTTCCACGGATTTCAACCTGAATCGTCGGATCAGCATGACTGAGCTTCATTACACTCTCCTTTCCGACGGATCTACTGACAGAGTCTTGATGCCAATACTCACATGGCTCTTACGACAGCGTCTTCCCACATGTGCAATCCAGCCCCATTGGCCAGATCTCCGACGGCTTCGCCCACATCCCCAAAGACTGCATGAGAGGATTCTGGCCGCGATAGATATGTCCCCATGCGACCTGATCTTTGTACATCGAGACGCTGAAGCCGCATCCCCTCAAGATAGACAAAGCGAGGTGGATGAGGCTGTCAGTATAGCACGCAAGACAGTAGGCATTCCGCCCTCAATCGCGGTCATCCCGGTGCGAATGGTAGAGGCGTGGTTGCTTTTCAATGAAGAGGCCATAAGAGCTGCCGCAGGCAATCCGAATGGATCGATTGCCCTTGGCCTACCCCGGTCAACAGAGGTTGAGAATATCCCAGATCCCAAAGATCGGCTTCAGCGTCTGATCCTCGACGCAACTGAACTGGGAACCCGTCGCCGGGGACGTTTCAACGTGGGTAGCGCAATCCATCGAATTCCCGCGTACATTGATGATTTCTCTCCTCTGAGGGTTTTGTCGGCGTTCGCGGCTGTCGAAAAACGTGTAGTAGAGATGATCGCAGAACACAAATGGCATGAGTAACAGACGGTTTTGACCCATTCAGTCTCGTAGAGGTATCGCGATCGAGAAACAAGTTTCGACAAGATGGTATGCGGCGGGGCTGCATTTTGAGTGCCGGGGGTGCGGCGGATGCTGCTCCGGGCCGGGCGAAGGGTTCATCTGGGTGACTCAGCCGGAGGTGCAGCGGATCGCCAGGCACCTGAACCTCACGCCGGAAGAACTGTGTTTTCGGTACATGCGCTACGTCGGCTCGCGGATGTCCATCATTGAGGAATGCGTCAGCAAAGACTGCATCTTTCTCCAGAACAACGACGGCGTCAGGCAGTGCCGGATCTACTCCGTCCGACCGGCGCAGTGCCGGACGTGGCCCTTCTGGACGGAGAACCTGGCGAGTCCGGACGACTGGAATCGGGCGGCCCTGCGGTGCCCCGGGATCAATCGCGGCCGGTTCTACACGTACGAAGAGATCGAGAGAATTCGGAAGAACAGGCGATGGTGGGAAGACCCGCAGGACACAGCCGACTCATCGAGGAAGTAGCGTCGCTGTACGAATGGGTCGGCGAGCAACTTCGGAAGGAGTCCGCTCGGGTCGGCTCGTGCAACGCATGTGGGGCCTGCTGCGACTTCCCCTCCTACGGCCATCGGCTCTTCGTCACGCCACCGGAACTGATCTATGCGGCCGCCAGGCTCGATGTCCCACGTCTCTTGCCCATGCCCGCCGGCCGATGCCCCTATCAGCAGGACAACCGCTGCGGGATTCACGAGCACCGCTTCGTCGGATGCCGCATCTTTCACTGTCGCGGCGACTCGGATCTCCAGGGCGAGTTGAGCGAGGCGGCTCTGAAGCGGCTCAAGGCCCTCTGCGAGGAATTCCGAGTCCCCTACCGCTATATGGATCTGCCCACCGCCCTGCATACGCTCGACCTCGGGCAGAAATGAGGACCCGACAGGTCGGGCAAGCCCCGCCGCCTCTTTTATCGCACGTTGTCGATCGGCAGGTAAATCCGGTTCTGGGGAAGGCGGACGTTGATGTACTTGGCTTCCGCGAAAGAGCCGGACTTGTAGTCGCCATAGAGCGAGGCGATCTTCTCCTCATCGCTGGCTTCCAGATTCTTGGCGTACTCGCCGATCTCGGCGCCCCAGATGATCTGCGCCTTTCCCTTGGTGTTCAGAACGATGTGTTCCGTGCGGGCGTTCTTGCGGCCCCTGTAATTGCTGACGTCGATGCTCGCGATCTGCTCCAGCAGCGGAGTCTTGGGCGTGAATTCCGCATCCATGTGATTCAACAGCACGGCCAGATCGACCGCCGCCTTGAGGTCGCCTTCATCGAACGTCTGCCCCGGCAACGGAACGATCCTCAGCGACACCCCCTTGGCCTCCACGATCGGCAGATGCGGCATGGGAAGGTAGTCCATCACCACCAGGTCCTGGTCGACGTAGATCTTCGTGTTGTCCTCGCGGATGTCGATCACGACGACGGGCTTTCGCCACCGCGCGGCGACCAGCACGGAATCGTGGGTCACGCGAACCTTGACGTCGGACAGCCAGGGCATGCGAGCCAGATTGCCGGCCACGAAGGCCGCGGTCTCCTCGGTCAGCGGGAACCGCGTCCCGCCCGCCACCGCCGCCACGCGGTTCCTCAGGTCGGATTTCGCCCAATCCGGGACGTCGACGAGTTTCAGCCCCCCCTCTTCCACGGGCGAGGTCCCTTCGACGTAGCCTTCCGCGAATCGCAGAAACGCCCCGGAGGCCGCGAGGAAACAGATGACCGCGACCACTTTGAAGATGGAAACCCAGGGCCAGTTGCGGATGGCGTTCAGCCTCTTTTCCCGCGCCCGACGGTTGCTCTTCCAGGAGCTGATCCGCTCCTTCAAACTGAACTTCTGCGACTTCCTGGCCACGAAGAACCCTTTGTCATTTATGATTGTTGATGGTTGACCGGATTGACCCGATTGTCAATGGCGTCAATGCGGTCCCTCCCGTCCCACCGGCCTGGTGCCTTTGCGCTCCAGCGCGGCCATCCGGGCGATCCGAACGCACAGCTCGCTCATCGGGATGCCGATCTTCGCCGCCGCCTTGGGCAGCAGCGAATGCGTGGTGAAGCCGGGAATCGTGTTGGCCTCCAGAGCGTACGGCGTCCCGTCCTCGCTCACGATGAAATCGATCCGCGAGAAGTCCCTGCAGCCCAGGGCGTCGAAACAGGCCATCGCCGACTCGGCGATCCGCGCCCGCACCCCTTCGTCCTCGATCGTGTCGAACAAATACTCCGTCCGGTCATCCACATATTTTGCGGTGTAATCGTAGAAGCCGGTTTTGCTGCGGATCTCGATGATGGGCAAAGGCCGGCGGTCGAGGACACCGACCGTGACTTCGCGCCCGGTGATGAACGATTCGATCATGCAGTCGCCGAACTCTTCGAGCACCTTGCAGGCCGCCGCGACTGCGTCGGAACGGCTCTTGACCAGGTAGACCCCGACACTGCTGCCCTGGCGGATCGGCTTGACTACGAATCGCTCGCCAAGTTCTTTCAATCGTCCGTCCAGCCTGGCCGGATCGTCGCCGGGAGCGAACTGGACAACCGCCGGTGCCGGCACGCCCGCCTTTGCGAAGAGCCGCTTGCTGGCCATCTTGTCGAACGCCAGCCGGCTGGCCTCGGGGCCGCACCCGGTATAGACGAGTCCTCGGTCCTCGAAGATCTGCTGAAGCTGCCCGTCCTCGCCAAACTCCCCGTGCAGGGCCAGAAAAAACACGTCGATGTCCTTTCGGTCCAGGATCGCCATGTCATCGGGGCGAATGTCCGAGGTCACGACCTCCAACCCGCCCTGGCGAAGGGCCTCGGCCACGCACCGTCCGCTCTCCAGGCTCACCTCGCGCTCGCGACCGACGCCGCCGCGCAGCACGGCAACCCGCAACGGTTGCGGCTTCTGTGTCTTATCGCCCGTAGGGTGTGCCGCGCACACCATTTTCTTTGGATCAGACTCCGTGTTGGTGTGCACGGCACACCCTACAGAAGTCGAAGATTCTCTTCTCATCCGCCGGGGCCTCAAATCAACAATCAACGATCAAGAGTCAAACTTCCCGCTCACTTCCAGACTTCCAGTTCCAGCTCCAACTCGACGTCGAACTGCTCGCGGACGCGTTTGCGGATGACTTCGATCAACTGCATCACGTCGCGACTGGCACATCCGTCCTTGGCGACGATGAAGTTGGCGTGTTTCTCGCTGACGACGGCGCCGCCGATCTGGTGGCCCTTGAGGCCCGCGCGGTCGATCAGGGCGCCGGCCGCGGCGCCGGGCGGGTTCTTGAACACGCAGCCGCAATTGCGGGTGTTCAGCGGCTGGCTGTTCTTCTTGTAGATCCAGCTTTCCTTGATCGTCCGCATGATCCTCTCGGGGTCGTCGGGCGTGAGCTTGATCTGGGCGTTCAGGATGAACCGCGCCCGGATGTTCACGCAGCGGTAGTCGAAGATCAACTCGGGCTTTCGCTTCTCGAAGACGGTTCCGTGGATGTCCATCAGCGTGACGGCCTCGACCGCCGAGCCGATGTCGCCGAACCGGCCGCCGGCATTCATGCGCACCGCGCCGCCGACGGAGCCGGGGATGCCCGTGAGAGCTTCGACGCCCGAAAGCCCTTTCTGCACGCAGTCCAGGACGAGCTTGCTCAGCTCCGCGCCGGCCCACGCCGTGACCTCGCTGCCGTTGAACTCGGTCCGGCCGAACTCCTCGCCCTGAAGCTGGATCACCGCGCCGCGGACCCCTTCGTCGCTCACGAGCAGATTGGACCCGAAGCCCAGGATGTACAGGGGAATGTGGTTCTCGTTGCCGCGATGAACGATCTCCTGGAGTTCCTTGGCGTTCCTCGGGCGTATGAAATAATCGGCCGGTCCGCCCAGGCGATACCACGTGTGTGGCGCCAGCGGGTGGTTGGACTCAACGATTTCTTCGTAGCCGCTGAATATACTCATCGGACACCTTCCAGACATCGCCGGCCCCCATGGTCACGACCACGTCGCCGGCGTCGACATTTTTCTCCAGATGATCGCATACCGCGTCGAAAGTCGCAATATGTTGTACGTCGGCGCCGGCGGCGCGGATCCGCTCGGCAAGAACCCCGGCGTTGACCGCGTCGCAACTGGCCTGCGAATCCCTCGCGAAATAGATCTCCGGGAGAATCACCCTGTCGGCCTGCGCGAAGCTGTGGGCGAACTCGTCCAGCAAGGCGTGTGTCCGGCTGTACTGGTGGGCCTGAAAGACGCACCAGAGCCGCCGGGGTTGATACCACTCGCGGATGGCCGCCAGGCTCGCCTGGATCTCCGTCGGGTGGTGAGCGTAGTCGTCGAGGACGGTGATGCCACGCCCCGGATCGGGCCTGCTTTGAGAGGGAGAAACCTCCCTAAGGGGTTTGGGGGCTGGGAAAACCCCTTTGAGCATGAGCCGGCGGTCCATTCCCTTGAAGCCATCCAGCGCGCCGAGGATCGGCCCGGCTTCGGCTCCGACGCTCAGGGCCATCGCGATCACCGCCAGAGCGTTGCGGACGTTGTGCAGGCCCGGCAGCGAGATTCGCGTCGGTCCAAGGGGTTTGCCGTCCTGGAACACGTCGAAATGGCAGAAACCGCCCTGCTGTCGGACGTTCCGCGCGAAGATGTTGCACTGAGGATCGAGGCCGAAAGTCCTAATCTGTGGAAGCGTAGATGCGTGGATGCGTGGATGCGTGCAAGAGCCCGTGCATACGCCCGGCAACGCTTCCACGCTTTCACGCTTCCACGCTTCCACCATCTTCGCCACATTCGCGTCCTCGCCGTTGGCGACGAGCGTGCCGCCCGGGCGGATGTTCTTCGCAAATTGGTGGAACGAATCCACGATATCGCTCTCGTCCTTGTAGCAGTCCAGGTGGTCCCGCTCGATATTCAGGATGCAGCCGACGCTGGGCCTGAAGTTGTGGAAACTGCGGTCGTACTCGCAGGCTTCCACAACGAACAGGTCGGTGTCGCCGCTACCGGAGGAGCCGTCCAGTTGCAGGATGTCGGCACCGACCACGAAGTTGGGGTCGATGCCGATCTGCTTGAGGCAGTGGACCAGCCAGCCGGTGGTGGTGCTCTTGCCGTGCGTGCCGCTGATGGCGACCCCCTCGAAGTGGTCCATCAGCTCGCCGAGGAACTGGGCGTACTTGAAGACGCGGCACCCTCTGCGCCGGGCCATCTGCAACTCGGGATTGCTCTCTTTGATTGCGGCGGAAATGACAACGACCTCGGTGGCCGGATCCAGGTTGTCGGCGCTGTGCCCGGTGGCGATCTTCGCCCCCAGGGCGTTCAGTCGCGAGGTGACGGCCCCGTTGTTCTGGTCGGAACCGGTTACGAGGGCCTTTTTCCCGAGCAGAAGGCGGGCCAGACCGCTCATGCCGACGCCGCCGGCCCCGATGAAATGATACCGTCCGCCCGCGAGTTTCAAACGACTCATAATATCGACGACCTCATACCGGTGAACCGCGATCGGGGCGACGCGCGGGCCGCCCCGGCCGAAGACCGCCGGATGAGCCACAGGGTCCGCAACCGCGACCGGGCGCGTCGAGGACCCGATATCCTCCATGCTCATGGCATCCTTTCCGTGAACAAGACGCGTGAAACGCGATGGCTGATTGTCGATTGAGCAGGTGCGACGACCTCGTTTCTCAATCAAGCATTACAGATCAACCTTCACACATCCCCTGTCTTAACATCGGCAGAGTCTAGCAGAAACCCACACCCAAAAAAAGGGCAAATCAGTACTGATGCGCAAAAACCCGGCGGGGTATTGTTCGAACACGGGTTCGGCGTACTAATGATCCACGTCGCACAGGCAAGCGATCCTGGCGACGTTCTCGGTGGCGCAGCCGTCGAGAACCACCCGACCGACCCCTCCGATCCCCACTCCGGCGATGTTGAGCCGTCCGCTTGGGATCGTGCTGGCCAGACGCGAGGGAGCCCGGTATGCTTGTGCCGGAATGACTGAAACCCGCGGCGGTGAGGAACCGGACTGGGCTATGGCAGTCGCAAGAGTCAAGCTGGTGGTTTTCACGGTGGCTTTGGCCACTGCGGCAGTGGCGGCGTCCGTTATGCCCGTTCTTCCCTGGTTGGTGAGGCTGTTCGAACACGTGGCGGCTCTGGGCCGCTGGGGGCCGGTGGCTCTGGTCGGCGTCTATGTCGTCTTCTGTGTGTTTCTCCTTCCCGCATCGATTCCGACGCTCGCGGCGGGCATCCTGTTCGGCGTGTTCAGAGGCAGCCTGGTCGCGATGGCCGGCGGCGCCGCCGGGGCGTGTGCGGCGTACTGGATCGGGCGACTGGCGGCAAGGGATTGGGTGGCCCGCCGGATCGCTGGCAACCGCCGATTCACCGCCTTCGACAACGCGGTCGACGCGAATGGGTTTATGGTCGTGTTCTTGAGCCGTCTGAGCCCGATCGCTCCCTATGCGATTCTGAATTATGCCTTTGGTCTGACAAAGGTCTCCTTCGGGAAGTACGTCCTGGGTACTGTGATCGGGGTGGCGCCGGCGATGATCATGTTCGTGTACGTGGGCGCGGGGTTGCGGTCGTTCGCGGAGGTCGCGGCCTACGCACGGGGGGAAGGCCCGACGGTGCCGGTCCATCGCGTGTTCTTCTGGGTCGGCCTGGCTGTGACCGTGCTGGTCACGATGCTGCTGATGCGTCTGGGCGCCAAGGTGTTGCGGCGAGAGCGTCGCCGCGAACGGGGGGAAGAACGCGTGCGGCGCGTCCTGTCCGGCGGGCGATGAGTCTCGCTCCTGGACACTTCCCCCTTGACACTTCGAACTCCACACTTCATACTTCCGTTCCATGGTCGGGGTCATCTCCAAGCCGGACACGCAGCGGAAGCTGGAAATCCTCAGCGACGACGCCAAGTACGACTTGGCTTGCGCCTGCGGCACGCGCCAGGACGGGCACCGCACGCGGGACGGCAACGGGCGATGGATCTATCCGGTCACGCTCCCCAACGGCGGCACGAGCGTTCTGCTCAAGACGCTGATTTCCAACGTCTGCTCGAACGACTGCAAATACTGCCCCTTGCGGGAGAACCAGGACATCCGGCGGTGCACGCTGAGCCCGGAGGAGACGGCCCGGGTCTTCCTGGACTATCGCGACCGGCGAGAAGTCTTCGGCCTGTTCCTCAGCTCGGGCGTCATCGGCACGCCGGACGCGACGATGGAGCGGCTCAACGCCACCGCGAGAATCCTCCGCAGCAAGCACCGGTTCAAGGGCTATATTCACCTCAAGGTCATCCCCGGCGCCAGCGACGCCGCGATCGACGAGGCGGTCTCGCTGGCCAGCGCGGTGTCGCTCAACATTGAGACGCCCGGCGCCAAGCATCTGGCCCGGCTTTCGAGCCGCAAGGACTACCTGCGCGACATCATCGGGCCGATCAAGCGGATCAGCGAGTTGACGGCCCGGGGCTCGCGGTTCGCCAGGGTCAAGCAGACCACGCAGTTCATCGTCGGCCCGGCGGGCGAATCGGACGCCGAGATCGTCAAGTACATGTGGGGGCTCTACGACCGGCTTCGGATGCACCGCATCTACTTCAGCGCCTATCAAGAAGGGCTGGGAGACGCGACATTATCGGCCGATTGCGGTCAGGACGCCCCTCCCTTGCGTCCCGACGGCATCCTGCTGGCGGAAAGAGAACGAAGGCAAGATGCCCTCGCCACAAGGAACGATCCGCTGATGCGAGAGCATCGGCTCTATCAGGTGGACTTTCTGATGCGGAAGTACGGTTTCACCGATGCAGACATCCCGTACGACGAACGAGGGTATCTTTCGCTGGAAACCGATCCCAAAGAGGGCTGGGCCGTCCGGCATCCGGAGTTCTTCCCGGTTCACGTGAACAAGGCCTCCCGGTCGGAGTTGTTGAGAGTGCCCGGACTGGGTCCGACGACCGTCCGTCGCATTCTGGAGCTTCGCCGGACGCAGCGCGTGCAGGGCCTCGAACAGATCGGGCGGGTCGGCGCCAGACTTGAGAAAGCGCGGGCGTTTCTTGCCTTTTGAATATTTTCGTTGCGAAAGAGCGGACGCTATCTATAATTCGCAGGCTGAACCTGGGTAGGGCAAGTGTTCGGTTATTGGTTTCCATTGTCGTTTGCGGGAGGTGAACATGAAGAACCTGGTTCCCACGAAGGTCTTTCTGACCAAGGGCGTTGGTCGGCACAAGTACAAACTCAAGAGCTTTGAGGAAGCGCTTCGCAAGGCCGGCGTGGCTCAGCAGAACCTGGTGCAGGTGTCGTCGATCTTGCCGCCCCACTGCAAGATCCTCAGCCGGGAGAGAGGGTTGGAGTTGCTGACCCCCGGCGGGATCTGTTATTGCGTCATGGCGCGGTCGGACACCGACGAACACGGCCGTCTGGTCGCCTCCTCCGTGGGCATCGCGGTTCCGAAGGACGAGAGCAAGTGGGGGTACCTCAGCGAGGTGCACGGCCACGGCATGAACGAGAAAGAAGCGGCGGACCTGTCCGAAGACCTGGCCGCCGGAATGCTCGGAACCACTCTCGGTTTGGAAGTGGATCCGAACAAGGCCTGGTCGGAGAAAGAGCAGGTCTACCGGTCCAGCGGTCTGATCATTCGCACGTCGAACATCACGCAGACCGCCAAGGGCCAGAAAGACCTCTGGACGACGACCGTGGCGATCGCCATGTTCCTGTTCGACGACGACCACGGCTCGTCGCGGTGACCTCCCGACTTCCGATTACGCATCAATCACAAAAGCAGCCCGTGCCCACAAGGGCATGGGCTCTACTGTTTTCCTGGAGATGACGCCATGAGCGAGAGCCTCAATAACGACAACTTCGGCGGTCTGCCGCCCGAACACAGCAACCTGATCGATTCCCGCGTCGTCGTGCTGCCTGTGCCCTACGATCTGACCAGCACGTGGATGAAGGGCGCCGACAAGGGACCCGAGACCATCATCAAGGCCTCCCAGACGGTCGAACTGTACGACATCGAGACCGATTCACAGGTCTACCTGCATGGGATTCACACGGACCCGCCGGCTGTCAAGGGCGATGCCCCCCCGGAGGAGATGGTCGAAACCGTCCGGGGCAAAGTCGCAGCCCATCTGGCGAACGACAAATTTGTCGTTCTCGTGGGAGGAGAGCATTCGGTGAGCATCGGAGCGATCCAGGCTCATGCCCGCCGGTTCCCGGGCATGAGCGTCCTGCAGCTCGACGCTCACTCCGATCTGAGAGAAGAATACGAAGGGTCCAGGTATAACCATGCTTGCGTGATGGCCAGGGCCCGGGAGCTTTGCCCGATCACCCAGGTGGGCATCCGGAGCATGGACATCTCCGAGAAGCCGTCCATGGCGCCGGGCCAGGTGTTCTTCGCCGAGAAGATCCAGGGCCGCATGTCCTGGATCGACGACGTCGTGGCCAGGCTCACCGATCTGGTGTACATCACGATCGACCTGGACGTGTTCGATCCGTCGATCATGCCCTCCACCGGGACGCCCGAGCCGGGCGGCCTGCTCTGGTATGAAGTCCTGGCCCTGATGAGGGCCGTATGCCGAGAGAGGACCGTTGTGGGGCTCGACGTCGTCGAGATGTGCCCGGTCAAGACCAATTGGGCCCCCGAGTTCCTGGCGGCCAAACTGATTTTCAAGATTCTCGCCTACAAACTGGGCGCCCGAACGGGATGATTCGCGTTTCGGATCTCCTCGGAGACCGCGATGATGGAAAACGGAGAGCTTCTTCGAGGCTCCGGACTTTCGGCGCTACAGAGGAACGCCGGCCGTGGACGATAAATAGCTCAGAGAGCTTTATATCGACAGGATCTACAGCAGGAGAGCCGAAATGAAAGCGACAACAGGGTGCGTGGCACGGAGGATTGAAGAAGACCGCATGCGGCCGGCGGCAGGCTCCAGGCGGGTCTCCAGTCTCCGGCCTTGGCTCCATGGCCTGTTCTTCGTCCTGGGTTCCTTCGTCTTCCTCTCCGGCTGCGACAAGGCCGGCGTGGAGAAGGCGCAGCAGGAGGCTCGGAAGGCCAAGACCGCGGTGCAGCAATTGAAGCACACGCTCGCCCTGGCGGAGAAGGAGATCGCCAAGCTCAGGGACGAGCTCGTCGCCGTTCAAAAGGTCCGCGACCAGCTTCAGTCACAGATCGCCACGGTCAACCACGATCGGGACGAGGCCCTGGAGATCGCGCAGAAGGCGCAGGAGTCGTTGGCCCGAGCCAGCGGGCAAGCCGGCACCGCCGCGACCCTCCAAAAACAGGTCGCGGAACTCAACGCCGTTGTGGTCGAGCAGCGCAAGCAGATCGAAGAGCTGCTCAAAGGAGCGGTTGCCGAGCCGGTCGTCGCGCCGACGCCGATCGAGCCCAACGAGGGCTGATTGCCGCCCGGACGACTGGAAGCAGAGATTCGCAGCAAGGAGTGTCGTCGAATGGACAGCAGCGTCACGACGTACGCCGCTCTGATAAGCGAGTGGATCGCGGCGCACGGTGCGAGAATCGCGGTCATCCTGGTTCTCATGTACGTCGGCATCCGCCTCTCCGGCGCCGCGTCTTCACGGCTGTTCTCCCTCCTCGGTCGTCGAAAGGCGATGGATGAGGAGTACAAGAAGCGGGCCGACACGCTTCGTTCGGTCATTGGGTACTTTCTCAACGCCACGATCGTCACCGTCGCAGCTCTGATGATCCTGTCGGAGCTGCGTATCGAGATCGGCCCGGTCCTGGCGGCCGCGGGCGTGTTGGGCGTGGCCGTCGGCTTCGGCGCCCAGCACCTCGTGCAGGACGTCATCAGCGGGTTCTTCATCCTGCTCGACGACGAGATCCGCGTGGGCGACGTGGTCGAAATCGCGGGCAAGAGCGGACTCGTCGAGCGGCTGAACCTGCGGATGGTCGTGCTTCGCGACCTGGCGGGCAACGTCCATTATGTGCGCAACGGCAAGATCGACATCGTCACCAACATGACGAAGGACTGGTCGCGATATGTCTTCGACATCGGCGTCGCGTACCGGGAGAACGTGGACGAGGTGATCAAAGTGATCCGCCAGGTCGATGAAAGCCTTCGCAGCGATCCGGCCTACGCGAAGGACATCCTCGAACCCATCGAGATCCTCGGACTGGACCGGTTCGCCGAGTCCGCGGTCGTCATCCGAGCGCGGACCAAGACCAGGCCGATCAAGCAGTGGAGCGTCGGACGCGAGTTCAACCGCCGGCTCAAGAAGCGATTCGACGAACTGGGGATCGAGATTCCGTTCCCGCACCGAACGGTGTATCTCGGCCAGGACAAGTCCGGCCAGGCGACGCCGTTGCGCGTCGCGATGGAGAACCGAGACGCGCCGAAGAGTCCGTTGGGAGACTGAGACGATGGGTGGCAAGTCCAAGCGACGCAACGCGGCCCTCAATCGGCGGGCGAAGAAGTCCGGCCTGCCGCCGGGGGCTCTCGTCCACATCGGCGAGAAATGCGAGCAGGCCGTCCTCATCACATATATGGACTACGACGAACGCAGCTTCCAGGAGAAGCAGGGAGCCGCGGTCGAGGAATGCTTCGCGTTCAAGGACACCCAGACCGTCACCTGGATCAACATCGCCGGCATCGACGACATCCCGATGATCGCGACGATCTTCATCCCCCTGACCTTCGTCGCCGGCGTGTATGGGATGAACTTCAAGAATATGCCGGAGATCGAGTGGCGATGGGGGTATCCGGCGGTTCTGCTGCTGATGCCGGCCGTCGCCGGAGTCATGGTGCAATATTTTCGAAGAAGAAAATGGCTTTAATCGCTTTCCTATTTCCTGATACGCCGATCTACTCCTGGGTGGTTCTGCCCCTGCTGATCTTCCTGGCCCGCATCACCGACGTGTCGGTGGGCACCGTCCGGCTGATCCTGGTTGCCCGCGGTTTCAAGTATCTGGCGCCGATCGCGGGTTTCTTCGAGGTGCTCATTTGGATCCTGGTCATCGGGCAGATCATGCAGAACCTCACGAATCCCGTCTGCTACATCGCCTACGCAGGGGGCTTCGCGACAGGCAATTTCGTCGGGTTGTTGATCGCCGAGAGGCTCTCGCTGGGCCTGGTGCTCATCCGCGTGATCACGCCCAAGCCCGCCCGGAATCTGCTCGAGCAGCTTCGGGGCAGGCAGTACGGCGTCACCGCCATCGACGGCCAGGGCGCCAACGGACCGGTCCAGATCGTCTTCACGATCGTGCCGCGTCGGGAGGCCGGGGCGGTCATCGAACTGGTCAAGACCTTCAACCCTCAAGCGTTTTACTCCATCGAGGAGGTGGACTCGGTGGAGAAGGGGGTGTTCCCCGCGCAGAAACCCTGGCATGACTCCGCGCTTTTCATGCTGCTGAGGCCTTTCCGCAAAAGCAAGTAGGGGCAAAGGGCTGGTCACGAGAACCTGATGTCGGTACAATCCCAGGCATGAAAGCGGCAGAAAAGACCGGATCGAAACTGCAAAGGCTGACCGAACTGCTGGTCGGCAGGACCTATCTGTTGATCGCGATGCAGGACAGTCCCGACCCCGACAGCCTGGCGGCGGCGGTCGCCCTTCGGAAGCTGGCGAACAACCTGGGCAATCTTCAGTGCTCCATCGTCTGCGGCGGCACGGTCGGTCGAGGCGAGAACCGGGCCCTCGTCAAATACCTGGGTCTGAACCTGCGATGTTACGCGGAACTGGCGTACGACAAGTACGATCTCGTGGCGATGGTGGACACGCAGCCGGAGACGGGAAACAATTCGCTGCCGGAGGGGGTGCTGCCGGACATCGTGATCGATCATCATCCCATCCGACGACTGACGCGGACCGTGGGGTTCACGGATATCCGCAGCGGTTACGGGGCCACCTCGACGATCCTGGTCGAGTATCTGATCGAGGCGGGCATCACGCCGGAAACGCCCCTGGCGACCGCGTTGCTCTACGGAATTCGCTCCGATACCCAGGACCTCGGGCGGGAAGCCTCTCGCGCCGACATCGACGCGATCCAGTTCCTCTATCCCTTCGCCAACAACCGCATGATCGGCGAGATCCAGCGGGGCAAGGTGCCGCGAGTGTACTACCAGATACTGGCCGACGCCCTGAAGAACGCCCGCGTGCAGGGGCCCGCCATCATCACCGAGCTGGGCGACGTGGACAATCCGGACATGATCGCCGAGGTGGCGGATCTGCTGCTTCGCGAGGACGAGACCGCCTGGACCCTTTGCACCGGCTACTGGAAGGACAAGATGATCCTGTCGCTTCGCACGTCGCAGGAGAGCAATCTGGCGGGCAAGGTCATGAAGCACATGGTCGCGCGGAAGGGAACCGGGGGCGGTCACCAGACCTACGCCGGTGGCCAGATCCCCCTGCTCAAGGGCACCAAAGCCGAGCGCGAGGAGATCGAGAGACACGTCGAGGAGCATTTCCTCAAAGCCATCGGCGCCGAAGGCCAGCCGGAGGCAAGACTGGTCAAAGCGTAGGGAGAAGGTTCCGACGACGCAATCCCAACTCGTCAATCGCAAAAGCAAGTTCCGAGGGTCTTATGACAGCCAACGCCGTGGGACGGTTGACTTACGAGCATGTCAACTGCCTTGTGATTGTCGCGCATCCCGACGACGAAACGCTCTGGGCAGGAGGCACGCTCCTGATGCACCCCGACAGTTGCTGGACGGTGGTGGCGCTGACCCATAAGGGCGATTCGGACCGTGCAGCGAGGTTCCACAAGGCGATGGAATCGTACCAGGCCCTGGGAATCCTGGGCGATCTGGACGACGGGCCCGACCAGAAGCCCCTGCGGACGATCGACGTCGAGGACGCGATCATGGACCTGCTCCCCGCCCATCGTTACGACCTGGTCCTCACACACAGTCTCTGGGGCGAGTACACCCGCCACCGACGGCACGAGGAAGTGGCCAAAGCGGTGCTCGCGCTGCGGGACAGCGAACGCGTTTCGACCGGAGATCTCTGGATGTTCGCCTACGAGGACAACGGCGGCAAGCACCTGCCCCGTCCGGCCGCCAACTGCGACGTTACGATCCGACTGCCCCAGGACATCTGGCGGCGCAAGTACGAGATCCTCACCGGCGCGTACGGGTACGCCCCCGACAGCTTCGAGGCCAGGACCACGCCGAAAGAGGAGACCTTCTGGGTCATGGGAAAAGGAAAATAGCGACGGGTCGAAAAAGGCTCGCCAGGAGTTCCGATGGACGATTTCCTCTTGACGTTCCCGTTGGAGCGACTTACCATTCGGACTTTGCTCGACGAGGGCGACTGCGTGGTCCCTCTGAAATCGTCAATCGCGAAACCCTAGTGAGGAAATCCAAAGGGATGGTCAAGAAAATGAACGTTACGAATCCCAACTGCGACATGCACAGCCATCTGTTCACCAGCGAATCGGTGACGACGGGCCATCCCGACAAGGTGGCGGACCGCATCTCGGACTCGGTTCTCGACGCGATGCTCACGCAGGACCCGGCCAGCCGGGTCGCCTGCGAGACCCTGGTCAAGAACGACACCGTCGTCATCGCCGGCGAGATCACCTCCAGCGCCACGGTGAACATCGCCCAGGTCGCCCGCGACGCGATCCAGAGGATCGGCTACGACGACCCGGAACTGGGCTTCCACTACGATCATTGCGGCGTGCTGATCGCGGTCAGCCGTCAGAGCCCCGACATCTCCCAGGGCGTCACCGAAGGCCAGGGCCTGCACAAGGAAATGGGCGCCGGCGACCAGGGCCTGATGTTCGGCTACGCCTGCCGGGAGACGCCCGAGCTGATGCCCATGCCCATCCTGCTGGCCCACAAGCTGACGACCCGCCTCGAGAAGATGCGTCAGACCAAGAAGCTCCCCTGGCTTCGGCCCGACGGCAAGAGCCAAGTCACCGTCGAGTACGAGAACAACAAGCCCAAGCGGATCCACACCGTCCTGGTCTCCACGCAGCACGCGCCGGACATCAAGCACCGCGACCTGCGAAATCAGATCATCGAGAGCGTGATCCTGCCCGTGATGCCCGCCAAGCTGATCGACAGGAGCACCAAGTTCCACGTCAACCCGACGGGCCGGTTCGTGCTGGGCGGTCCCAAGGCCGACTGCGGCCTGACCGGCCGCAAGATCATCGTGGACACCTACGGCGGTCGCGGCCGTCACGGCGGCGGCGCCTTCAGCGGCAAGGACCCCTCCAAGGTCGATCGCACCGCCTGCTACATGGCCCGCTACGTCGCCAAGAACATCGTGGCCGCCGGCCTGGCCGACGCCTGCGAGGTCCAGTTCTCCTACGCCATCGGCCTGGCCGAGCCGATCTCCGTGCTCGTGAACACCGAGGGCACCGCCAGGATCAGCGAGAGCAAGATCAGCCGGATCGTCTGCGACCTGTTCCCGCTGACGCCCAAGGGCATGATCCAGCACCTGAACCTGCTCCGGCCGATCTTCGAAGACACCTCCCACGGCGGCCACTTCGGACGCAGCCTCCCGAACTTCACCTGGGAAAAAACCGACCTGGTCGACGCCCTGCGAAAAGCCGCGGGCATATAAGACCGTCGGAGCAAGAAAGCCTGCAAGCGCGTGGACGGACGATCCTCCGTCCACGCTTTTCGTTTTCCTGCATTTCCCTCTTCCCTGGGTACACGACCGTCTTTACGACTGGACGGGCCGGTGCATCCTTGACTTCAACGGAGCTTTGTCGGGTCCACGATCACGTGCTTGATGCTCTTGCGAAGGTACGTGTAAGTGATGTGGACCTTGCCGTCGGAGGCCTGGATCACGGCGGGATAGGAGTACTCGCCGGGCTTGGTTTCCAAATCCAGCTTGACGTCCCACTGCCTGCCGTCTTTGGAGACCGCGACATTCAACGGACTGCGGCCCTTCGGCGTGTTGTTGAAGACCAGCAACTGCCGACCGTCCTTCAGCGTGACCGCGTCGATCCCTGAGTTCGGGTTGGGGAGATTCGTGAGCGACATCCGGCTCCAGGACTTGCCGCCATCCTGCGACCAGCACTCGGCGACGAAGCCCTTGCCCCGCGTGCGACAGAGCATCTGAAGCCGATTGTCGGGGTAGATCAGAATCGCCGGCTGAATCACGCCCATCGTCGCCGGGTCATTCAGCGGGCCGACCACCTCCCAGTTCTCCAGATCCTTCGTAACCTCAAGATGCGTCTGCCAGCCCGCGTGCTCGCTGCTCGACGGGCACAGGATCCGCCCGTCCTCAAGCTGCACAGCCTTGTTCTTGATCGGCCCCATCACATGCGAAGGCAGCCTGCGACGGTCCTTCCAGGTCTTGCCGTCGTCCTCGGAGAACATCATCTCGCCCCACCAGCCGCCGGGCGTCGGGCCGACCTTGAAAAAGAGCACTAAAGGCCCCTGGCGAGGCTGAAGCAGCACAGGATTCCAGCAGGGAAATCGCTTCTGAGGGGACATGACGCCGTCGGCCACCTCGACCGGCCGGGACCAGGCGCCGCCCTCCCACCGCGAGACCCAAATCCCTACGTCGTCCTCGCCCTCGTCGGCGCCGGCGAACCAGGCTGCGACGATCCGGCCGTCGCGGGTCTCCACGATCGTTGATGCGTGGCACCCCGGCGTCGGCGGGTTCTCCAGCGGGAAGATCAGTTCCGCCCGCTCCACCGCCTGTGAAGTCGCACGATTCTCTGCCGCCACGACCGAAGTTCCCCCAATCGACATCACGGCCAACAACAGCAACAACACGCACTCTCTCATCGCGGCGCCTCCGATTGTCTTGTAGTTCGAGAAATCTGGAACAACACGCAACCATGCTACCCGGCGACGGCGTCGCAGTAAAGCCTCCGTCCGGTCACGAAAGCCACGATCGACTGGCAATGTGAAAAGGTGTTTCCCCGTGGCCGCTTCGGACACTATAATCTGAGGGTCGTTTCCAGGGGTGGAGCATCGCTGTGGTGTTGTCGTCTTCTCGGGTGGATACCCTTTGGCCGGATTGACATTCTTGATCATGTTCCTGCTCTTGATTGCCCTCACGGCGATTGTCCCACAGGCGCTGCGCCGTTTCCACGTCCCCGGCGTGGTCTCGACCCTGCTGGTCGCCAAGGGGAATATCCAGTTCGACGAGATCCAGGACATCCAGCCGGAAGCCATCGCCGAGATCGAAATGGAGATGGAGGAGGAACTCGCTTGAACACCGTGCAAGGCTGTATCTTCGACATCCGGCGATACGCGATTCATGACGGGCCGGGGATTCGGACGGCCGTGTTCTTCAAGGGTTGCCCCCTGCGGTGTCGGTGGTGCCACAACCCCGAAAGCTGGAAGCCTGGTCCGGAGCTTGGGTTTCGTCGCAGTCGATGCGTTAAGTGCCACCGCTGCATGGAGATATGCGAATATGGAGCCATCACCGTCTCCCAGATCGGTCCTGTAGCCGACCCGGACAAGTGCATCCTGTGCGGCCGATGCGTCGAGGGCTGCCCGACCGGGGCCTGGGAGACCATCGGGCGAAAGGCCTCAGTCGCGGAGGTGATGGCGGAGATCCGCAAAGATGTCGTGTTCTACGACGAGTCCCGCGGCGGCGCGATCTTTTCCGGCGGCGAGCCCCTGATGCAGCCCGAGTTTCTGTTGGGCCTGCTGGAGGCCTGCCGGACCGAGGAGATCCACACCGCCGTCGACACAAGCTGCTATGCCGGGCCGGAGGCCCTGCTGCAGGTGGCCGAGAGGACGAATCTGTTCCTGTGCGATATAAAACACATGAACAGCGAACTGCACGAGCAGTACACCGGTATACGCAACGACAGAATTCTGGAGAACATCCGGATGCTCGCCGAAGCCGGCAAGAGGATCTTCGTTCGGGTCCCTATCATTCCCGGCTTCAACAGCGACCAGACGAACATCGAGCAGACGGCACAGTTCATACAGTCGTTAAGGACGGTTCGCAGAGTCGATATCCTGCCCTACAACCGCGGCGGCCTCGAAAAGGCCGCCCGGCTGATGGGACAGATCGATTTGATGGAGGCCCGGACGCCGGACGACGGTACAATGGACGGGATTGCCGCCGTCCTTCGAAATCACGGATTCGAAGTCCGAATAGGTGGGTAGAAAGAGAAACCTTGTTGCCACAGAGGGCACAGAGGTTGAGAGAAGGGTAAGGGATCTCTCCGACAGGTCTATCTTCGATCCTCTCTGTGATCTCGGTGTCCTCTGTGGCGTTCCTTCTTCAATCAGGTAGGCTGACATGATGAGTGAACGAGTCGCCAGATTGCGACGACAGAGCGTTGAGACCAAGCCGTATATCTCCGCCGAGAGAGCGGAGCTGATGACTGATTTCTATATGGGCGACGTGCCCATGAAGGAGTCCGTGCCGGTGACCAGGGCCTTGGCCTTCAAGCACCTGATGGAGCACAAAACCATTTGCATCAACGACGGCGAGCTCATCGTCGGCGAGAAAGGCCCCGCTCCCAAGGCGACTCCGACCTATCCCGAGCTGTGCTGCCACAGCCGCCAGGACCTGCAGATCCTCAACGACCGTGAGAAGACCGCGTATGGGGTGTCGGAGGACGTTCGCAAGGTCTACCGCGAGAAGATCATCCCCTTCTGGTCGGGCAAGACGATGCGGGAGAAGATGCTCCGCGCGATGGACGATCAGTGGCTGGCGGCCTACGAGGCCGGCATGTTCACCGAGTTCATGGAGCAGCGGTCGCCCGGCCACACCGTCTGCGACGACAAGATCTATCGCAAGGGCATGCTCGACTTCAAAGCCGACATCCAGCGGAGTCTGGACATTCTCGACTACCTGAACGACCCGCAGGCCTACGCGAAACAGGAAGAACTCAAGGCCATGCTCATCTGCGCCGACGCGGTGATCCGATTCGGCGAACGTCACGCCCAGAAGGCCAGGGAATTGGCGACAAACGAACCCAATCCACAACGAAAGGCCGAACTCCAGCGGATCGCTGAGGTCTGCTCGCACGTCCCGGCTCATGCCCCGCGGGACTTCCGGGAAGCCCTGCAATACTACTGGTTCGTGCACCTGGGCGTCACGACCGAGATGAACCCGTGGGACTCCTTTTGCCCAGGGAGGCTCGATCAGCACCTGTACCCGTTCTACAAGAAAGGCGTGGACGAAGGGACGCTGACCCGCGAACAGGCGGAAGAGCTGCTCCAGTGCTTCTGGGTGAAATTCAACAATCAGCCGGCCCCGCCGAAGGTGGGCGTCACTGCCGCCGAGAGCGGCACGTACACCGATTTCGCCCAGATCAACAGCGGCGGCATGAAAGACGACGGCTCCGACGGCGTCAACGACGTGACCTTCCTCGTGCTTGACGTGATCGAGCAGATGCGGCTCGTGCAGCCGAGTTCCTCGATTCAGGTCAGCAAGAAGAACCACGACCGCTTCATCAAACGTGCGGGCAAGATCATCCGCACCGGCTTCGGCCAGCCCTCGGTCTTCAACTGCGACCTGATCGCCCAGGAGCTGATCCGCATGGGCAAGTCCGTCGCCGACGCCCGCAACGGCGGCTCCAGCGGCTGCGTCGAGGTGGGCGCGTTCGGCAAAGAGGCCTACATCCTCACCGGCTACTTCAATATCCCCAAGGTCCTGGAACTGACCCTCAACAACGGCGTGGACCCCAGAACCGGCAAGCAGATCGGCCTGGCGACGGGCGATCCCGAGCAATTGGGTTCGTTTGAGCAGCTCTTCGAGGCCTTCCGCCGACAGGTCAACCACATGATCGACATCAAGATGCGGGGCAACAATATCATCGAGCGGCTCTACGCGACGTACATGCCGGCCCCCTTCCTCTCGATCCTGATCGACGACTGCGTCGCCAAGGGACAGGACTACCACGACGGCGGCCCCCGCTATACGACCAATTACATTCAAGGTGTCGGCATCGGCACGATCACCGATGCTCTGGCCGCGATCAAGTATCACGTCTTCGACCGCAAGACCCTCTCGATGGGCGAGTTGCTGGCGGCGCTCAAGGCCAACTTCGAAGGCCAGGAGCCTCTGCGGCAGACGTTCCTTCAGAAAACGCCCAAGTACGGCAACGACGACGAGTACGCCGATACAATCATGCGGTCGGTCTTCGAGACGTATTTTGAAGCGGTGGACGGCCGGCCCAACACCAAAGGCGGCAAGTACCGCGTCAACCTGCTGCCGACCACGGTCCACGTGTACTTCGGTTCCGTCATGGGCGCCACGCCCGACGGCCGCAAGGCGGGCCTGCCCCTCTCCGAGGGCATCTCGCCCGTCCAGGGCGTGGATCGCCAGGGCCCGACCGCGGTGCTCAAATCCGCGGCCAAGATGGACCACAGCCGGACCGGCGGCACCCTGCTGAACATGAAGTTCACGCCCGCCCTGCTCGAAGGCGACGAAGGTCTCGACAGCCTCACGCAACTGATCCGGTCCTACTTCCGACTGGACGGCCACCACATCCAGTTCAACGTGGTGGACGCCGAGACGCTGCGGAAGGCCAAGGCCCGGCCCGAAGAATACCAGAACCTGATCGTCCGAGTCGCCGGCTACAGCGACTACTTCGTCGACCTCGGCGAAGCCCTGCAAAACGAGATCGTCGAGCGCACCGAGCAACAGGGATTCTGAAGCTGATTCCCTTGCATTCGCCGGCGTGACGCGTTATCATCTTCCCTGCAGGCGAAGGAGAATAGCGTGTTAGGGGTGCTTGAGGCAAATGACGTACGATGTCCAATTCAAACCCGCGGCCGTCAAGGACATCAAAGACATTCCCGCACGTACTCAGTCGCGAATCCTGGCCGGGATTGAGGCCATGAGCGATGATCTGAAGGGTGACGTGAAGCGCCTGACGGGATTCACCCGTGAATATCGCTTGCGAGTCGGCGACTACCGTGTTCTGTTTGAGATCGAAGAGAAATCAATCGTCATCTATCGTGTCCGTCATCGACGCGAAGCATACCGGTAATGGAGGTCGCCATGGGAGTTCCGAAGGCTCAGATCATAGTAAAGGATGGGAAGAAGGAATTCGCGATCATCCCCTACGCTGACTTTCTCCGAATTCAGGAGGACTTGGAGGATTACGAGGACCTGCAATGCCTTCGCGAGGCCAAGAAGTCGGAAAAGAAGGCACCGACAGTCGGATTATCGGCCTTAAGGAAGAGTCTCACCAAACGTCCGACCCGTCCCGGCAAACGGACCAGAACCCGATGATGAACATGGTCGTCAGTTGATAGCGACAACAGAGACATAGTGACGCGACCGCGTAGCGACAGAGACGAATACGTTGTCAGACTTGACGGGCTGGTGAGTGCTCAAGTCCGCGGTCGAGATGAACCACAGCCGCACCGGCGGCACCCTGCTGAACATGAAGTTCACCCCCGCCCTGCTCGACGGCGACGACGGCCTGGACAACCTGACGCACCTGATCCGGTCCTGCTTACGCCTGGACGGACACCACATCCAGTTCAACGTGGTGGACGCCGACACGCTTCGCAAGGCCAAGGCCCGGCCGGCGGAGTACCAGAACCTGATCGTCCGGGTCGCAGGCTACAGCGACTACTTCGTCGACCTCGGCGAAGCCCTGCAAGACGAAATCATCGAGCGAACGGAGCAAAAGGGATTCTAAAGGTCTGAGAGCAACAGGCTGACACGGGCTCCCCTCATTCATCACACTGGCAACGAACCGAGGAAAGATCCGTTGACAGTCTCCCCTGGATTCGCTTAGAGTTGTACCATCATGGTCGCCATTATTGAACACAAGCGAACAGCTTTGGCTGAGTTGTGCCATCGGTATGGGGTGGAAAGACTCTACCTGTTCGGGTCGGCCGCACAAGGTCATTTCGACGCCCAGCGTAGCGACCTCGATTTCCTGGTGAGTTTTGCAGATCGCCAACCGACGGGCGAGTACGCCGACCGATATCTCGGATTTGCGGACGACCTGGAACGGCTCTTCGGTCGCCCCGTAGATCTGGTGACCGAGCAATCGATCCGGAATCCATACCTTCGCAATGAACTGGAGTCCACCCGGCAGCTTGTGTATGAACAATCAGACAAGGAAACTGCTGTTTGACGTTTCCGAGTCCGCGCGCAGTATCCTCGGTTGGTGTCAGAATCGCTCCTTCGCCGAGTACCAGGCGGATCGTCAGTTCCGCCGCGCAGTCGAACGGGAATTTGAGATCATCAGTGAAGCACTCAATCGCCTGCTTCGAACTGATCCAGTTGCCGCCGCACGCATCGATCACCTATCCAAGATCATCCGTTTTCGCCATCGAATCATCCACGGCTACGACACCGCCGACGACGCCACTGTGTGGGGCGTCATTGATCGGCACTTGCCGCAGCTACTCGACAGGGTCGAGTCACTCCTGCAAGAACCGGAGAATCGGACAGATGGATCGGCTTGACCCTGGATGCCACGATTGCAGGATTACAGTAGGAGGTATCGCATGAAAAGGCTTCTGCCCCGAATGGCACTGCCTTGATCGTGGTTGGCGCGGAGCTTGGGCGGCGGTGCCAGAGGCTGTGGTGCCATTTCATCGTGGATGAAGATCTTGCTCTGCGCCGTCAGATCGGTATCATGGTTTTGGCCTTCCTTGGCCGATAT
>DATIKY010000057.1:0-16440 GCA_035476995.1 Sedimentisphaerales bacterium | reverse complement strand
CCGCGTCCTGCAACGCAAAGCCTACGGTTTCAGAGACACGGAATTCTTCAAACTCAAGATCTACGCTCTGCACGAAACCCGCTACGAACTCGTAGCGTAACCCACCATGAAAAGTACGCAAAAACCGGATGAGCCACAAATGCGTTGGTCGGGGGGGGGGTTCTTCTTGCCGCCGGAATATGCTATAGTAGGCACGGTGTTCGAGGACTGGGCATGGGATATCGCATGCCGTGCCCGATCCCGACAAGGATCCGTGAACGGTTACGACGCAGCCTTTGGAGAAACGCCATGCAAGCGTCCGCCAAGGAACACACTTGTTCATCCCGTGCCGGCCGTCGTCCATGGATAACCGTGTGGGTCCTGTCTCTGGCGGTGTCGTCCGGGATTGCCCTCGCCCAGAGCAAGGCCGCGTTGCGGAATATCGCCCCCGATGCCGTCATCACGGCAAGCGGACAGTTCAGCGACCAGTACCAGGGCGCCTTCACCGCCAACGGACAGATTCCCGACGCGGAGTCCCGTGACGATCTGGGCAAGGTCTGGTGCGTCCCGCAGGCGCAGGCGACCGGCGCGACACTCACCTACACGTGGCCGGAAGCGGTAACGGTCGGCGAGATCGTCTACTACGGACGAACGGCGTGGCTGTGGAACGAGAACTTCCTCCAGGTGGAGGTGCGTGCCGACGCGCATGACGCCTGTGTCGCCAAGACCGATCTGCGTCGGGGGCATGGTCCCCAGCGGATCAGGCTGGAACCGCCTGTTCAGACGCGGGTTTTGACGCTCCGCTTCACGCTCGCCGATGTCGGGCCCAACCCCGGCGCTTCGGAGATTCGGATCTATTCCGCCTCGCCCGAAGCCCAGGCCCTGGGGGCCTTTCGCCCGGCTCCAGGCGAACCGGTCGAAATCCCGCACTCGCCAAGGCTGGCCGAATGGTTCACCTCGGGCAAGTGCGGCTTCGACAGCCTGCTGGTGATTCAGCGGCAGGTCATGAATCCCTCGCACGTGTACACTTATCACAACGAGGATTTTCGCGCCGGCGGCGGGTTGTATCGCTTCCATCGCGATGGGAGCCTGGAGAAACTGGTGGATTCACCCGAGGGACAACTGCTGGATCTGGAGGTTTCCTATGACGGGCGGGAGGTCCTGTTCAGTTGGCGAAAGAGCCAAACCGACACCTATCAGATTTATCGCATGAACATCGATGGGACGGGACTGGTCCAGTTGACTCACGGCGACCACTACAACTTCAATCCCTGCTGGCTCCCGGACGGCGGCATCGCGTTCCTTTCGACCCGGGCCAGCGCATACGCGTACTGCTGGAACTCGCCGGTTGGCGTATTGTACCGGATGGATCGTGACGGCTTGCGCGTTGCGCGTCTGAGCGCGAATTACCTGAATGACTTCACCCCTGCGGTGTTGCACGACGGTCGGATCCTCTACAGCCGGTGGGAATACGTGGACCGTCCGGCCATCCCGATTCAGAGCCTGTGGACGATCCGCCCGGACGGGACGGGGCTTCAGGTCCATTATGGCAATCGCGTGTTGAGCCCCGCGACGTTCATGGAGGCGCGTCCCATCCCGGGCGCCCAGGCAGTCCTGTGCCTTCTGACGGCCCACAACGGTCCCGCTCGCGGCGGGGTGGGCATCATCGACCGTCGGCACGGCGTCAACGCCCAGGAAGCCATCACGAACCTCACGCCGGAAGTCAACATCGGATACGTGAATCGCGGAGACGGCAATCGCGTCCAGGGACGCTATGAGAGTCCGTTTCCGCTCGACGAGAGGCTCTTCCTGGTCTCGCACGACGGCTCCATCCTGCTGCGCGACTATGAGGGAACGGAGCAGACGATCCTGCTGAGGCCTCGCGACGGCCTGGGTTTCTACAATCCGCAGCCGATCCGTTCGATGCCGGTTCCGCCGGTGTTGACTTCGCCACGGGATGTTCAGCAGGACTCAAAACCAGGGCCGCCGATGGCCGTGGTTTATCTTCAGGATGTGTACCAGGGCCTTGAGCCGCACATCGCCCGCGGTCAGATCGCCGCGATCCGCGTGGTCGAGGAGATCGCCAAGCCGATCGCCATCAGCCCCTCGCTGCGCGCCTTCGGATTCCAGTTCCCGGTCGTCTCCAGCGGGGCAACCTATGCCCCCAAGAGAATCTGGGGACAAGCGGCGGTCCGTTCGGACGGCTCTGCCAGCTTCGAGGTGCCTGCGGGACGTCCGATCTACTTCATGGCTCTGGACGAGCACGGGCGCGCCTTGCAGCGGATGCGCAGTTTCACGCACCTGATGCCGGGCGAGTCGCAAAGCTGCGTCGGCTGTCACGAGAACCGACTGTCCACCCCCCTGCGAGGCCCCACGCCGGCGGCCTTGCGAGAGTCGCCTCAGCCGCTGGACCGGCCGGAATGGGGTCGCGGCGGCTTCAGCTATCCGCGGATCGTTCAGCCGGTGCTCGACCGTAACTGCGCTGCCTGCCACAACGCCCACAATCCCAGCGGCGGGGCCGATCTCTCCGGGGATCTGACAGATTTCTTCAACGTCTCCTACGAAACGCTCGTTCGCCAGGGAACGGCCGCCGAGGACTGGACGCGAGGAGGCTGCCGTCAGGAAGACATCCGCAATCCCTACACCTCGTGGATCTCGACGTACAACGGCTCCGAGAGCAATATCCTGGAGATCACGCCCGGCGCGTGGGGCTCGCCCGCCAGCCGCTTGGCGGACCTGGTGCTCGAAGGCCATCCCGACGCCGACGGCAACCCGCGGGTCCATCTGACCGACGCGGAAAAACGCCGTCTCTTCGCGTGGATCGATCTGAACGTCCCGTACTACGGCACGAGCGACTCGAATCATCGGGACCGGCCTGGCTGCCGTCGAATGTGGCCGGAGGATTTCGACCGCGTCTTCAACGACGTCGCGATGCGACGCTGCGCCTCGTGCCATGAGCCGGATGGCAGAGGCACGCCCTCTGTGCCGCGGAAGTGGTATCTGCGCGTTCAACGCCCCGAGAAGAATACCTTTATGCTCGCGCCGCTGGCCAGAGCCGCCGGTGGAACCGAACGATGCGGGCGAGCGGTGTTCCAATCCGTGGATGATCCGGATTTTCGCAAGCTGTTGGCGGTGTTTCGTCCCATCCAGGAGCTTCTCTCCCAGCGGCCTCGTCTGGATCTGCACACCGGCCAGACGAGTGAAGGTACGGACGTCTGTGCCGATCAACGATGCGAAACCCTTGGGTCTGACAGAGATGGTCAATTGTAAGGGGTCTGCGTACGTGGCTTGTTTTGTCCACCGGATCTGGTTGTGGAAGTCCTTTATGGTGCCTGCAATGATGTATGACGTTCGTCGGTGGGCGGTTGTCCTTGCACTGTGGGTGCTGCCCGTGGGTTCGATCCTGACGGGGCAGCCTGTGTCTGCCGACCGGGCCGTGCCAGGCGCCGCATGGCGTGAACTCGTGCAAGTGGCCGGCCACGCGCAGACGGTCCAGGAGGCGATGCCCGCCGATGGCGGAGGTTCCTCGGCGTCGGCGCCATTCGTCGGGGAGGTGATCAGAGGAGGGCAGGAGGCGGCGCGGATCGAGGTCTGTATCGAGGGCTGGCGGGATCTGTGGCTGATCGTCGATGACGTGGACACGTACGACCATGACGTGGCCAACTGGGCGGAGGCACGCCTGCTCCATGCCGACGGGTCGGCGACCTATCTGGACGATCTGGAGCCGACATCGGTCCGCCAGGGATGGGGCCGGTTGCAGGAACGGACCAGCGCGATCGGTCAGCCGCTGCGGATAGGAGACCGCACATTCGAGCGAGGGCTGGGCACCCACGCCGTCAGCGCGATCCACTATCGGCTCAATACGCAGTACCAACGCTTCGAAGCCTGGGTCGGCGTGGATTCCTCACGCCAGAAGGACCAGGGCAGCGTCCGGTTCCTGGTCAGTCCGGCGGCCATTCATCATCGCGCCGCGACGAAGATGGGGCCTTCGCCGACCTCGCGGGCGGCACTGGCGACGTTTGACTTTGAGGCGTTGCGTCTGGCGGCGACCGATCTGACCGAACGGTTCGGCCCACGCTATCCCGACGGTCGGACGTATCTGTCGCGACTGGAGGGACTCCATCGCGAACTGCGTCTGGCGGTCGAGACGGAATCACAGACCCCGACCGAGGAGTCCCAACAGCGTGCGATCAAGCTGATCCGCGAATTGGAGTCGCTCCGGCGTCGGGCCCTGCTGGCCAATCCGCTGCTCGACTTCGATCGCGTTGTTCTGGTCCAGCGGGGACTCCCACAGCCGCACGAGGCGCGAACGGCCATGGGAGCCGGCATCGGCATGCCGACCAATTGGCAGGCGGGCGTCGGCGTGACGCGGAGGGATCGATGGGACGACCGTTTGGCGGTGCTCTCGAATCTCCGCGAGTCGCTGCGGGTCGAGATCCTGTTTGCGCCGCAAGGGAGACGAACCCTCAGCGATCTCGTGCTGGAGTTTGACGGCGGGACTCTTCTGTTTGCGATGGAGGGGATGGAGCAGCCCAATTGGCGGATCTTCGAAATCGGGGTTGACGGTTCCGGCCTGCGCCAGGTCACGCCGGACGACGGCGCGGATGTCGGCCATTTCGATCCGTGCTATCTGGCCGATGGAGACATTCTCTTCACTTCGACCGCGGGGTTCATGGGTCTGCCGTGCGTCTTTGGCGATGCGCCCATGGTGTGCCTGTACCGCCTGGATCGACGGACCGGCGCCGTCCGGCAGTTGACCTTCGAGCAGGACAGCAACTGGTGCCCGACGCCGCTGGCCAATGGTCGCGTTCTCTACCAGCGGTGGGAGTATTCGGATATTCCGCATTCGAACTCCCGCATCCTGTTTCACATGAATCCGGACGGGACGGACCAGCGCGAGTATTACGGCAGCGGGTCCTACTTTCCCCCGTCGCTGTTCTATGCCAGAGGCGTGCCGGACCATCCCCGCAAGGTCATCGGCGTGGCCACCGGCCATCATGGGACTCATCGCAGCGGCCGTCTGCTGCTGGTGGACCCCGCGATGGGTCGTCGTGAGGCAACCGGCGTGGTCCAGGAAATCCCCGGTCGCGGCAGGAAGGTCGAACCGATCGTGCGGGACCGCCTGGTGGATGGGGTCTGGCCGCACTTCCTTCACCCTTATCCGCTGAGCAGCCAGTACTTTCTGGCGGCCGCCAAGCCGACCCCCGACTCGCTCTGGGGGATCTACCTCGTGGACGTATTCGACAACGTGCTGCTGCTGCACGAGGTCGAGGGCCACGCGCTGCTGTGGCCGATCCCGATGCAGAATACGCCGCGCCCCCCTGTTGTGGTCAACCGCGTGGACCCGAGCCGTTCCGACGGGACAATGCTCATCGTGGACGTCTATCGCGGCGGCGGCCTCGACGGCATCCCTCGCGGCGCCGTGCGAGCCCTTCGCATCTTCGACTATTACTTCAGCTATCGCAGCGTCGGCGGCCTGATAGGCAGCGTCGGCCTGGACGGTCCCTGGGACATCAAGCGCGTGCTGGGCACCGTGCCGGTGGAGTCCGACGGCTCGGCCTACTTCACCGTGCCCGCCAACACGCCCATTTCCATCCAGGCGTTGGACGATCGCGGCCAGGCCCTCCAATTGATGCGAAGCTGGACGGTCGCCATGCCCGGCGAAAACGTCTCCTGCATCGGTTGCCACGAATCGCAGAACGAGGCGCCGCCGGCGAAGATGCCCGCCGCCGCCCGCCGACCGCCGTCCAAGATCGACGGCCGCTGGGCGGCCCCGGTTCGCGGGTTCAGCTTCGCTCGCGAAGTGCAGCCCGTGCTGGACCGCCATTGCGCCGGATGCCACGACGGCAGCCTGCACGCCGGGGACCGCGAGATCCCTTATCTGAAGGCCGACCGCCGCGTGACGGACTGGCGCTCCGACATGGCCGGCAGCACACCTCCCCATCTGCGCGCCGAGAGCGAACCCTTCACGGAGTCCTATGTGCAATTGCACCGCTACGTCCGTCCGCCCGGCATCGAGTCCGACCTGCGAATGCTCTCGCCCATGGACTTCCACTTCAGCGCCACCGAACTGGGCCAGATGCTCCGCAAGGGCCATCACGGCGTCCGCCTCGACCGAGAGTCCTGGGAGCGGCTCGTCGCCTGGTTTGATCTGAACACGCCCTTCCACGGCACCTGGCGCGAGATCGTCGGGGGCCAGCGGGCCGAACTCGTGCTGCGGATGCAGGAGCAGGCCCACGCCCTGCGGGCCCAATATGTGCCGCAGGGGCCGATCTTCGACTACGAGCACATCCCCGAAACCCCGCCCTTCGACAGGACGTTCGTTCCACCCGAGAAGCCCGCAACCGCGTCCGTTCCGGCCGCGACGGCAGCGGGCTGGCCATTCGACGCGGATGGGGCCCGTCGGCGCCAGGCGGCCGCCGCGGGCTCGCGCGACGGCTTCCGCAAGACGATCCATCTCGGCCAGAGCCCCGCGTTCGGCCCCGTTTATCTGGGCCACGACGACAACCGCGAGGCCGTGGAGGTCGGCCCGGTCACACTCGAACTCGTGCTCATCCCCGGCGGTCGCTTCGTTCTGGGCTCGATCGACGGCCACCCGGATGAATCGCCCCCGACCGCGGTCGAGGTGGCCCCGTTCTGGATGGCCTGCTTCGAGATCACCAACGCACAATATCGCCTGTTCGATCCGCATCACGAGAGTCGGGACGAATCCCGTCACGGCTACCAGTTCGGCCGTCGCGGTTTC
The DNA here is from genome assembly GCA_035476995.1 of Sedimentisphaerales bacterium. GTDB lineage: Bacteria > Planctomycetota > Phycisphaerae > Sedimentisphaerales > Anaerobacaceae > PLanc-01. Next base: position 9,716 of record DATIKY010000057.1, on the reverse strand, counting down.
TTCCAGGACGCCCCCCATCAGCCCGCGGTCCGCGTGTCCTGGCACGAGGCCAGGACCTTCTGCCGCTGGCTCAGCGAGAAGACCGGCCTTCAGTTCGACCTTCCTACCGAGTCGCAATGGGAGTGGGGCGCCCGCGCCGGCGCCGCGACCGCCTTCCACTTCGGGGACCTGGACGGCGACTACTCCGCCTACGCGAACCTGGCCGACCGGGCGTTGCGTGACTTCGCCCAGTGCACCGCCCAAGGCGATTACACGCAGGCCCGCGTGATCGCCAACCCCAACCGCTACGACGACTGGATCCCGCGCTGCGACCGCTTCGACGACGGGGCTATAGTGACCGTGGATGTCTGGCGCTACCAGCCCAATCCCTGGGGCCTGCACGACCTGCACGGCAACGCCGCCGAATGGACCCGCTCCGCCTACCGTCCCTATCCCTATCATGAGCACGACGGGCGAAACGACACGACCCGCACGGACCTCGAACGCGTCGTCCGCGGCGGCTCCTGGCGCGACCGCCCGCACCAGGCCACCGCAAGCTATCGACGGCCCTACCGGCCCTACCACCGTGTCTTCAATGTCGGATTCCGCGTCGTGGCGCCGGTGAATCTTTCGGAATGAACAGGGGACAATGAGCCGTGAGACAATTGACGAGAGCATGGGTCCTGTCGGCCGTACTGATGTTCGGAGCGTTCGGCCCTCAAAGCAAAGCCGGACCGTCGCCTGTCGCCGGGCAACACACCAATGCCCAGGAGGTCCAAAGAGGTTTGCAGGCATTCCGGCAGATGGCGAGTACGCTGGGCCCGGCGATTCGCAACTTGATGGACCGCTTCGGGCCGACGTATCCTCGCGGCGGGGAGTTCCTGGAGCGTCTGGACCGGCTCGAAACGCTGTGTAACCAGGCGACGCGGGATCTTGAGGCCCTCTCCAGCGGGGGAGAATCCCCTGCCAAGATCGCCCGGCGGATACGCTCGTTGCTGGACGAATTGCTCGCGTTGCAGCGCGAGGCGCTGATCGCGAATCCCCTGGTCCGCGACCGTCCGATCCTCTACGTGGTGCGACATCCGTACACCTACGACCACCACAACACGCACAATTTCTCTCCCGACGCGGAGCACGAGTTCAATCAAGGGCACTTCAAGCCCGGCGGGGCGCTGAAGATGATCAACCTTGGGGCCGGCGGGCGGATCACGACTCTGCTCGAAACCTCCGACGGAGTCATTCGCGACCCGCGGGTGCACTGGGACGGAGAGCGGATCGTCTTCTCCATGCGGAAGAACCGCGCGGACAGCTATCATATCTACGAGATCAACCGCGACGGGACCCGGTTGAAGCAGTTGACGCATCTTGCGGAGGTGGACGACATACACCCCCTGTACCTGCCTGACGATGGCATCGTGTTTTCCTCCACGCGAGAGCCCAAGTACTGCATGTGCAACCGGCATATCATGGGGAATCTCTATCGCATGGAATCCGATGGGGCGAATATCCATCAGATCACCAAGAACACGTTGTTCGACCGGCCCACGGACATCGCTCCCGACGGGCGGATACTGTACGATCGGTGGGAGTATGTGGACCGCAACTTCGGGGATGCCCAGTCGTTGTGGACGGTGAACCCCGACGGCACCAACCAGGCGGTCTACTGGGGGAACAATACGCCGGCCCCGGGGGCGGTCCTCGACGCCCGCATGATCCCGGGCGCCCAGCAGGCCCTGTGCATCTTGTCCTCCTGTCACGATCTCCCCTGGGGGGCGCTGGCCATCATCGATCGCCGGCTGGGCATGGACGGGCGAGAACCGATCCGGCGCATCTGGCCGCAGGATGCCCTGGAGCGTGTGCGGAATCCAGGCAAGGCGAACCAGGCGTGGGACGACTTCGTGAGCGTGCACCCGAAGTACGAGAATCCACATCCTCTGAACGAGAGCTTCTTTCTCGTGTCGCGATTGATCGAAGGCAGTGGGCGCCCGAACGACCCGAGCAATCGGACAGGAATCTATCTGCTGGATGTCTTCGGCAATGAGATCCTGTTGCACGCGGAGGCCCCCGGCTGTTTCAATCCCATGCCGCTGGCGGCCAGGAATAGGCCGTCCATCATCCCCCCTCGCCGGGATTTCGAGAACAAGCAAGGCCATTTGTATGTCTTGGACGTCTATCAAGGCCCCTACATGTCGGGCGTGAAGCGGGGCGCGGTCAAGTCCCTGCGCGTGGTGGAATCGCCGGAGAAGAGATACTGGGTGCCCGGCCAATGGGACGCGCAGGGCCAGACGCATCCGGGCGTGAACTGGCACAGCTTCGAGACCAAACGCATCCTGGGCACCGTTGCGGTCGAGGAAGACGGATCGGCCTATTTCTCCGTTCCATCGGACAGGTTCGTCTACTTCCAGTTGCTGGACGAGCACGGCATGATGATCCAGTCGATGCGCAGCGGCACGGTCGTGCAGTCCGGCGAGACCACCGGCTGCGTCGGCTGTCATGACGACCGTCGCACCGCGCCTCCGGCCCCGAGGGGCACCATGCCCCTGGCGATGCGGAAGTCGCCGGGCCGATTGGAGGGCTGGCGCGGAGAAGCCAGGAACTTCGGTTACATGGCCGAGGTGCAGCCGGTATTTGACCGCAGTTGTGTTTCCTGTCATGACTTCGGCACGCCCGCAGGCAACAAGCTGAATCTGGCTGCGGATCGCAACCTCATATTCAATACCTCATACAACGAGCTGTGGCGCAAGGGGCATATCAAGGTCATAGGAGGCGGTCCCGCAGAGGTCCAGCAGGCGTATTCCTGGGGTTCTCACGCCAGTGCCCTGGTGAAGGTGCTGTCGAACAAGCATGGGACACACGAGACGGTGACGCTGACCTGCGAGGAGTTCGACCGTGTCGTCACGTGGATCGATCTGAACGCCGTCTTCTATCCGGACTACTCCACCTCGTATCCCGGCCATCCCGGCGGCCGCTCGCCGATCAGCGCAGAGGAATTGCATCGATTGGGTCAACTGACGGGTCGGGACCTGCGGAGCCAGTTTCGTCATGCGACCAACCAGGGGCCGCTGGTGAGCTTCGATCGTCCGGAGATCAGTCCCGTTCTCCAGAACTTCACGAATTCCCAGACGCCGGAATATCGAGAGGCGCTGGAGATCATACGGGCCGGCGCAGAGCGTCTTGCACGCAACCCGGACGTGGGCATGAAGGGCTTCGGACTCAGCGGGATCGACCTGTGGCGGGAACAGAAGTACCAGCACCGCCTGAAGATCGAATCGCAATATCGCCAAGCCCTGAGACAAGGGCAGAAGTTGTATGATGGGGACATGTGCCAGACCAGTGCGGCAGCATCCGAACACTGAGGGCACTCGGACAGGACGACAAAGGAAGACGGGCCATGAAGAAACATGCAGACAGACTGGCATATCGACGCATTTTCGGAATCGGGTGCTTGATGGCAGGCGCCGTGGGTGTCGTGTGTTTGACGACGGGACTGTTGTGCGCCCATGCGGCGGGCCAACGAGTTGCGGCGCCCTTGAGCGTTGAAGGGTTGCCCATGGGTGAGGACTATCCGTACGGCTCGCCCTTGGCGGTGGCAATCCATCCCGACGGCGAGGTGGTCTATGCGGCCCAGCACACCGGTCGTCGCATCGACGTGGTGAATCCCCTGTCCAAGGAAACCATCGCTTCCATCCCAATCGGCGCGACGCCGTCGGGCCTGGCTCTGGACGCACTCCGGAATCGTCTGTTTGTCACGTGTGGGCTGGATACCGGGCAAATCGTCGTGATCGATACGAATGCCAAGAGAATCGACGGCACGCTGCCGGCCGGCCATACGCCCGTTGCGCCGGTGATCTCTGCGGACGGTCGTGTGCTGTTCGTCTGCAATCGATTCGACAATGAAGTGGTCGCGTACGATGTGGAGAAACGCACGGTGCGCAGCCGCATTGCGGTCGCGCGTGAGCCGATCGCCGCGGCGCTGACGCCCGATGGCGCGATGCTGGCCGTGGCCCATCATCTTCCGTCGCAGGCCGCGAACGGCAATCAGGTGGCCGCGAGAGTCGATCTGATCGACACGGTCTCGCTGGGAATCGCCGCCTCCGTGTCGCTGCCCAACGGTTCGACAGGGGTCCGCGATCTGTGCGTTTCGCCGGATGGACGATTCGCGTATGTTCCCCACACGCTGGGCCGCTTCGGCGTGCCGACCACGCAGGTGGAGCGGGGATGGATGAACACCAGCGCCCTGAGCATTATCGATCTTGGCAACCGCTGCTGGCTGACGACGGTCCTCTTGGATGACGTGGACTTGGGTGCGGCCAATCCCTGGGGAGTCGCCTGCACCGCGGACGGCCGATCCATCGTGGTCGCCCATTCCGGCACCCACGAGTTGAGCTTCATCGACCGACAGGCCCTGCACGCCAAGATCGATCGCGTCGCCGCAGGCGAGCGGGCCGGTGCCGTATCCGTCGGCCTGACGGACATTCCGAACGATCTTGCCTTCCTCGTCGGCTTGCGTCGTCGCGTGTCATTGCCGGGGAAGGGCCCGCGAGGGGTCGCGGCAGCCGGCGGTTCAGTCGTGGTGAGCGAGTATTTCAGCGACAGTCTGACCTGGGTGAACCTGGATGCGACGCCTCCGGCGGTCACCTCGATTGCCCTGGGCCCGCGGACCGAGCCATGCCAGGTCCGTCGCGGCGAGATGGCCTTTCACGATGCGACATTCTGCTTCCAACAGTGGCAAAGCTGCGCCAGTTGTCATCCGGACGCTCGCGCAGACGCCCTGAACTGGGACCTGTTGAACGACGGGATCGGGAATCCCAAGAACACCCGCACCATGCTGCACACGCACGCGACGCCGCCGGTGATGATTACCGGGGTTCGCGATCGCGCGGAAACGGCGGTACGGACGGGTTTCCGGTTCATTCAGTTCGTGGTCGTGCCGGAAGAGGTGTCCAGTGCGGTTGACGCATACTTGAAAGCGCTGCGTCCGGCGCCGAGTCCCTTTCTCGATAACGGCGCGCTCACTGCCGCGGCCCGGCGCGGCCGGGCGCTCTTCGAACAGGCCAACTGCGCCGCGTGCCATTCAGGCCGGTACTATACCGACGGCAAGTTGCACGACATTGGGTTGGGGCCGGATGAGCGAGGCATCCGGGAGTTCGTCACGCCGTCTCTGGTCGAAATCTGGCGGACTGCGCCCTATCTGTACGACGGTCGTGCCAGGACCATCGAAGAGGTCCTGACAACGTACAACCGCAATGACAAGCACGGCAAGACATCCAATCTGTCCAGCGAGGAGATCGCCGATCTGACAGCCTACATCCTGGCTCTGTAGGCGCAACCCGCCGCATAGCCACGAGGCGCTGTATGTATCGACAGATGATATGGAAAGGTCGATCCGATGACGCACAGAACGAGCAGGACCGGTTCAGAAGGCATGCCCTTGTCGCGCAGAGGCTTCTTGAAGGGCGCGGCCTTGACGGCCGCAGGGATGGCGGGGATGCGGACCGGCGCTGCGTCGGGGGATGCCGTCGCGGAGAAAAGCCGACCCAACATCTTTTTCTTCTTTGCTGACGACTGGGGCCGCTACGCGAGTGTCTATGACTCCTTCGGCCCCAATCGTGCCCTGAAGACGCCGGTGATGGACCGGTTTGCGCGGGAGGGCATCCGCTTCAACAACGCCCACGTCACGGCCCCGTTCTGCACGCCCTGCCGCAGTTCTCTGCTCTCGGGCCAGTACTTCTATCGCACGGGCCTGGGGGCCATTCTGCAGGGGGCTCAGTGGGACCCCACGATCCCCAGCTATCCGCTGCTGCTGGAGAAGGCCGGCCGTCGATTCTGCACGTTCTCTCAGAATGCGACAAAGCTGGGAGAGGCGGGCAAGTCGCCGGAGGAGGCGAAACGCCAGATCTGTGCGGAGACCCCGCAGAACTTCGAGGCATTCCTCGCCGATCGTCAGCCGGGTCAGCCGTTCTGCTACTGGTTCGGGCCCACGAACACACATCGCAAGTGGATTCAGGGTTCCGGCAAGGCCCTCTGGGGTCTGGATCCCGACGATCTCAAAGGACGCATGCCGAAGTTCCTGCCGGATGTGCCGGAAATTCGCGAGGACATGTGCGACTACTTCGGTGAGGTGCTGGCCCTTGACCGCATGTTGGGCCTGTTCCTGCAAAAGCTCGAAACCATCGGCGAGCGGGAGAACACCCTGATCGTGGTCAGCGGCGACCATGGCATCCCCGGTTTCCCGCGCGGCAAGTGCAATCTGTACGACCTGGGGACCCAGGCTGCATGACAGGACGAAGCATCATGCCCCTGCTGGTCTCGAAGAAGAGCGGCTGGCTTGATCCCGCGCGTGATCACGTCGTTACCGGCCGCGAGCGGCATGTGGCCAGGGCGCGTGAAGGCAATCTGCCCTATTCCCAACGCGCAATCCGCACCCGGGATTTCCTGTACATCCGTAACTTTGCACCGGATCGCTGGCCCATGGGCACGCCGACGGGATTGGATGATCCGGCGACGGAACCTGCCTTTGAGCGAGTGCGGGAGGACACCTTCGTCTGCTTCGGCGACCTGGACGCCAGCCCCACGAAGGCATGGATGGTCAAGCACCGCCACGAGCCGCGATGGCAGGAGGGTTGGCGGCTTGGATTCGCCAAGCGGCCGGCGGAAGAACTCTACGATTTGCGGCGTGACCCCGACCAAATGCACAACGTCGCGGACGACCCCGCCTACGCGAAAACCCGTGTCGAGCTGTCGACGAAGCTGATGGACACGTTGCGTGCAATCGGAGATCCTCGCGTCCAGGGAGACGGGCTTACGTTCGAACGACCGCCTTTTGTCTCCGAGTAGCCGCACGGTCAGCATGCAGGTCGTCGCGCGTACCCGTGCGGCGCCCCGGTTTGTGCTGCCTCTTGCCCGCGAGTTCCCACGAGTAAAAGCCAAACCACGATGTGGACGATCTGATCCGAGCGACCTGTCGTGAGCAACGCCCAGGGTTGTACAGGCCATCGAACGCGGAACCGTATCGATTCTGCGGGGACCTATCGCGTGGGGAGGGATCGGCAAGCCTGTGGAGCGACGGACACCACAGAAAAAAGACGTGCAAATCCTTGTTGACAATATGGCCTAATAGCCATATTATTGGAAAGGTTATCTGGTGGAGATCGACGGACGGGGTGCCCAACGATAGGGATCCGGCCGTTCGACAAGGACTTTCGTATTCTGGGCCGGGTGGTTGGCTGCATGCGAACAAACGTCAGGTAGGCACAACATGGTTTGTCCTGTGTACATCGGCATCGCGGGGTGGTCGTATCCGGACTGGGAGGGGATCGTCTATACGGACTCGAAGGCGGATCAACTGGAATACGTCAGCGAGTACGTCGACTGCATCGAGATCAATAGCAGCTTCTACCGCCCGCCGGTCGAACGAACCACGAGATCGTGGCTGGAGAGGACGTCGCGGCGGTCGGAGTTCTTTTTTACGGCCAAACTGCATCGGAGCATCACCCACGAGGGCAAGATCGATCCGGCGATGGTGAAGCAATTCCATGATGGATTTCGCCCCTTGATGGACAGCGGGAAATTGAAACACCTGCTGGTTCAGTTTCGGTACGATTTCCAGGATACGCCGGCAAGCCGGGACTATCTGACGAAGATTGCCCGCCATTTCGACGATGCCTTTCACCTGGTTGTGGAGGTTCGGAATCGATCGTGGGAGGCCCCTGAGGCCCTGGGGTTCTTGCAGGGGCTTGGCGTCACCGTGTGCAATCTGGACTATCCGACATCGAGCCAGTCCTTCAATTTGCAGCACTGCATCGTCGGCAAGGCGGGCTACTTTCGCATGCACGGGCGAAATGCGGAGAAATGGTTCAGCAAGGCCGGCCGGGACGAGGTGTACAACTATCTGTACAGCGAGAGAGAACTCACTGCCATCCAAGAGCGACTGGCCGGTCTGGGCAAGGCCCTTGAGTCGCTGACGGTGATTGCGAACAATCATTATCGGGGGGCCGAACTGGCGAATGCCATCGAACTCAAGGCGCTGGTCCGCGGCTGCAAGCAACCCGTCCCGGAGGGGCTCTTGAGAACGTATCCGCGTTTGGCCGAGATCGCGTTGCCGCCGTAGGGGTCTGGCCGGCGGGATCGCCCCATGGGGCGGAATAAACATTCGACAGGGGATCGTGGATTCCGATGGGGATGCTATGCGTATTGCCGCATTGAGTTGCCGCAGTTTCTACAGCCTTTTGAGGGGCTCCGTCTCGGTGCCTCGGTGGGTGCAGCGGGCCGCCGAGCAGGGCTACGGAGCGGTGGCCTTGGCCGATGTGAACTCCATGGCCGGGACGGTGGATTTGTGCAGAGCGGCGGAGCAGGCGGGCATTCGGCCCCTCGTTGGCGTGGAGATCTCGACCGACAGGCACAGGGCCATCCTGCTGGCCGAAGACGGCAGAGGCTACGGGAATCTGTGCCGGATCACGACGGCGAGAAACCTGACCGCGGACTTCGACCTGATCGAGCAACTGCGTATCGATCATCGAGGGGTGATTTGTATCGGTTCCGACCCCGCCTTGTTGAAGGAGTTGGCAGATCTGCTCCCTCGGAGCCATCTGTTCATGGGTTGCCGTGATCCAGGGGAAGCGGAATCCGCCTTGACGCAGGGTGTCGAGCCGATTGTCTGGGCCAACATGACCTGGCTGGTGAACGAGGATATCGAGACCGCGAAGGTCCTGACGAGAATCCGGGAATTGAGCGCCGCCGGTCCGGGGTCTGGTGAAGAGGGGGGCCTTCACACGTTGCGCCGCGTGGAGGAGATCGAGGATCGGTTTCGGTCCTGTCCCCGCGCGCTGGCGAACGCGGACCGACTCGTCGAACGATGCAGCCTGGCGCTGCTGGGCGGCAAGCCGATTCTTCCCCGGATCGTGCTGACCCAGGGGACCAACGGAGACCGGGAGCTGTCCAAACTCTGCCATCTCGGCCTTGCCGGGAAGTACAGCCCGGTCCGCCATGCCGTCATCCAGCGGCTGGAGCATGAGCTGGCGACCGTGCAAAAGAACGGGTTCAGCGACTACTTCCTGGTTGTCCACCAGATCATCGATTTCGCCCGGCGCAGCCGGATTCCCGTGGAGGTTCGCGGTTCCGCCGCCGGCTCGCTGATCGCTTACGTGCTGGGCTTCACGCGGGTCTGTCCCATCGAGAATCGGCTCTATTTCGAGCGATTCATGAATCCGGGCCGGACGGATTGTCCCGATATCGACATCGACTTGTGCTGGCGGAGGCGGGATGAAGTGATCCGGTTCTGCTACGAGCACTGGGGTTTCGCGCGGGTCGCCATGGTCTGCAACGTCAACCGCTACCGACTTCGCAGCGCGATTCGCGACGCCGGCCGGGCGCTCGGCCTGGAACCCGTGCAGATCAACCAATTGTCGCGCGAGGGCAAGATCAAAAGGACCTCGCCTCTGTACAGGCTGGCGGAAAAGCTCGTGGACATCCCCCGGCACCTTGGCGTTCATTGCGGCGGGATCGTTGTCACGCCGGGACCTGTGTGCGAGATCGCCCCCCTGGAACGAGCCCACAAAGGCGTCGTCATCATGCAATATGACAAGGATGCCGCAGAGGCGGTCGGCCTGGTGTGAAGGGCGGAGCAAAAGTGCGGCGGGTGGCGGGGCGGAGTAAAAGTGCGGCACTCCCAGAAGCTTTCTGTGAGAATGGGTGGTCATTGACGGCGTTGGAGGCCGTGTTGATCACGCGGGTCTCAG
>DATIKY010000056.1:0-16575 GCA_035476995.1 Sedimentisphaerales bacterium | reverse complement strand
GATTCTCTTGCCGAATCTGAACCTCACCTGTGGTGAGATTTACGAATCGGCTCCTCGGTTACGAATCCACGCCTCTTTCCCGATGAAAACTGCACATTCGCAAGACTTGACGGAGTGCCTTATGCAACTGGAGGGTTCAGTTGGATCGCGGGTTCGATCGGCCGGCAGACCGCGTACCAGATCCTCGTCGCGTCGGACCGGACGAACCTCGACAAGAACCAGGGCGACCTGTGGGACGGCGGTAAAGTGGTTTCCTCGCGGTCCACCGCCCTCGAATACGCCGGGTGCTCTCTCCCGAGTGAAGCGGTATGCTTCTGGAAGGTGAGAACCTGGCAGGACAGTGTCGAACCGGGGCCTTTCTCGAAAGTGCAGTCGTTTCGCACCGGCAAGCTCGACGGACCCTATGAAACGACGCGATACCCCCTGCTCGAAACGAAGATCCAGCCCGCCGGAGTGGTCCGGAAGGCCGAGGGACACTACTATTCGTCGACTTCGCCAAAGCCGCGTTCGGCGCCGTGGAACTGACTCTGACCAGTCCCGAGGCCGGCCGCAAGGTCGAATTGCATCTGGGGGAGGTTCCCGCGAGCGATGCCATCGACCGCAATCCCGGCGGCTCGCGCCGTCACCGGATGATGACGCTGACGCTGGATCAGGGCACACGGACGTACCGCGTGGCTGTCACGCCGGACAAGCGGAACACGGGTCCCCAGGCCATCAAGATGCCTGCGTCCGTGGGCGAGGTGATGCCCTTCAGGTATTGCGAGATCGTCAACAGCCCCTCCGAGATCGACTCGTCCTCGATCCGCCAGATCGTGGTCCATTATCCGTTCGACGACGACGCCTCTCGCTTCGTCTGTTCGGACCCGGTGCTCAACGACGTGTGGAAATTGTGCAAGTACAGCATCAAAGCCACCAGCTTCTGCGGCGTGTACGTCGACGGCGACCGCGAGCGAATCCCCTACGAGGGCGACGCCTACATCAACCAGCTCTGCCACTACAGCGTGGACCGCGAGTACACGATGGCCCGCTACAGCCACGAGTATCTCATCACCCACGCGACCTGGCCGACCGAGTGGATACTCCATTCGGTCCTCATGGCCTGGGCCGATTACCTGTACACAGGGGACACCGACTCCCTCTCGCATTTCTACGACGACCTCAAGGCCAAGACCCTGCTGGCCCTGGCCCGCGAGGACGGCCTGATCAGCACCCAAACCGGGCTGGTCACCAAGGAAGTGCTCGCGTCGATCCATCTCAACGGCAACCTGCGGGACCTCGTCGACTGGCCGCACGGCAACATCCTGGGTCTCCAGGGCGGCTATGGCGAGACCGACGACTTCGAGTTCAAGCCCATCAACACCGTCGTCAATGCGTTCCACTATCGGGTGCTCGTCCTGATGAGCCGGATGGCCGCCGCGATTGAAAAGCAAGACGACGCGGCCCGTTTTTCGCAGGCCGCCGAGAAGGTCCGCCGGTCGTTCAACGACAAGCTGTTCGACAAAACCAAGGGCGTCTACGTCGACGGCGAAGACAGCACACACAGCGCGCTGCACGCGAACATGTTCCCCCTGGCGTTCGGATTGGTGCCGCCGGAGCGTGTTCGCTCGGTGGCGGACTTCATCAAGAGCCGGGGGATGGTGTGCAGCGTCTACGGATCGCAATACCTGCTCGAAGCCCTCTACGAAGCCGACGAAGGCGACTTCGCGCTGAGACTCATGACGGATCGCTCCAGCGACCGGAGCTGGCCGCATATGATCTACAACGTCGGCACCACCATCACGCTGGAGGCCTGGGACAACAAGTACAAGCCGAACCAGGACTGGAACCACGCCTGGGGCGCGGTGCCCGGCCAACATCATTCCGCGGTATCTGATGGGCATTCAACCGATCGAGCCGGGCTTCGCGAAGGTGCGGATCAAACCCCAGGTGGGCGATCTCAAGACCGCCAGTCTCGACCTGCCCACGGTTCGCGGCACAATCCACGTGGATTTCGCGTCAGAACCCGGAGAGTCCTTCGTGCTGAACGTTGAACTGCCGGGCAACACCGAGGCCGTGGTATGCCTGCCCCTCCTGGGAGGCGACAGACGCCAAGCGTTCCACGATGACAAAGCCGTCGCAGCCCGCCGGGAGGGCGATTTCCTCGTGATCCCGGACGTCCCCGCCGGGAGACATCGGTTCGAATTGCGTCCCTAGAACGCAGAAAGACAGCGTGGCGAATCGGAGATTCGCGTTCGATTACTTCGCCAGTTCATGGAACCGGTTGGCGATGGCCAGGGCCGGATCGAGCGGAACATCGACCGGCGACACGTTCTTGGCGATCTCCACGACAGGCTTGGCGACCAGTTTCTTGCCCGCGAACTGCGGAAGCCACTGGCTCTGGGCCGCGAGCATCTCGCGTGTCATGTCGCGGACTTCCCGCAGCGTGCAGACCGCGGAAGTCAGCGGGTCCATGGCAATCGCCTGCATCGCATGCTCGGGATTGCCCATCAGGGCCGCCTCGACCGCCAGTTGCTGGACAGTGACGTTGCTCTGGTTGAGCGCGACGCACTGGATCGGCAAATCCCCGACCCGCACCGGGTGCAGCCCCCTGGAATCCACGAAGACCGGCACCTCGACGCAGCAGCCCTGGGGCAGGTTCGTGATGTAGCCGTCGTTGCGGACGTTGCCGTTGAGCCGGAACACGTTGCCCGTCTCCGCAGCCTCCAGGATATACGAGCAGTACTCGACGCTGCGATGCTCGATCTTCCTCGATTCGGTCGCCAGGTAATCCACGCTCTTGTACTTCTCGGCCAGCATGTTGCAGTAGTTGAAGTAGGCGCCCGACGCACCCCCGAATCCGGGCTGGTCGCAATACAGATCCAGGGCCCGCTTGCTGCTGCGGAACCACGGCACGTACTCCGACAGGTGCCCCGTGCTCTCGGTCATGAAGTACCCGAAGTGTCGCATCACCTCGCAGCGGACCTTCTCGTTTACGTAGTACTCGGGCTTCTCGCACCGCTGGCGGAGGATCGGATACAGATCCCGCCCGTCGCGTTTGTCCCGCAGGGCCAGGAACCACGCCATGTGATTGATGCCGGCGCAGACATGATCGATCTGGTCCTTGGGCACGTCCACGTACCGGCTGATCAGGTCCAGCGTCGTCTGGACCCCGTGGCACAGGCCGATGAACTGCACCTTCGCCACGCGACCCAGGGCCGAGCAGTTGGCGCCCATCGGGTTGGCGTAATTGAGCAGGATCGCGTCGGGACACAATTCGTTCATGTCCCGCGACATCTCGGCCAGAGCCGGGATCGTCCGCAGGGCGCGGAACACGCCGCCGGGGCCGAGCGAGTCGGCGATACACTGGTCGACGCCGTATTTCAGCGGGATCTCATAATCCAGGCGGAAGGCGTCCACGCCCCCGATCTGGATCATGTTGATGACGTACTTGGCGCCGTCGAGGGCCTGGCGACGATCCAGCGTCGCGGTGACCTTGGCCGGCAGCTTGTTCGCCTTGACCACCTCCTTGACGAAGGCCTCCATCTTGTCGAGCTTGGCCTTGGTCCGGTTCATCAGACAGATCTCGACGTCCTGCAGGGCCGGGGTCGCCAGGATGTCCATCGTCAGCGTCTTGCAGAAGATCAGGCTTCCCGCCCCGATCATCGCGATTTTCGGTTTCGCCATTTGCGAGTCTCCCATAACATGGATTATGGATAGTTGATTATTGATGAGTGACCGGCGGCCTCGGCCGCGTCACAACTTCTGTGCGATTATCCATCATCCATAATCAATCATCAATCACTTCAAGAGGTTTTCCAGAAGATAAAGCCCACTCTTGCCGGGGGCGACCACGTCGATGTCGCCGTCGGCGTCGATGTCCACCGCCATGGTGTTGATGCCGAAGCCGACGGTCCCGCCCTCATGCAACACGTGACGCGCCCATTTCTTCGCGGTCGCATCGAAATCGTAGTAGTACACGCACCGCGGATCGTTCCCGCCGGGATCGTTGCCGTTGTGGGCGTAGTAGCGTTTGCCCGTGACGAGTTCGTCCCGACCGTCGTTGTCCAGATCGGCCATCAACATGAAGTGCGGCTGCGACCAGGAATCGTCGATCAGGTGTTTCTCCCAGGTCCGCTTGCCATCGGCGTTCTTCTGCTCCAACCAGTACAGGCCGTAGTTGTGGCCCAGGCCCCAAATGAGATCCGAATCGCCGTCGCCGTCCACGTCGTGTACGAGGATGGGGATGCCGGCGTAGCCCAATTCGAACTCCGGCCGCCACAGCCATCCGCCGTCGGCGTTCTGCTCCAACCAGCCCTTGGGCGTCACCACGTCGCAGCGCCCGTCCTTGTTCACGTCGCCGGCGCCCAGGCCGTGCCCGGCCGCCTCCTTCGGAAGCGGATGCTTCTGCCACTTCACGCCCTGCGGAGCGGAGGCATCCCGCGTGAACCCGTACCACGCGGCCTCGCTCATGATGTTGGGCAGGATGTCGAGCTGGCCGTCGCCGTCGATGTCGTACGCCATCGCGGTCTCCATATTGCCCGGCGTATCAACCTCGAACACCTGCCAGGGCTCGCCCGTCTTGCCGGGGTTGCGGACCCAGTAGACCATCTTGTTGTGCCAGGCCGCGCCCGCGGTGTCCACCCACCCGTCGCCGTCCACGTCCATAGGCAGGTTGGCGAAATCGTAGAAGTAGTTTCCTTCCTCTTTGATCTCGCGGACGAAGTGCTTCTTCCAATCGGGGGCCTCATACCAGAGCCCGCCGGAAAGGATGTCGAGCTTGCCGTCGCGGTTGACGTCGAGGACGCCTGCGGCCTCGAAACGCGAGTCGGCGTTGATCACATGGAGCCGCCAGCCATCGCCGACCTTGGGCTCTGCGGTCTTGGCCTCCTTCACGCGGACGATCGCGCCCCAGGGCAGGTTGTTCTGCGTGATCTTGAGCATCAGCGTGTTGACGCCCTGGTTCAGTGTCGCAGTGACGCGGTCGGGCTCGGCCAGGATCGGCCTTGCCGTGTTGTTCGAGTGAATGACCTTGCCGTTGAGCCAGGCCTTCACGCCGTCGTCGCTGAAGATCTCCAGCATTACCGGCTTGTTGGCCGTCGATTCGATCCGGGTCCGCACGTAAGCGACCTTCTGCTCCCCACCGTCAAGCTCTTTGAGCAGGTCGAGGTACGCCGGATGCTGCTCGTACCTGGAGACCGGCATCTTCCGCCACGCAACCTGGGCGTTGGGCTTCTCCGGATCGAACGCGATGTCAAACAACTGCGAGTAGTTCTTGTCCTTCTCCGCGTACGGCCCCGCGACTTCCCAACTCGTCAAGTAGCTGCTGACCGCCTTGATCTCGTCGAGCGTCCTTTTCGCCCGCTCCTTGGTGGCGTTGGCGACGTTGGCCGCGAGGATGCCTTCGAGGATCGGTTCGACCGCCTTGGCGTTGCCTCCGTAGACCGCCTCGGCGACGGTCACCGTCGAAAGCGCAGCCTCCTCGCGAACGTCCTCGTCCCTGACGTGCGACGCCGCCAGTTGCATCGATTCGAGCGTCTTGACATTGGCCAGGGTGCCCAAGACCCGCTTCTTTCCCGCCGCGTTCGGCGAGAGATCCATGGCGGTCTTGTAGCACCGGACCTTCTCATCCGCCGGCATCGAAGCGATCCCGCCCACGAGGTCGATGTACGCCCCCAACGCACGGATCTGGCAGTTGGCGTCGGTCTTGTCCCCCGCGATCCGCAGCAGGTCGGACAGCGGCTCGGCGTTCGGCCATCGCCCCAGCCCGGCGATCGCCGCATACCGAACCTCCCTGTCCGCATCACCCAGCGCCTTACGCAGGGTGGGCAGAGCCGACGCATCGCCAAGTTGCCCCAGAATGCCGATCATTATCCCCTTCAATTGCGTATCCCGGACGGAGTCGAGCTTGGCCAGGACGGCCTTTGAAGTCTCGGCTCCGGCGTTCGCCCGTCGGGCAACGCCCAGGAT
Source organism: Sedimentisphaerales bacterium (assembly GCA_035476995.1). Taxonomy (GTDB): domain Bacteria; phylum Planctomycetota; class Phycisphaerae; order Sedimentisphaerales; family Anaerobacaceae; genus PLanc-01. The sequence goes on along the minus strand of DATIKY010000056.1, from coordinate 10,629 downwards.
CGTGTTCTCCAACGGCTTCTGCTCGCCGCCTTTGGCGTCGATCAGCATCGCAACCAGGGCCCCGACGTCGCCGGCCCCGGCCAAATCCCGCAAGGCCCGATATGAAGCCGACCGCACCGACGCCTGGTCGCTCCGAGCCGTCAGCAACAAGGCGGCTGTCGCCTCCGTCGCCCGTCGATCGGCCAACGCCTGGATCAGCTCGATTCGGACCGCAGGATCGGCCTTCTTCACCAGAGCGATCATCTCGTCGTGGACGTTCCTGCCGTGAAGCGATCGGAGACCGTCTCTGGCCGCCGCCTGCTCGTCGCCCGAGGCCTGCGCCGCCCGGTCCGCCAACAGGGCCACATTTGCCCCGTCGTCAAGAACGCCGACGGCTTTGATGGCAGCAATGCGAACCGCCTTCTCCGAAGACGCGCACGCCGTCACCACGTCGGCCAGAGAGGCCTTGTCGCCTCGGTCGGCCAGGACGTTGACGACGAGCACCTGAGCGTCCGCATTCAGCGATTTCCACTGCTTGAGGCAGGCTTTCAGCAATCCGTCGTCTTTCGTTTCCTGCACGAGTCTGGCGGCCATCAGCCGAAGCGGCTTGTCCTGGCCGGTCAACGCCGCCACGACGAGCTTCGCCCGTTGACCGTCGTCCGACAGGACCGCCCCCCTCCAGGCCGCGATGCGAATGGCCGAAGGTGATTCGACCTCCAGCACTCTGCGGTAGATCCCTGCCGCGGCCGATTTGTCCCCTTGAGCCAGACGCATCTCTCCGCATCGCAGGAGCGCATCCAACACGGCCTTGCGAACCTCCGGATTCGGATCGTCGCACGCCGCGGCCAATGCCGCAGCCGCGACGTTGTCACCGATCCAACCCAGGGCCGAAGCCGTCGTTGCCGCAATCGTCTTGTCCGCATCCCTCAGCAGCGGAACCAACAGCGGCGCCGCGGCCCTGTCACCGCGACGACCGATCGAATCGATCAGCCCGGCCTTGACCGCGCCGGAGGTCTTGCCGAGCGCATCGCGGAGCGCAGAGCCCGCCTCGGGGTACGGCATGCTCTCCAACGCATAGCGAGCCGCATGACTCACCCGTTCATCGCCCAACACGGAAGCAAGGGCTGCGACCGACTGAACCGTGCCGCAGATCCTCAACTGCTGACATGCGGCGCATTTCTCCACCGCGCCCGCATTCGAATGCAGGACGGCGAGGAGATCCTGTTCCTGGGCGGCACCGCACACGCAGGCCACCGACAAGGATATGAGTACGGCAAAAAGCGTTTGATTCATCACGTTGCTCTTCATGAGCCACCTTTTCCTACAGTGGATAATCGATTTCCTCGGTGCGACTTCCTGTCACAGAGTCCATGGCGGGCGCGGCGAGTAGGACAACAGACGATTGGCCGTGTCGTCCCCGACGAACTGCAGCCTGGCCGGATCCCAGCGGAGATCTCGTTGGAGGGCCAGAGAGATGCCGCCGATGAAGATGGCGTTGATCGTGTAGGCCGCGACCTCCGGACAGCAGATCGTGGCCTTGCGAGAGCGGACGCAGTCCAGGAAGTTGCCCGAGTGGCTGGTCGCGTAGTAGACCCGCCCGTCATTGGGCAGCAGCGGCTCTCGGAGAATGCCGGCCGGGTACGACACGATGCTGTCGCGATCCACCGCGATGCGGCCCGTCGTTCCCACGAAGCAGGCGCCGCCATTGGGACCGACGGGCTCGTTGGGATAGGCCTCGGAACGAACCACCACGCCATTGTTGTAGTGGTAATCGATCTTGCCCTTGCGGTACTTCACGTCGATCGGCGCCTTGACGTCCGGGTTCACCGTCCACTGGATGATGTCGTAATGATGCGGGCTCCAGTTCACGTCGCCGACGAACAGACCCGACAGCGTGTGGCCCGCCTCGCCGCCGAACGGTCGCCAGGGCAACGGACCCAGCCACAAGTCCCAATCAAAGCCCTCCGGCACGGGAACCGACTGATTCGAGGTCCAGGCGGTGGGCACGAAGGCCCCGGGCTCGCGGTAGGCATAGACCTCTTTGAGCTTGCCGATCCGACCATTGCGGATCAGTTCGCAGGCCTGGCGGAACTTGCCGTCGTATTCCGACCGCTGTTGCGTGCCCGCCTGGTAGACCCGCCCATAGCGGCGGGCCGTCTCGACCACCATCTGCGACTGCTCGACCGTGATGGCGACGGGTTTCTCGCAATAGACGTCCTTTCCCGCTCGCATGGCCAGAATCGACATCGGCGCCGCCCAATGATAGGGCAGAGCCAACAGCACGGCGTCGATATCAGGACGCGCGAGGACTTCGCGAAAGTCGTTGTACAACTTCACGCCGTCGTAGCCCGGCTTGCCGAACCGCTCGGCGTAGATGTGATTGCATCGCTGCCGCGCGGGCTCGCGCCGTTCCCGCCGCACGTCGCAGACCGCCATCACCTGCACGTCGTCGCGAGCGACATACCCTCCCGGCACATAGGTCCAGGCCCCGCCCATAAGATGGCCGCTGCCCTGGCCGCCCAGCCCGATGAAGCCCATGTTCACGCGCTCGCTGGGGGGAACGCCGCCCCCGGCCCCGAGGGCCGAGCCGGCAATGACGTACGGCAAAGCCGCCGTGGAGGCCGCCGCCTTGAGGAACTCCCTTCGCGTCGCTCTCATCCGATCGACCATACTGCACTCCATCATGCTGAACGTGACTGTCCCCACCAGGGGGAATCAACTGCGGTATTGTAGCCTCGGACCGGTCCGAGATAAAGACACTATCTTCGGAACAGGGTCGACGCATGCGTCGCCCCCGCTGCGGATCAAGTCAATGCGTTTGTCCGACTATTCAAACGGTCGGCCCAGAGCAATGTCGTCTATGTAGACCGTGCCGGTCCCGCCGGCGGTCGGCGTCTTGCGATTGCCCACGCCGATGCAGATCGTCTTGACCCGCTTGAGGTTCACGCCGGCCAAGTCGCCATAGGGAATCGTCCACATCCGCCACGTCGGGCGCAGCGTCACGGCATCATCGGAATTCACGACCGTCGCGCTGGCGCCGCTGCTGTCTTTGATTCTCACATACATCGGCTCGACCGAGTTGCCCTTTGGCTGCTCCACGCCGATCTCCGCAATCTGCCAGGAACCGGTCACGGCGCCGGTCGTCGCAAGGTTCGAGAACTCCGCGGCCGTCGCGGTCGAAGCGTTGTGGCTGGTCACCGCCAGGCCGACCAGGACGTCGCTTGCCATGGCGATGTTCACCGGCGTCGCGAACGTGACGTCGGTCCAGGTCACACCGTCGGCCGAGTGCTGGGCGGTGAAGGCATTGCCCGTGCGGGTCAGCTTCACCCAGACCGATGCGACCACGGCGTTCGTCGACACCTGGCTCATCACGTTGCCCGTCTCGGGACGCTGCTGGAACGAGACCCCGTAGTCGGGCGTCAGGCAGACGAAGGCGTGTTTGGAGCCGGGATGGACGCTCTCGCGGATCATCACGCCCGCTTTGGCCCAGCCGTCGGTGCGAACGAGCGTGTCCACGCGGGCCACGATCGTGCCGTTGCCGCTGAGACTCTTGTAGACGTAGCGGAACTTGTCGGCGGTGTCCCAGATGTCCGCGCCGATGGCGTTCATGATGATCTGGCCGTCGGCGGTCTGGTGGAAGCCGGCGGCATTGCCGCGAAGGTGAAGGATCAAAGCGTCGGCTCCGTTGGCCGTCCAATCCTGCGGGGCCGCAAATTCCCGTTCGGCCTCCGAATAGAACGGCGAGGCGGCGTTGTCGTACTGCAAAGGCATCGACTGGCGGCCATGGGACTGCCCCAGGTGGCGGTGACAGTCAGTTTGACGTGTTTGGCCGCAACGCCCCCGAAATCGACCACGGTCCCGGGGGTGTAAGTCGCCAGTCCCATCCCCTGGGCGAACGGAGGCACATCCGGCAACGGCGTCCAGGTCTGGCCGTCCGTGGAGTACTCGACCGTGACGTTCTTGGCCCCGAAACCCATATAGGCCTCCAACTGCGAGTTGGCGTTCCACACCCAGAGCGTATCCACCCTGTATTCTCGATCGAACGTGTATTGAATCCACGCGGGCAGACCGAGGCTCATCCACATCTGCTTCATGTCGTCGGAGTGCTGGTCGTCCTCGTTGAGTCCGGAGCGGTCGATAGTCCTGCTCGCCGGCGAGGCCGGCATCAAAATGGCCATCAGCACGGCGATGACAACCAGCAGTTCGATCAGTGTGAATGCTCTATCGCGCCTCATGATCTCACCTCTCGTAGGCCTCGGTTCGAGATTCCCGCGTACGTCACAGGCGACACCGGCCGGGTCCGTCAGCAATGCCGGTTCGTCATGCTCAATACAATAGCCAATATCGGCATTCCCTCATTGCACAAGCCCACCTTCTTTGTGTACAATTTCACCATCGCTCGTAGAGGGCGACGCATGCGTCGCCCTCGCCATTTGAATGGATTGTCCGAATAATCGGGGTCGAAGATGTCCGATCCGAACTTCAAAACCCGACTGCTGCAGCGACTGAGGGCCACTTCCGACCTGTTTTGCCTGTTTGATTCCCTGACGGACGTATGCTTCTTCGCCAAGGACCGAAGGGGCCGGTTCATCATGGGCAATCGGGCCTTTCTCGAGAAGCTGGGCCTCAATCGGGAGGAAGACCTGATCGGCAAGGACGACTCCGCCTTCTTTCCCGAACGCCTGATCGAGATCTTCCTGCGGGACGACCAGCGGGTCATCCGGACGGGCGAGCCCCTGATCGACCGCGTGGAGCTGGTCTCCAGCAGCGAGGGCAGCATCGACTGGCACATCACGACGAAGGTGCCGCTGGTGTCCCGGAACAATCACGCGATCGGCATCGCCGGGATCACGCGGGACTTTCGAAAGTCGGGCGAGCGATGGCGGCCCCACCAGCAGTTCGCCGCGGTCATCGACCACATCGACCGCAATTATCGCCAGGCGATCCAGGTCGAGGAGCTGGCATCCCTGATGTTCCTGTCCGTCAATCAGTTCGAACGGAAGTTCAAGCAGGTGTTCCAGGTCTCGCCCGTGAAGTTCCTCACCGGTTACCGCGTGCACCGCGCCTGCTACGACCTGCTCCACACGGACCGCTCGATCACCCAGATCGCGATCCAAAACGGTTTTTACGACCACAGTCACTTCATCCGCCATTTCCGAAACGCGATGGGAATGACGCCGAACCAGTACCGAAGAGGCTGAAAGCGTGTGATGTGTGAAGTGTGAAATGCGGCCGCACACCGCTTGACACTTGAGACTTCTGACAAGAGAGGAGAACCATGGACGCAAGACAGAATCGCATGAGAGCCTGGGCCGAGAGTCCGACCTGTCCGGGCGGCGACGGCCTGGGTGGCAGCGACAAGCGGAGTCTTCGGAGCTTGTCGATGGCTCGTCCCGAGTCGCGAGGAAGACCATCGACAAACTGCGTTTGTCGCTGCCACCCCGAAACGAATTCGGATTGTTCATCGAAGACCCCAAGTTCGAGGGAATCGGCCGGTTCCACGTTCATCTCATACCCCCGAAGAACGTTGGCATGCGTGCTGTTGTTGTGTCTTGTGATCAGCGGGCCTGCGATCGGCGCCTTTCGGGCGGGCTTTGCCCTGCGGGACGTGACTCCCGATCCGCTGCTGCCCGTCTCCGGCGGCGTCGGCCCGTCCGATCCCGCGACGCAAAAGATCGGCCGATTGACCGTCCGAGCGATGGCGATGGAGAACGAGGGCACGCGGGTGGCGATCTGCAGCGTGGACTTCCTCGGCTTTCCCGGCGTTCTCTGCAACAAGGTCCGAGCCCAGGTCCCGAGCATTCCCGGGACGAACATCCTGATCGGCGCCACGCACACACACAGCGCGCCCGATTGTTACGGTTTCCCGGATCAAACGGGCAGGACCTCCGCCGATCTGGCGTACCTCGATCGCGTCTGCAGCAAGCTGGCAGACGCGATCAATGAGGCCGTGGAGCGTCTGGAACCGGCCGGCGTGAAGATCGCAACCGGCCAGGCCCGAGGCAAGATCGCGTACAACTACTATGCCGAGCGGCTCTACGACCCGCGATGCCACGTCGTCCAGATCCTCACTACGGCGGGCAAGCCGCTCGCGACCCTGGTCAACTACGCCTCCCATCCCGAGGTGATCGGGTCCAAGCAGGGCATCCTGTGCCCCGATTTCGTCGGGCCGCTGTACGACCGAATCGAGCAGCGAGGGGCCGGCCAAGGGATCTTCCTGAACAGCGCCCAGGGCGGCATGGTGACCGCCGACTGCCGCGGCCCGGACGGCAAGGACATCCAGACCTGGGACGAATGCATCCGGATCGGCAACCTCCTGGCCGACGAAGCCCTTCGCGTCCTAGCGGATGCCCCCATCCAGGAGAACCCGGCCCTATTCTGCGGCAGCACCACCATCGAGTTCCCAGTGGACAACGAGATGCTCCGAACCGTCGTGAAGCTCTCCCCCCTGGGCTTCGAGCTGAGTCCGGACGACCGGGTGGCGACCCAGGTCAACGTCGTCAACCTGGGCAACGCCCAGATGCTCACCATCCCCGGCGAAGCCCAGCCCAACATCGGCTTCTATCTCAAACGCAAGATGCAAGGCGAGCACAATCTGCTCCTGGGCCTGACCAACGACGCTTTCGGCTACATGCTCGCCAAGGTCGACTGGAACAGCTTCGAGCGATACAACTACATCACCCGGACCAGCCTGGGCGAAATGACAGGCGAGATCTTCATGAAAAAGGCCCTGGAATTCGTCAACGCCTGCCCCCGGCCCGCCCGACTGGCGACAAAACAGAGATGACGGCGAGACGCACCCTGCTGAACGACAGGATGGAACTACCAGAGCCGCTGCTGGTCCACCTCGTCTCGCGACGCTTTCCGTTTACGCGAGGGCTTCATGGCCTCTGTGATGTTGAAGGCGCCCTGGGGACAAGCGCCCTTCGGGCACTGACCCGTCCAACAGTAGAGACAGAGCTTGTGGCGGGGCAGGCCGATTGCGCCGACCAGGTCGTCCACGGTCTGGTACCGAAGCGTCGTGACGCCCAGGTCTTTGGCGATCCGGTCGACCATTTGGGCGTGTTTCTCTGACGCGGGATCGATGTACTGCGATACGTCCGCCAGGTCGTGGCCTTCGAGACTCCGAATCGCCTTGCGTGCCGCCAGTTCGTGGATCGAGCGCGTGGACGGATGGAACATGCAGGGGAACAACAGGGGCGGGCACGCCGGACGGACGTGAATCTCCTTGGCCCCGCAGATCCAGAGCTTGGCGATCGCGAAGTTCTTCAACTGCGTCCCGCGGACGATGGAGTCTTCGCAGACGACGATGCGATTGCCGTCGATCACTTCCTTGATCGGGATGAGCTTCATCCTGGCGATCAGGTCCCGCGTCTGCTGCGACGGGGGCGTGTAGCTCCGGCCGTAGCCGGGCGTGTACTTGACCAGGGGCCTGCGGAACGGGATTCCGGACTCCGTCGCATAGCCCAGGCCGTGGGAGAGCCCGGAATCAGGCACCCCGGCTACCAGGTCGGCCTGGATGTCGCGATCGCGTCTGGCCAGACAGCGTCCGCACCGTTCGCGGACGATCTCCGCGTTGATGCCTTCGTAGCTTGAAGCGGGAAATCCCGTGTAGATCCGGAGGAAGGTGCAGATCTGCTGCGTTCTGCCCCGGCCGGGCCTTCGCTGCATGATCCCGTCTTCGTTCAGAAGGACGATCTCGCCGGGCTCCATGTACACAGCAGAAGGGAACAAGATCCCTCGATCAGATCGAAGACCCTTTCGATGCCGTCGACCAGGTCCGTCCCCTGCGTGATGAGCTTGGCGATCAGCTCGGTGGTGTTGACGCCGCTGGGGCTGACCTCGCTGAAGGACATCCCCTTCTTGAGCATCTCGTCCGCGAGCGTCTCGGCGTTCTCGACAACGCCGCTGGTGGCCAGGCAGAACGGTCCGAACCGCGAGTTCAGATAGATGGGCTGCTCGTCGAGGGCGCTGACGACGCCGATACCCTTGTTGCCCTGCATACGGTGGAGATCCTGAAAAAACTTCGATTTGAACTGACTCTGGCGGAGGTCGTGGATCTGGCGGGCGAACCCCTCCCCGAGGACCGCCATGCCTCCATATTCGGTGCCCAGGTGGGAGTGGTAATCCGTTCCGTAGAACAGGAGTTCCGCACAATTGTCTCTCGATACGACGCCGAAGATGCCGCTCATGCTCAGACCCCTTACGCTGTGTCTGCGGTCATACGAGCGCCGGGCCGTCATGCCCTGACGCACCACGACGACTTCTATCCAGGATACCCCGGTGGAGCCGGGAATTCAAACCTATGTTCCCAGCCATTCGTCGAGATTGGCTGCGACGAAGTCGTCGTCTGTCAGGTGTGGGTACAAGCGGACGATCTCGTCGATCTGCTCGATCTGGCCGGGACTGAGTCGCTCGGCCGGGTCGAGGACGCCGATGTGCCGCAGCAGGCCCTGGCGTTTCAGGACGTGCGAGATGCCGGGGATGCAGCCCGCGAACGCGTTGTCGGCGTCGAAGATCGCCTTGTTCGCCAGCGTCATCTGCGGCGCCAGGGTCAGAAGATCCATGGGGACCGGACCGTGCGTGCGTCGGATGTCCTTGATCGCAGCCAAATGCTCGACCGCGCGCTTCGTCCAGCAGGCCCATTGGCCCAGTAACCCGCCGACGACGTGCAACGGAACTTCGCCCTCTCGGGTCTGGAAAGTGAACCGCGTCAGGAGGTCGAGCACGATGTTGTCGTCGTTGCCTGTGTAAAGAGCGATGTTGCCGGCCCGGCCGGACTGGGCGACCGCCACCAGAACGTCGAGCGTCTGGTAGCGGTTGAACGGCGCGACCTTGATCCCGCGGACGTTCGGGATCTCCACGAACCGGGACCAGAACTCCTTGGGCAGAACCATGCCGCTGATGGTGCTCTGCAGATAGAAACCCATGATCGGGATGATCTCGGCGACTTGCCTGGCGTGTACGATCAGATCGTCAACGGATTTATTCCGCAGAGCGGTCAGCGAGAGCAGACCCAGGTGGTAGCCCAGATCGGCCGCGAGCTTTGCCTCTCGCACAGCCTCAACGGTGTCGCCCACGATTCCTGCGATCAGAATCGGCGGCTCGACCCTGTGCCTGGCGACCGCCTCCAGTGCAGTCGCGACCGCCAGTTCGAGCACAGGCGGATACAGGCCCACCTTCGCATCGTGAATCGCGAACTGCGTCGTGTGAACGCCGACAGCCAGCCCCCCTGCCCCCGCAGCCAGGTAGTAGCGAGTGAGGGCCTTCTGATGCCGCTCGTCCAGCTTGTTCTCGCCCGTCAACGCCAGCGGGTGCGCCGGGATGACGCAACCTTCCCACAGCTTCTCGAAAACGCTCGGCCCGATCATGGCAAACCCTTTCAAAACCGGCCGTCACGGACGTTGTATTTCGTGGGCTTGTTCAGCACCGGCTTGCCGGCGGCCACCCATGCCACGACGGCCTGAACCATCTCGTCGAGCTTCATCGCAGGCGGGTCGAATCGTTCGACGCATTTCGAGGCGTTCGAGAGCAGAGCGGTCGGCGCTTCGTGCGAAGTGAAACTCGGTTCCCTGCCCAACAACCGGCCGATTCGCTTCGCCAGGTCGCGCACGCTGAGCGCCTCGGGACCGGTGACGTTCAGGATCGCCGCCGGCGTCTCGGCCATGCGCACGGCTCGAACGATGTAGTTGTTCGCGTCGCCCTGCCAGATCAGGTTGACCGAACCCATGGTCACATCGATCGGTTCGCCGTGGAGGATCTTGATCGTTAGATCGACGAGGATGCCGTAGCGGGGCTCGTTGGCGTAATTGAGGCGGATCAGCGTCATGGGCGTTCCGAAACGGCCGGAAAAGTACTGAAAGATCCGCTCGCGGGCCAGGCACGATTGGGCGTATTCCCCCACCGGTAAAGGGGAATCGGCCTCCGTCGCCCCGCCGCTTGCCGGATCGACGAACGGGTACACATTGCCCGTCGAGAGGGCCACGATACGTGAGCGGCAGTACCGCCGGGCGACGAGCGCCGGCACGTGGGCGTTCATCGCCCAGGTCAGCGGCTGGTTGCCCGATGCGCCAAACTTCATGCCGGCCAGGAACAGGATATTCGGCGCTTCCGGCAGACCGGCGTAGACAGACTCGTCGAGCAGGTCGGCCTCGACAATCCTGATGCCTTGCTCCGCGATCCGCTCGCGAAGAGCCCTGTCGCCAAAACGCGAGACCGCATAGACGGTCTTCTGCGGGGCCGCCTTCTTGACCATCATTGCCAGCGTGGGCCCCATCTTGCCGCCGGCGCCGAGGACCGCGACGTCCCCCGGCGTCTCGGCGAGCAGTTGGCGTGTGGCGGGGACCGGCTCGCTGAGCCAGTCCTCCAATCCGCGTTCATCGAGTTGCGAGGCATCGATCATCGTCAGTCTCCCAAACAACGTCCACCGCTTCGTCTACTGCAAGCCGGGGAAGATGTCAAGCGACGAGGCGACCTTGACAAAGTCGGCCGACCCTCGCATAATCTGCGCAAGTGGGTATTTACTTGACTGATGTAGCTACCACATGTAGTGTAGGTGGGTATGGAAGACTACCCTGCTACGTTGCTGGAGTTCGAGGCCCGCTTCGCGACCGAGGCATCGTGCCGGGACTATCTGTTCCAGTTGAGATG
>DATIKY010000055.1:0-2410 GCA_035476995.1 Sedimentisphaerales bacterium | reverse complement strand
GAAAACGGGTCAATTCCGGCTTGAGTTGCATAATCGTACTGGCGTCCATACCGATGACCTCCCAAGAGAAGTTTCATTCCTATGGGATCATCGGTTGGCCGCTTAGGTTCTCTTAAGCTTTTGTAGCGTTGTAGTACTAGGCATTCCGCTACTCCGTTTGTGTCTTCTGGATCTTGGCCCAGGTGTCCTTCAGGGTGACCGTGCGATTGAAGACGAGCTTATCCGGCGCGCTGTCGGGATCGACGCAGAAGTAGCCCAGCCGCTCGAACTGGTAGCGGCTCTGCGGGGCTGCGTTCGCCAGAGCGGGCTCGACCCAGCATTCGGCCAGCGTCTCCAGGGAACTCGGGTTCAGGTTGGCGGTGAAGTCCTGGCCCTCGGGGGCTTCGTCCGGGTTCTCCTTCGTGAACAGGCTGTCGTAGAGACGGACCTCGCCCTTGAGGGCTCGCGCCGCCGAGACCCAGTGCAGCGTCGCCTTGACCTTGCGTCCGTCGGGGGCGTCGCCGCCGCGGGTGGCGGGGTCGTACGTGCAGTGGAGCTCGACCACCTTGCCCGAGGCGTCCTTGACGACGCTGTTGCACGTGATGAAGTAGGCGTACCGCAGGCGGACCTCCCGGCCGGGGGCCATGCGGAAGAACTTCTTCGGCGGCTCCTCCATGAAGTCCTCCTGCTCGATGTACAGCTCCCGCGAGAACGGGACCTTCCGCGTGCCGGCGGACGGGTCCTCGGGGTTGTTGATCGCGTCCAGCTCCTCGACCTGCCCTTCGGGGTAGTTGTCGATGACGACCTTGAGCGGGTGCAGCACCGCCATCACGCGGGGCGAAGTCTTGTTCAGGTCCTCGCGCAGGCAATGCTCCAACAGGGCCACGTCCACCGTGCTGTTGAACTTGTTGACGCCGATGAGCTTGCAGAAGTTGCGAATGCCCGAGGGGGAATAGCCGCGACGGCGCATGCCGGAGATCGTCGGCATCCGCGGATCGTCCCAGCCGCGAACGTAGTTCTCTTTCACCAGTTTGAGCAGCTTTCGCTTGCTCATGACCGTGTACGTCAGGTTCAGCCTGGCGAATTCGATCTGCTGCGGATGGTGAATCTTCTTGCCCCACGGCCCCGAGCCGTCGTCGGTCCGGCCCTCGTTGACCGCGTCGATGAACCAGTCGTACAGCGGCCGATGGTTCTCGAATTCCAGCGTGCAGATCGAGTGCGTGATGCCCTCGATGGAGTCCTCGAACCCGTGGGCCCAGTCGTACATCGGGTAGATGCACCACTTGTCGCCCTGGCGATGGTGCGTCTCGTGCACGATGCGATACATGATCGGGTCGCGCATGTTCAGGTTCGGATGGCTCATGTCGATCTTGGCCCGCAGGGTCTTGGAGCCGTCGGGGAACTCGCCCTTTCGCATCCGCTCGAGCAGATCGAGATTCTCCTCGACCGGCCGGTCGCGATAGGGGCTGGGCCTGCCCGCCTGGGTGAGCGTGCCGCGATACTGGCGAACCTCGTCGCCCGTCAGATCGCAGACGTAAGCCTTGCCCTTCTTGATCAGCTCGACCGCCCAGTCGTACATGCTCTGGAAGTAGTCGGACCCGTAGAAGAGCCGGTCGTCCCACTGGGCCCCGAGCCAACGGACGTCCTCGATGATCGAGTCGACGTACTCCTGCTCTTCCTTCTCGGGGTTGGTGTCGTCGAACCGCATATTGAACTGCCCGCCGAACTCCGCGGCGATGCCGTAGTTCAGATTGATGCTCTTGGCGTGGCCGATGTGCAGATAACCATTCGGCTCCGGCGGGAACCGCGTCGCCACGCGCCCGCCCCACTTGCCCGACTGATTGTCGTCTACGACCATCTGCCGGATGAAATCCAGCCCGCGTTCCCCGCCGTTCTCGTTCCCGTTCGACCCATTGCCCGCCAATTCTTTGTCTTTTTCCATGCTCGAATCACCAATCTGCAAAGCGACCTGTTCCGTTGTTCGCTGGGGAATACCGTTCAATCGACCGATCATCCTACAGCCGCCCCCGAAGACTGTCCATTCTATACTGCTCGGCCGCAACCGCCGTCGGAATCACATTTTTCCCCACCGCCGCCCGGTCCGAAGCCTCGCCAGCCTCGGCGCCCCCAGTCTTCCCGGGCCCTCCGGCGACCTGCTGAAACGCCCAAACCGCGGCTCCACTGTCACGGCTGAGCCGTTTGCGTTGTCGGGTGATTCTGGCGGGTTGGAGCTGGCACACGGCTCGGAACCGAGGGGGGAAAGGGGCGTTCCCGTACGTGGCGGGGGCCTGGCAGGGGCCGAACGAGCGATAATGGGGCTTCTCGGCGCAGAGCGGGTCGGCGGCAGGCCGGTCTTTGCTTACTGTGCCTGCGATCCGAGCGGAGGTTGCCGTGACGCTCTGGTCAAGACCGCGAACGGCACGCCGCCTGC
>DATIKY010000054.1:0-24293 GCA_035476995.1 Sedimentisphaerales bacterium | reverse complement strand
AAACGGGTCAATTCCGGCTTGAGTTGCATAATCGTACTGGCGTCCATACCGATGACCTCCCAAGAGAAGTTTCATTCCTATGGGATCATCGGTTGGCCGCTTAGGTTCTCTTAAGCTTTTGTAGCGTTGTAGTACTAGGGTATCGGCAGTATGTTGTGTTCTTCGAGATCCACAGCGGCGTCCATTACCACGAGCGATGCAAACGCCTCCCGGCTTTGCGGGCGGCTCGGTGCGGACCTCCCGAGCCGCCATTGTATTCTGAGGGCGACTTCGACATGGAAGCTTCTTCATCTTCGTTCATGAGACATGTCCGTGGCGCCGAGAGCAGCGTCGCAGGGGAGGGCATGAACTACCCGAGTCTTCAGAAGAGCGCGCAGGCGACGAAGGCCGGCTCCTTGCAGGCCGGCCGCCCGACCCGCGGATTGATCCTGATCGTCGATGACGAGGAAGACATCGTGGAGCTGGTCAGGATCGCGCTGGCCAGGGAGGGGTACGACATCATCACCGCCGCCACAGGGGAGCAAGCCATCGAACTGGCGCAGGCCCGTCAGCCGGACCTGGCCATTCTCGACCTGATGCTGCCGGGGATCGATGGTTTCGAAGTCTGTCGAATACTCAAGAGCAATCTCAGGACCGAGCAGATGCCGGTGATCATGCTGACGGCCCGGAGCGAAGACAGCGACGTCATCACGGGCCTCGAACTCGGAGCGGACGACTATGTGACCAAGCCGTTCAATTTGCAGGTCCTGGTCGCGCGGGTCCGACGGGTCCTCCGCAAGAAGGTGGCGCAGAACCTCACTCGCGGTGTGGTCAAGATGCACGACCTGACCATCGATCCGGCCCGCTGCGAAGTTCTGCTCAGCGGCAAGGCGGTCAGCTTGACCTTCTCCGAATTCAACATTCTCTACACGCTGGCGAAACGCCCTGGCGTGGTCTTCACACGCTACCAGATCGTCGATGCCCTGCACGGCAGCGACCACATCGTCACCGAGCGGGCCATCGACGTGCAGATCGCCTATCTCCGCAAGAAACTGGGACCGGCCAAGGACTACGTCGAGACCGTCCGCGGCGTCGGCTATCGGTTCAAGGATCGGCCGGGCCCGTGAACCTCGCCATATGTTGAGAGGAGCGCATTGCCCCGGACTGCCCGGTCAACGCGACAGGCCGCTCGCACGAGAGTCCAGAGGAAGCGTCAGGCGTCTCGATGCCCTCATCGGGGCGCCCGCGAGTCGCCGGGAGAATTGATGATCGAGCCCGTGGATTTCGTTGGGAACGATTGCAGTCCGTTCGACCGCTGAGCCGATAGATTCCATGTCTACAGTCACTCCACTGCGACATGGAAGGGATTCTTCATGCTCGGGTTTTCTAGAAAAGCGGTTGTCCTGACGGGGTTCTTCGCGGCTCTGAACCTCGCGGGCCTGGTGTGGATTCACCACGATCTGACGCGGTCGCCCCAGGCGACGGTCCGCGTTCTGGCGGCTTCGCTGCTGCCGAACGCCGACAGTCCGGACCGGGTCCGGCTGACGTTCGACCGGGACCTGATCGCCGACGGCTCGGTCGGGCGCGTGGAGAAGGCTCAGGTCTTCAGCCTGGCGCCGGCTTGGCCGGGCAAATGGGTCTGGTCGGCCCGTGACTGCATCGAATATCTCCTGGACAAGCCTTTGCCTGGCGGTCGCAAGGTGACGCTCGCGGCGACGGACCAGCTCAAGGCGGTCACCGGAAGGACCGTCGAGGGCCAGGGCGAGTTCGTTCTGGCGGCCCGGCCCTTGCGACTGGTTTCGTTCGACGTGATCGCTTCGGACGCCAGCGACATCACGCTCCAGGCGACGTTCAATCAGCCTGTCGATCCTGCGGAGTTCCTTCGCCAGAGTTCCTTCTACGACGCGCGGACCGCCGCCAGGCTCGATGAGCCTGCGATTCTGGCGTCCGCGGCGCAGAATGCCGTGGTGATTCGTCTGCGTCGTCCTCGCTCGAACGAGTTCCGGATGGTGATCAACGAAGGTTTCGCGGGCAGCGGTGCGGAGGTGGGGCTCGGCCACCCGGTGGAGATCCAGCGCGTGGTGACTTCTGGCTTCGCATTTCTGAACTCCTACGTGGACCTTTCCGACCTTGGCGAGACGGTCAGCGTGAGATTATACTTCTCCCAGGACCTCGGCCCCGAACAGTCACCGCCGGAACTGGTCGTCGAACCCGCGGTGGAGGACCTCAGCGTCCATATCCGGGACAGCGTGGTGACCGCAACAGGCAAGTTCAGAGCCGGCTCGCGGTACACGATCCGAATCCCCGGCACCCTGGTGTCGAATGAGGGCAGGACCCTGGGCGAGGAGACCCGCGCCGCGGTCGAGATCGCGGACTATGAGCCGCGGCTTCAGTTCGAACATCGGCAGGGGATTCTATCGCCCTGGGGCCGGCTGGAGGTCGATGCCAAGGGGGTGAACCTCGACCAGGTAGCGGTGCAGGCCTGGCGGGTGCATGCCAATAATCTTGTGCCGCACCTGCACTGGACGGACATCGACGAGACCTCGCGATCCGTGCTCGACAAAACGGTGACGGTTTCGCAGCCCCACAATCGGCCGGGCAAGCTGGTCCTGGGGCTCTCGGAACTGCTGTCGCGTCCTTTGGGAGTCTACCGCGTCAGCGCGTCGGCCGAAAACCACCGCTGGACGCGGGACTCGGCCATCGTGACCATCACCGACCTGGCGATCACCGCCAAACGCCATCGCGACGGATACCTGGTGTGGGTGACCTCGCTGCGAACCGCGGAGCCTGTGCCCGACGTTGTCGTCGAGGGCCTGACCTACAACAATCAGAAGGCGGCCACCGCCAGGACGGATGCGGAGGGCATCGCCCGCCTGCAGTTCGCAGGTACGCACCCCGACGGCGGCATCTGGGTCATCACCGCCGCCAAGGACGGCGACCTGAGCTATTTGCAGCCGGACGACAACCAGTGGGTGATCGACGACGTCGAGCGGCAGGGTCGTCCCTACGCGAACCATTATGAGACGATGCTCTACACCGATCGTGGCGTCTATCGGCCCGGCGAGACGATCCACTTGACGGGAGTCATCCGCGATGCGGTGGGCGAGGCGCCGTCGCGGTTCCCGCTGGTGGTGAAGGTGCAACGACCGGACGGCCGCCGGGTGGCGGAACTGAAAGTGGAACGACGCGAGAAGGACCAGGGGATGTTCCACGTGGACTATATGCCGTCGAGCGAGGCGCAAACCGGGCCATACGCGTTCTATGTGACGCTGCCGGGTTCCGAAGACCTGCTGGGCTCGACTGAGGCGATGGTCGAGGCGTTCGTGCCGGTTCGGATGGAGGTGACCGCGGCGCCGTCGCAGGCGCGATTTGGGCCGAATACGCCGCCGGCGGTCAAGGCGGCCGGCCGATACCTGTGGGATCAACCCGCGGCGGAATTGCCTGTGAAGCTCGAAGGCACGCTCGCGAAGACGACCTTCGATTCGAAGAGCTGCAGAGGCTTTGTGTTCGGGTGGACTCGGCGGGAGGCTTCGATCCCGCTGCCGGCTGTCGAAGGTGAATTGAACGAGCAGGGCGAGTCCGAGATGCAGGTTCCACTGCCGGAGAATCTCAAGGCGGGACTGTACCGCATCCGGCTGGCCGCGACGGTCACGGAGCCCGGCGGCCGATCCGTCTCGGCGAACACGTCGGCGATCCTGGATCTGTTCGACGCCCATATCGGACTGCGATTGACCAAGGGGCAGGTGGTCCCAGTAGGTGAGACGGCGACGGTCGATTGGGTGCGACGGACGGGCGAGGATCAGCCCGCGGCGCCGGGCGAGATGACCGTGCAACTGTTGCGAGTCGAGTACGACACGGTCCTCAAGCAGGTTGAGGGCCGATACGTCTGGCAATCGGTCGAAAGGACGCAGAAGGTGGGGGACGATCAGGCGATCGCCCCGGCCGACGCGCAGGGTTTGCTCCAGATCACCTGTCCCAATTCGGGCTCCTACCGCGTGATCGTCGCCGACTCGCGTACCGGGAGTTCCACGTGCCTGGAGTTCTACGCATCGCGAGAGAACGACGGTGTCCAGAGCCTGGCGATGAATCAGCCCGAGCGGGTGGAGATCGTCACCGACAAGAAGACCTATCTGCCCGGCGAGCAGGCGAAGGTCCTGCTTCGCAGCGCCGTCCCCGGCGTCGTGCTCCTGACCCTGGAGACCGACAGCGTGGTCTCTCATCGGATCGCCAGGATCGCCGAGAACACGTGCGAGTTGGATGTGAATCTGCCGGGGGGCCTTCGAGGCAGCGCGTTCCTGACGGCCACGGTCGTGCGGGCGGTCGATCCCAACGAGGAGAGCTGGCTGCCCCATCGTGGACTGGGCACGGTCCAGTTGTTGATGGATCACGCGTCCCGCCAAATGGCGGTGAGCATCGACGCCCCGACGAAGGCCCGCCCCGGCCAAGCCGCGACCGTGACGGTGGACGCGGGTCGGCCCGTCGATCCGAATCGGCCTGGCCTGGTGCATGTGTGGGCGGTGGACGAGGGCATCCTGCTGGCCGGTGCGTATGAAACGCCCCAGCCGCACGAGTTCTTTCTCGGACCTCGGGCCGCCGGCGTCTGGACTGCCGATGTTTTCAACTGGCTGCTGCCCGACTACAAACGTCCCGCAGGGATCGTTCGCATCGGCGGCGACGGGTACGACCTGGACTCGCTGCGGCGAAGCCCGGTGGCGACGCGTGTTCGCGCCCCGGCGGTGGTCTGGCGGGAGGCGATTCCGGTCGACAGCGAGGGGAGGGCCACCGTGCAGATGAGACTGCCCGACCTGACGGGCGAATTGCGGATCATGGCGGTGGCGGTGGATGGCGACCGATACGGGCGGGCCGAGCACGCCCTCACGTTGACCGCGCCGCTGTTGGTGGAATCGAGCTGGCCGCGGTTTGCCGCTCCGGGTGATCGCTTTGCCGTTCCAGTCAAGCTCTTCAATTCGAGCGATCGGCCGCTGAACCTGCGGATGACCATGGAAGCCTCCGGGCCCGTTGGATTATCGCTTGTCCAGGACCAGCAGACCGCGGTCGTCGAGCCCGGCAAGCCGCTGACGTTGTGGCAGCACGTGACCGCGACGGCAATGGGCTCAGGCGAGATCCGGATCGAAGCGGCCGAGCAGGGGGAAAGCGCCGAACCGCTGAAGGCGCGCAGCCTTGCCTCTCTGCCCGTGCGACCTGCGACGGCTCTGCACACGGTTGTCGAACTGAAGACCCTCGCGGCCGGGCAGACGCTCCAGATTTCTCCGCCCGATGTTTTTGTCGAAGGGACGGTGCAGACGACCGTCTCCGTCGGCGCCAGGCCGAGCGTGAGTCTGGAGGCCGCCCTGGAAGAGCAGATTCGCTATCCCTATGGCTGTGTTGAACAGACGAGCAGCCGGCTGCTCTCTTTGCTCCACGCATCGCAGATCGTGAGTCCCGCCCGGACCCAGGCGATCGACGAGATGGTCAAAGCGGGCATTGCGAGGCTCTGGTCGATGCAGACCTATTCCGGCGGCCTGAGCTACTGGCCCGGCGACCCGACCCCGAATCTCTGGGGTACCGCCTACGCGGCCTCCTGCCTGCTCGAAGCCCGCAATGCGGGCTATGATCTTGATTCGCGGCTCACAGGCGAACTGGCCAAGTATCTGGACAGCCGTCTTCGAGACACGGACGACGAAAGAATGGATCTCGGCGTCCGAGCCCTGGTCTGTCACGTACTCGCGACGTTCGGGGACCCGCCTCACGGGTGGATGGCCCGTCTGGCCGAACAGAAGGAGAAGCTCGACCTTGCGGCTCTGTCGCACCTGGCGGGGGCTTTCCATGCTGCCGGGAACAAGGGGAGGGCTCTGTCCCTGCTGCCGGACCGTCCGCCGCAGGGGGCTATGGCGACGACGACCACCGGCCGGCTGACCTCGCAGATTCAGCAGGAGGCCGTCTGGCTCAGCACGCTGCTGGAGATTGAGCCGAACCATCCGATGGTCGCGCCGCTGGCGTCGAGCCTGGACAAGGCTCGATCCAACGGTCAGTGGGGCAGCACGCTGAACAACGCTGCCGCGATCGCGGCTCTGGCTCGTTATCAGGCGATGACCCGTGGCGACGCGCCGCAGTTCAGCGGGACGATCCAGGCCGGCGGCCAAGCGACGCCGTTCACGCACGAAAAGCCCGCGTCGCTGGAGGTTCGCAACGCGGCCGAGCCGGTTGCGATCTCCTCCGAAGGCCAGGGCACGATCTTCGTGATCGCGACGAGCAGGGGATTGGTCCGCGACGATCTGGTCAGGCCCTTCGACCGCCGGCTCTACGTCGAGCGACGGTGGGTGGATCGCGAGGGCAAGCCTGTCGATGCGAACACCCTCGCGGTGGGGGACTTGGTCCGGGTCGAGATCACGATCAGTACGAACGGCGATGCGGTCCACAACATTGCGGTCGTGGACGCACTGCCGGGCGGGCTCGAAGTGGAGAACCCCCGCCTGGCGACGTCCGCCGACACGGGCGAGCCCGATGAGCAGCCCGACCACGTGGAGTTTCTCGACGACCGCGTCGTACTGTTCTGCACGGCCGAGTCCACGCCGCGAACGTATCGGTATGCCCTCCGCGCGATCACCGCCGGCGAGTTCTCGCTGCCGCCCATTCAGGGTTCGTGCATGTACGACGACTCGGTGGCCTCGCTGGGAAAGGCGGGGCGGGTGACGATTCGCGGTCGGTAGGTTCCTGGGCAAAAAGCAATGCAGAGGAAACGCTCGATCAAGTTGCTCAAGCTCCTTCTCGGCTTGACGAGTCTCGTCGCAGCGGCTACGGCGGTTGCGTTTGTGGGAGCCTGGCTCCTGTGCCCCTTCCCGATCGAGCGATTGGAGAAGTGGTCTGTCAGTCCGGCGGTCCTTGACGCCAAGGGCCGGCCCATGCTCTGCCTCGTCGGGCCCGACGAGCAGTGGCGGTACTTCGTCTCTTTGCAGGACGTGTCGCCCTGGCTGATTCAGGCGACGATTGCGGTCGAGGACGAGCGATTCCATCGCCATCTGGGCATCGATCCGCTGGCGATCCTCCGAGCCGTCGGGCAGAACGTCCGGGCCGGGCGGATCGTGTCCGGGGCCAGTACGCTGGACATGCAGGTCTGCCGGATGATGGACGATCGCCCCCGCACGTGCAGGGCGAAACTGATCGAAGCATTTCGAGCCCTCCAGATGAATCGCCTCCTGAGCAAGGAGCAGATCCTGGAGGTCTACCTCAACGTCGCGCCGTACGGCGGCAATCTGCAGGGCGTCGAGGCGGCCTCGCTGCGGTACTTCGACAAACGGGCGAAGGACCTGTCGCTGGCGGAGGCCTCGCTGCTGGCGGGCCTGCCCCAGTCGCCGAGCCGTTACCGTCCGGACAGGCGGCTCGACGCTGCTCGCAAACGGCAGCGTGTCGTCCTTCTCAGCATGTTCGAGAAAGGGCTGATCTCGGAACGACAACTGGCGGACGCCTTGGCGTGTCCGATCACCGTCTATGCGTCGCCGCGATTTCCGCGGGCAATCCACGCGGGATTTCTCGCACTCAAACGCAGGCCGCAGGGGGGCCGCACAACGATCAACCTGGACCTCCAGGCTCAAGTGGAACGATTGGCTTGGGCGCATTTAGCGACTCTGCCCGAGGGGACCGAACTGGCGGTGGTCGTGATCGACGTTGCGGAGTCGGCGGTCGTGGCCATGCTCGGCTCCGGCGACTGCGGCGATCCCGTGGACGGCCAGGTGAACGGCGTTCTGGCCAAGCGCAGTCCCGGCTCGGCGCTGAAGCCCTTTCTCTATGCGGCTGCGTTCGAGATGGAACGGCTTAGCGCCGAATCCATCGTGTACGATGTTCCGATCGCTCGCGGGGCGTGGACGCCTTCGAATTTCGACGGCACGCATGCGGACCAGATCAGCGCCGCCGAGGCCCTCCGCCGGTCGCTCAACGTTCCGGCGATCCTGGTGGCCGAGGGGATCGGCCTGGCCCGATGTTGCGGCGTGCTGGAGGCGGCGGGGGTCCGCCTTCCGGCCGATGCCCAGCGACGCGGCGGGTTGGCCCTGGCGGTCGGAGGCATCGAAGTGAGCCTTCTGGACCTGACGAATGCGTACGCGACGCTTGCCCGCGAGGGGATTCGACGAACGCCGCGATTGTTTGCCGATGAGCTCAGCGAGTCGGCGCCGGCGCTGAGGCCGCAGGTTTGCGACGCCATCAGCGACATTCTCTCCTCCCGGCGGCGAACCCCCGCGACTGCGAACGAAGGAGCGGACGGCCGCGTTCCCTGGTTCATGTGGAAAACCGGCACCAGCTCCGGCCGTCGGGACGCGTGGGCGGTCGGCCACAATCGTCGGTACGCCATAGGGGTATGGGTAGGGCGATTCCGCGGCGCGGGCCGATTGGAGTATGTCGGAGCCCAGGCGGCCGAACCGCTTCTGTGCAGGCTGTTCGATCTGCCCGAATTGCGGGCGCCTGCCGATCCGCCCAGGCCCGAGCCGATCTGGGTCGCCAGGCCGCTCTCTCTTCCGCGAGAGCTGGCCGAGAACCTGCGGATCGTCTCGCCGGGCATGAATGAGACGTTCCTCGCCGTCGGGGGCACGGCCGTCGTCAATGTCTCCGCCAACCGGGACGGCGACAATCAGTGGTTCCTGAACGGCAGGCTCGATGGCGGCGGCGCATCGCGACGCCTCGTTCTACCGCCGGGGGCGTACGAGCTTCGATGCGTCGACCGACAGGGGGCCTCGTCCACCATCCGATTCACGGTTCGCCCTGTGTTGAGTGCCCGCATGTCGGACAGTCTCTTGACAAGGGACAAGGCGGGGGGCATCATGCCGCGGGCACAGTGAATCGTTCAGTGAATACGGAAGGACTTGATGCTCATCAAATCGCTTTCCACGCCGATCGTCTGGGTGCTCCTGCTGCTCATCGCGGGAGTAATCCTGACGCGGTGGCAGCGCGGCCGCAGGTTGTCTAAGCTCGGTTGGTGGCTGACGCTGCTGGGTCTTCTTGTACTGTTGACCGCGAGCCTCGAGCCGGTGGGCAACCTGCTCGTCTATTCGCTGGAGCATCGATATGTCAGTCCGACGCCCCAGACGCTGGAAACGCTCGATTTGATCGTTGTCCTCGGCGGCGGCATATATCCGTCGGGCGGTCTGCGGGAGTATCCCGATCTGGGTCGCGAGGCCTATCCTCGTCTCTACCGCGGCGTGCAGTACTTCAAACAGAGCGGCGCCGACGCCATCGCATTCTGCGGCGGACCGCCCAGGCCGGGAGAAGAGAGCGAGGCCCAAGTGATGAAGTCGATGGCCCTGACGCTTGGCGTGCCCGCCGAGCGGATGGTCGTCGAAGCGGACTCGCACAACACGATGCAGAACGCGACGAATCTGGCCGCTCTGTTGCCGAAAGCCCAGGGCCGACGGATCGGGCTGGTCACCTCCGCCACGCACATGATGCGGTCGAAGGGCGTCTTCGAGCGGGCCTTCCCCCAGGACACGATCGTGCCGATCCCGGTGTGCTTCACGCACCGCCCGGCCGTCGGAATCCAGGAGAGACTGACGCCCAGAGTGGCCCACCTCGAAAGAACCACGGTCGCCCTGCACGAGTGGATCGGGCTCCTGTGGTACGCCGTACGATACTGAGGGGATGGATCGGTCTTGTCAGAAGACGAATTCGGACTGATCCCTGTGCGGGCTCTGTCATCCTGAACGTAGCGGAGCGGAGTGAAAGATCTGGCTCGTGACCGAGAGAAACCTCTCGTCCTGTGCCCAGGTTCTTCGGCTGCGCCTCAGAACGACAAGTCCCTCCTGCGCATGAATCCCCTCTGCGAGAGTTCCGGTTGTTATCGTGAGTCTCTCATCTGACCACTCTATGTCGAGGATAGCATCGGCTGGGCCGAGCGTCAATCAGCGAGTACCTGCCCACACCTGGCGCAGTCAGGGCTTGCATGGCGTTTCGGGCAGGTGGCGTTTGTAGATGCGGGCCAGGCCGCCGGCGGAGGTTTCGCGGTAGAGGCTGGACAGGGCGTGGCCGGTCTCGGCCATGACCGTCACGACGTCGTCGTAGCGGATGTGATGCTGGCCGTCGGAGAGGAAGGCGAAGCGGGCGCAACTGAGGGACCGCACCGCCGCGTGGGCGTTTCGCTCGATGCAGGGGATCAGGACGAGGCTCGTCGCGGCGACATGGTGTGGCTGCTCGACGGGCCATGTCCGATGCGATAGAGGTTTCTGAGCGTGTCCATGGCCGATCCTGGGCGGCTCAGCTCGTCGCGGTGGGCTGCTGTTTGGCCTTGGGCTCGCGCGGGGCCGGGGCGGATTTGCCGCGGTAGACGATCACGCCGGTCGGGCACTTGTTGTACGCCGTTTCATTCTGGCCGTTGGGCTCGAACTTGGCGTAGTCCATACGGGCGAGGTTGTCCTGGACCGTGAAGGCGTCGCTCTGTTTGACGCACAGGCCGCAGCCGATGCAGCCGACGGCGCAGAAGGCCCTCGTGTTCTTGCCGCTCTCCCTGCTGCTGCACGCGACGGTCATCATGTTCTCGTGGGAGAAGGGGACCATCTGGATCAGGTTGCGGGGACAGGCCTTCGAGCAGGCGCCGCAGCCGGTGCACTTGGCGTAGTCCACGGTCGACAGACCGTCGACGATGTGCAGGGCGTCGAACTTGCAGGCGCGGGTGCAGTCGCCCATGCCCAGGCACCCGAATTTGCAGGCCTGCACGTTCGCCAGGGCGTTGGCCGAGGTGCAGCTTGGGATGCCCTGATAGCGGCCATGGAAGGTCTTGTCTGAGGTGCGGGCGCGGCAATGGACGATGGGTCTTAGTGCGGGGCCGGAGCTGCTCATCTGGAGATTGAGCACCGCTGCGATTGCGTTGGCGGCAGTGGCTCCGCCAGGGCCGCACTTGCCGAGCAGTTGCGGAACGGCAATCACCGCCTTGGCGTAACCGCTGCAGCCGGGATAGCCACAGGCGCCGCAGTCCAGGTGCGGCAGAGCGTCGTAGACTTGAGTGACTCTCGGATCCACGGGAACCTTGAACTTCTCGCTGGCGACCAGCAGGATGACCGCGAACGTCAGGCTCAGGCCCAACATGATCAACCCGGCCATCACCACGCCGTTTGCCAAACCGATAACAGGTGCGAAGGTCATCATATCATTCCTGCAAAACCCATAAAGGCCAGAGCCAGAAGTCCCGCCGTGATCAACGTGATGGGCGCCCCCTGGAGGGACTCCGGCACGTCCACCATCTGCATGTTCTCGCGAATGCCGGCCATGATGCAGATCGCGATGGTGAAGCCGATGCCGCCGCCGAAGCTCAGGACGACTGCCTCGATCAGGCTGCCGGTGCCCCAGACGACGAGGAACAGGCACAGACCCAGCACGGCGCAGTTGGTCGTGATCAGAGGCAGGAAGATCCCGAAACTCTCGTACAGGGAGGGGATGAACTTCTTGAGGTACATCTCCACCAACTGCACGGCGGCCGCGATCACCATGATGAACGCGACGTACCGGGCCACTTCGAGGTTCAAGGGCATCAGCAGCCAGTGGTCGATCATCCAGGTCAGCGCGCCGCTGAGGGTCATCACGAACGTGACGGCCAAGCCCATGCCGAAGGCCATGTCGATCCGGCCCGAGACGCCGATGTAGGGACAGATGCCCAGGAACTTCGTGAAAACCAGGTTGTTGATCAGCACGACCGAGACGAAGCCCATCATGAGCGTGTAAAGCAAATCCATCATTGGCCTCCTACGCTCGTTTGCGTTTCATGAAGTTGATGAACCCGAGCACGAACCCGTACGTCAGGAACGCGCCGACCGGCATGCCCATCGCGGCCCAGGTGGGGAAGGCGGTGGGCATGACCTGGATCTCGAAGAGCCGGCCCGTGCCGAGGATCTCGCGGATCACGGCCAGGGCGCACAGGGCGATGGTGAAGCCCGCTCCCATGGCCAGACCGTCCACGATGCTGAGCATCAGACCGCTGTTGCTGGCGCGGGCCTCGGCCCGCCAGATGATGACGCAGTTGACGATGATCAGCGGCACATACGGGCCGAGGGCCTCGCTCATCGCCGGCTGGTAGGCCCGCAGGAACAGGTCCGCGACCGTCACGAAAGCCGCGATCGTCAGCGTGAACAGCAGAATGCGGACGTGAGGCCGCAGGCCCTTTCGCATCAGGCTGACCATGATGTTGCTGCACACGAGCACGAAGATCACGCACAAGCCCATGGTCAGGGCCGGCTTGACCGCGGCGGTCACCGCCAGGGTCGGGCAGGTGCCCAGGAGCATGCCGAACACCGGCATCTCCCGCCACAGCCCGTTGGCCACGGCGTCCTTGTACAAGCCTGTCTGTCCGTCAAGGGTTGCTGCCATTGGGGATCAGCCCTTTCTGCTGGAGTTGTTCCTTCAGTTGCGGCAGGTAGTGATTCATGGCCTGGACGACCGCCGCGCTGCTGATCGTCGCGCCGCTGATGGCCACGATGGTCGAGTCGATGTCCGCTGGGTTGGCCGCGCCGACCCCGACGAGGGTGAATTTCTCGGCCGGGACGCCGGTGAACTGGCCACGATAGTAGGCATACTTGATCTGGTCGCCGAAGCCGGGTGTCTCGCTGCTGGAGACCACGTCGTAGCCGGTGAGCTTGCTGAACGACGCATCGGCCCCGACGACCAGGTCGATCTTGTCTGCGAATCCCGACCCGACCGCCTTGAAGGCCCAGCCCACGGTCTTGTCGTCAGCGGTGGCCTTGAACACGACAGCGGATTCCGGCTTGCCGTCAAGGCCCTTGACCTCGATGGCCTCCGGCAGCGGGGCGAAGCTCTTGGCCTCGGGCAGCAGGCCCGCGGCGAGGCTGGTCAGCTTGAGCGTCTTGTTCATCTCGATCCGCGGCCCGAGCGCCGCGTTCGTCGCGGCCAGCAGGAGCCCGCAGAGCAGGGCCGCAGTCACCAGCAGCCAGCTTTCCCGTACGAAGATCTTGATGTTATCCAACACGAGGTTTCCCTCCCACCGGCACGCGCCGGAACAATCGGTCGATCAGGGGCGTCAGGCCGTTCATCACGAGCACCGCGAACATGAATCCCTCGGGATACTTGCCGACGACGCGAATCAGCAGGGTGATCGCACCGACTCCGAGTCCGAAGAGCCACATTCCCCGGCGCGTCAACGGGGCGGTCACCGGGTCGGTCGCGATGAAGAACGCGCCGAACAGCAGCGCGCCGCTGGTGAGATGATAGAACGGCTGCACGTAGGCATCGGGGTTCACCAGATATGCGATCGCGGCGAAGGCGAACGCCGCCAGCAGCACCGCGACGGGGATGTGCAGGTCGATCGTCCGGCGGATCAGCAGGTAGGCTCCGCCCAGGAGGGCGGCGATCACGCTGGTTTCGCCGAGCGAACCGGGGATGTTGCCGGTGACGGTCGAGACGAACTGCCGCTCGTTGTAGATGTCGGCGCCCGCTCCGTCGTTGATGGCGATCTTGCTCCAGGCCAGGGGCGTCGCCTGGGTTCGGGCGTCCACGATGTTCTGTGGGCCGACCTGGGGCAAAGTGGCGTCGATCGTCGCGGGCACGGTCCAGGTGGTCATCAGCACCCCGAAGGAGGCGGTCAGGAACGCCCGACCGACCATGGCGGGATTGAACACGTTGGCCCCGAGCCCGCCGAAAGCCATCTTGGCGACGCCCACCGCGATCACCGAGCCGATGGCGGCCGCCCAGAAGGGCAGTGCCGGCGGGAGCGACAGCGCCAGGATCACGCCGGTGACGACGGCACTGAGGTCCCAGAGCGAGCCGGGCTTCTTGCGGATCAGATTACAGATCCATTCGGTCGCCATGCACCAGACGACGCACACGCCGATGAGGATCAGGCCGCGAGCCCGGAAGTAGATGCCGGCTGCGGCCACCAGCGGAATCAGCCCGATGAGCACGTCGAGCATGACCCGCCGCGTCGACAGCGGCTGGCGGATGTGCGGGGCGAAAGAGACGGTGATGTCTTGTGGCATCGATGGAATCCTCGGTATCCCTTCTGATGGCGGCGGTGTGGATCAGCTCGGCATCTTCTTCCTTTGGCGGGCCAGGAGGATCTTGCCTGTCTTGATGAACCCGCTGAGGTCGATATTGGCCGGGCAGACGAAACTGCAGCAGCCGCACTCGATGCAGGCGCTGATATAGTAGCTCTCGGCCACGTCCATGAGATTGTTCTTCACGGCGTGGGCGATCTTCGTCGGATTGAGATTCTCGGGGCAGGCCTGGAGGCATCGGCCGCAGCGGATGCAGGGGCTCTGCCGTTGTTCGAATCGGTCCTGGCCGATCTGCTGCCTGGTCAGGACCATCAGGGCGCCGCCGGTCTTGGTGATGGGCGTGCTCAGGTCGGCGATGGCGATCCCCATCATCGGGCCGCCCGAGACGACTTTCACGGCGTCGGCGGTCATGCCGCCGCAGTGGTCGATCAGAGTCTGGACGGGGGTCCCGATCTGGACGTAATAGTTGCCGGGCCTGGCGATGCCCAGGCCGGTGACGGTGACTACGCGATGGGTGAGAGGCCTCTGGCAGACGACCGCGTCGGCCACCGCGGCGGCGGTCGCGACGTTGCTGACGACCACGCCAATCATGGGAGGGATGCCGCCGGTCGGGACGACCTTTTTCGTCACGGCCCGGACGAGCTGCCGCTCGCCGCCCTGGGGGTATTTGGTCTTGACAGGCGCCACACGGATGGTGGACGCAAGCCCGAGACTTTGAAGCGACGCATTCATGCGATCGATCGCCTTGGGCTTGTTGTCCTCGATGGCAATGTAGACGTCTTTGGCTCCGCAGGCGCGGGCGATGAGCTGCACGCCAGTGATGACCTGTTCGGTCCACTCCATCAGGACGCGGTAGTCGCAGGTGATGTAGGGCTCGCATTCGCAGCCGTTGACGATCAGCGTGTCTTTGGGCGTCTTGGCATCCGGTTGGATCTTGACGCTCGTGGGGAAGCCCGCGCCGCCCATGCCGACGATTCCGGCTTCGCGAACCGCGTTGCAGATCTGCTCGGACGTGTACTTGGCGGGATCGAAGGCCTGGGGCCGCTGGAACGACGGGAGCGCGGGCTGGGCGGGCGCTTCGGCTTCCAGAACCACGCCCATCGTGCGTCCGAGAACCACGTGCGGCAACAGCGAGACGTCCTTGACCTTTCCTGCCACCGGCGCATGGACCGGTGCGCAGACGAACGCCTTGCACTCGCCGATCTGTTGGCCGGCGGCTATAGCGTCGCCCTTCTTTAAGGCTGCTTGGGCCGGCGCTCCAATGTGCTGACTGAGAAGTATGGAAAGCTCTTTCACGGCCGGACCGGGTTCGATGGCCCGGTCTTCGGTAAGGTGTTTGCCTTCCGGCGGATGCACCCCCCCGGCGAAGGAGCGGCTGTCTTGTGTCGCTGTGGTCATACTGATTCGTTCCGAAACCTACTTCTTCTGGTGCCGTCGAGTCGCAACGCGCAACACCAGCATCACACCCGTCGTAGCGGCCAGGGCCAGCGCCGCCGCGAGCGGCATCTGATACCGCGTATTCACGGCGCCTTCGAGGAGCCGTCCAAACCCGGCCAGCGCCCCGATGAACACGAGGATCGGCACCAGGAAAGCGACCACGACCGCCCAGGCGATCGATGGACCCCCGGCGCAGCCAAACTGCTCATAGACTTTCTTGCAGTCGTGGGCGTGGCTGCACCCTTCACAGGACTTGGATTGGGCCATCCTTTTCTCTACCATCGAGGCAAAACCATCAATATAATGATCGCGGTTTGGCTATCAAGCAAATTCTTTTGCGTCAGGAGCAGGTGTCGTGGTGCACAGAGCGATTCTGGCCGTTTGTGGTCTGGGGCTGTCGCTGACGGCGTTGTCGGGGTGCGCCGTCAATCCCGCCACGGGGGACGAAGAGATGATGCTCTTCTCGCCCGAGAAGGACGTGGCGGTGGGCCGCAAGTACGCTCCGATCATCGAAAAGGAACTGGGGGGTCTGATACCCGACGACAATCTTCAGAACTACATCAATCAGATCGGGCAGAAGATCGCGCGCGTCTGTCACCAGCCGGACCTCTCCTACCACTTCGCCGCGGTGGACACCAAGATGACCAATGCGTTGGCATTGCCCGGCGGTTACGTCTACATCACCCGAGGGCTTCTGGCGGAGTTGAAGACGGAGTCGCAGTTGGCCGCCGTGCTGGCCCACGAGACGGGCCACGTCGTCGCCAGAGACAGCATGGCGGCCCTCAGCCGGCAAATCGGGATGTTGGCCGTCCTGGGCGCGGTGGGCGCCGGCAGCGACTCGCCCTCGGCGGTCCACGGAGCCAGCGTCATGGCAGCTTTGCTGTCCTTGCAGTACAGCCGCGAGGATGAGAAGGACGCCGACCTGACGGGATTGTCCTATATGACCCAGGCCGGATACGATCCCAACGGGATGGTCGAGACCATGAAGATCCTCGAAGAACTCCAGATGGTCCGGCCCATCGAGTTCTTCTCCACGCATCCGAATCCGGACAACCGAATCGCCTACCTGGAGGAGCGGATCGCGCGGCGGTACGCCGGCTTGAACGGGCTGAAGATCGGCCAGGAGGAGTACGCCGAGAAGGTCCTGACCCCGCTGGCCCAGCGGAAAGAGAAGAACCGCATCAAAACCCAGAGCCTGGAGTCTTGGGGAACGAAGGAGAAGTAGACGTTTGAGGTGGTCAGACGCTCGTCATGGCCGCCGCCGGACGGCCTGCCATCCGCAGGATGCGCGCCGGTTCTTCCGGGAACCCCGTCTTGGCCGATAGATAGGCGGATTCCAGCACGGCCATGTTCTTGAGACTTTCGGCGCCGGCCCCTGGAAACTCATGCTGTTCCGGATTCCGCAGGCTCTGAGCGAAACTGGACAACAGACGCTCCATCAGAACCTGCTCGGTCTCTCGATGCTGCCATCGCTGGTCTTCCTGACCGTCGCGTGCGAGGGAGACCTCGGCGTCGGCGATCGTCAAACGACCTTCCTTGCCGTGAATCTCAAGGCATACGCGTCCGCCCTGGATTTCGCTGCTGCGGGTCGCCACGAGACTGCCCATGAATGCGTCGTTGAACCGCATGGAAACCACCGCAGTGTCCTCGGTCAGGCATAGTCGTTGCTGCTTGTCCGGGGCCTGATTGGTCTTGAGGGCGTACACCTGCTCGGGCAGGGGGAAGTCTCGGAGAACCTGATCGAGCACCGGATAGCAGTCGTGCAAGAGGAGTCCTCCGCCCGCTACCTGGGGATCGATTTGCCAGGCGGGCCGGTCTGTGGAGCTGAACCTGCACGAGACGGCGATCAGGAAGATGTGTCCGAGCCGGCCCTGCGTGATCAGGTTCCGGGCCATGACGCTGCCGGTCCAGAACCGGGTAGGGTTGGCGACGGCGAACTGCACGTTCTCCGCCTGCGCCAACTCGACGAACTCCAGGGCCTCTGCGAACGTCCTGGCCGGCGGCGACGCCTTGAGGACGTGGAATTTTCTTTTGATCGCGGTCTTGATCTGTTCGTCGCAGGCGTGCGTCTCCGCGGCGACCAGGAGGCAATCGAGCTGGTTGCGGACGACCAACTGGCGATAGTCGGTGAACGCCTCGCAACCGTACTCCCTCGCGGCCTTCTGTGCTTTCTGCTGGTCCAGATCCGCCACGGCCTTGATCGTGAACAGGCCGGTCGATGCCGCGGCTGCGAGCATGTATCGACCGGTTTCGTTCAGACCGAGAATGGCTGTAGCTAGATTCTCTGACCCCATAGCGCCGTATGCGGCCTTCCTGCCGCGAGTGCGAACTACAATCTCCCGTTCTTGTTCGGGATGATGAAATGTTCGGGCACCGGGAACTGCGAACAGAGCATCAGGACTTCCTTGCCGACTTCCTCAATCACGGGTTCTTTGTCGATGTTCTCGGCCACGCGATGGATGAACGCGGCGACCTGTCGCGCCTCATCCTCTTTCATGCCGCGGGTCGTGATCGCCGGCGTGCCCAGTCGCAGGCCGCTCGGATTGAATGGCGGAGCGGGGTCCCCTGGGACGGTGTTGTAGTTCGTGACGATGCGCGCCCTGTCGAGGGCCTTGGCGAACTTCTTGCCGGTGATGCCCTTGTTCCTCAGGTCGATGAGCATCAGGTGGTTATCGGTCCCGCCGGAAACGAGGTTGAAACCGTACTCCATCAGTTTCTCGGCCATCGCCTTGGCGTTGGCGACGATCTGCTTGGCGTAGGCGACGAATTCCGGCGTGTCGGCCTCGGCCAATGCGACCGCGATGGCCGTGAGCGTGTGCATGTGCGGTCCGCCCTGGAGACCGGGGAAGACCGCCTTGTCCACCTTGTCCGCGTGCTCGGCCTTGCACAAGAGCATGCCGCCGCGGGGGCCGCGGAGGGTCTTGTGCGTGGTCGTCGAGACGACGTCGGCATAGGGCACCGGGCTCTGATGGATGCCTGCGACGACCAGGCCGGCGATGTGCGCGATGTCGCTGACCAGGTACGCCTCCACTTCGCGGGCGATCTCCGCGAACGCCGCGAAGTCGATGGCTCGCGGGTAGGCGGTGGCGCCGGAGATGATGAGCTTGGGCCTGTGCTTCTTGGCCAGGTCGCGGATCAGGTCGTAGTCCAGACGGCCCGTCTGCGTGTTGATCTCGTAGGAAACCGAGTTGTAGAACTTGCTGGTCATCGAGACCTTCCAGCCGTGGGTGAGGTGGCCGCCATGGACGAGCGACATGCCCATGATCGTGTCGTGGGGCTGGAGCAGGGCGGCGTAGGCGCCCAGGTTGGCCACCGAGCCCGAGTAGGGCTGCACGTTGGCGTGATCGGCCTTGAAGACTTTCTTGGCCCGGTCCTGGGCGAGTTTCTCGATCAGGTCGGTGACCTGCTGGCCTTCGTAGTACCGTTTGCCGGGGTAACCCTCGGCGTACTTGTTGGTCAGGCAGCTCGACGTGGCCATCATCACGGCTTTGGAGACGTAGTTCTCCGACGGAATCAGGCGGATGGAACCGCTCTGGCGGGCCTCCTCCTGGCGGATCAACTCGTAGATCTGCGGATCGTACTGTTCGAGGGCTGTCCTCATGTAGATTTCTCCGGAACGCACCATAACGTGGAACTGGAGCCGGGCCTTGCTGGCGTCGCGGCTGTTCCTGAATCCCTGCCGACCGGGCTTGAGCACCTGCGCAGTCACCCTGTGTTGTCCGACCGAAGACCGGTTCCATAGTCATCCGAAACAACGTGCAGAGGCTTGTTTATAGCACAGCCCCGGATGTCGTACAAGCATTTATTCGTTGACAAAATCCTGCCGATGACTACCATGATATGAATACATCATTTGGAGAGACAGACACTTAACGACATGATGCCTGAATCGGATGCTCACAGACAGTCGCAATCCAAAGGCCACTTCGAGCGGGCCCGGCAGGCGTCTGAGGCAGGCGACTTGGACCGTGCGGTCGAGGCCTACCTCGACGGTCTTCGCCTGGCGCCGGACGACGTCGCGGAAGGGCACATCGAGCTTCGCGTCCTGGCCTTGCAGAGGCAGGAACGCGGCGGGAGCAAGCCCTCGGCGGATGAAGTCGCCCGGCGGCTCGAAAGCACCGGCGCTCCGCTGGACCGGATGCTCAACGCCGAATACCTGCTGGCGATGGATCCCGAGCACCTGCCCTACGGCGAAGCCCTTCTCCACGCGGCGGTGGACGGGGGATATCGCGATGCCGCCAAATGGATCGCCGATCTGGTCTTTCTGGCCAACAACAACTCGACCAGGCCTTCGGCCGATCTGTATGTGGACCTTCGGAATGCCTACGCAGCCATCGGACAATTGGACCGGGCCGCCGCCGCTTGCCAACGGGCCATTCGCCTCAAGCCACAGGACAAGCAGTTGGTGGACGATCTGAGGCGTTTGCGGTCCCGGCTCAACCTTGGCTCCAAGACGTCCAAGTCCGCCGGGGCCGCAAGCAAGCCGGTCCCCCATCGCAAGAGAATCAAAGAGGAGGAGAAACCGACCGCGGAGACTGTCGCCCCAAGCGAACGGCACGAGGCCGCCATGGTCCAGATCTCCAACGAACAGCAAATGGCGGAGGCCAAGGCGTTCTTCGCGAACGCCCGCAAGGCGGCCGATGGAAAGCAGTACGACTACGCCATCGACATGTACCTCAGCGGCCTGGCCCGGGCGCCGGACGCTCTGGAAGAGGGCCATTTGCCCTTGTGCGAGCTAGGCCTGCAGAGGCGGGGCAAAGGCGGCAAGAAGCCTTCTATGATGGAGAAGGTCAAGCGGATGCGGGCCAAGAGTCCCCTCGAACAGATGCTCAACGCCGAGTACCTGTTCGTCAAGGACCCCGATAACCTGGCGTACGCGGAAGCCATGCTCAAGGCTGCGGTCGATGGCGGGTTTTCGAGGACCGCCCATTGGATCGCCAACCTGATTTTTCAGACGAACAACGCCCTGGAGAAGCCCTCGTTGCAGACCTATCTGCTGCTCAAGGACAGCTACAAGGCCCTGGGACAGTATGACAAGGCGGTGGCCGCCTGCCAGCGGGCCTACCGCATGAAGTCCGAGAGCAAGGAACTGGCCGACGAGTTCAAGAACCTCTCGGCCGAGCTGACGATGTCCAAGGGCAACTACAACGGGCACGGCGATTTCCGCCAGTCGATCCGCGACCAGGAGACGCAGGCCAAGCTGTACGCCAAGGACCGGGTCATCAAGACGGAAGATTACCGCATCTCGGCTGTGGAGGACGCCCGCAAGGCGTACGCACGGGAGCCGGAGCTGGCCAAGAACGTCTTCACCCTGGCCGAAACCCTGGCGGATCTGGAGAACGACAAGGCCGAGAACGAGGCGGTCCAGTTGCTCGAGGACACCTACGTTCGCAGCCGCGAGTTCGCGTTCAAGGAACGGGCGGGCCTCCTGCGGCTCCGTCAGCTTCGACGAAAGCTCCGCGAGGCCAAGAAACAGTTCGAAGCCCGCCCCGACTCCACCGAGGGGAAAGAGCGGGTCGCCGATCTGACAGCGACGCTCAACGACGCGGAGACCGAGCATTACCGCCTGTGCGTCGAGAATTACCCCACCGATCTGGCCCACAAGTACGAATATGCGTTGCGGCTGATGCGGAACGGCCGGTATAATGATGCGATTCCGCTCTTCCAAGAAGCTCACAAGGACCCGCGGCGCCGGATCTCGGCGATGGACAAGGTGGGGTATTGCTTCTTCATGAAGGGTTGGTATGCTGACGCGATTGATGTGTTCCGCCAGGCCATCGACACGTATGAAATAAAAGATGATGCGGTGGCCAAGGAATTGCGGTATAATCTGGCCCGCGCGTACGAAGAGCAGGGTGAGAAAGACAAGGCGTTGGACATCTATCGCAGGATCGCCCAGCTCGACTTCTGTTATCGGGATGTGGGGGCACGAGTAGACAGGCTCAGGGCCGGGCCGGACAAGGCCGGACCCTCGGCAAATAGTGATTGACATAAGAGTTGTTCAGGAGACCAAAGTGGCACATTCGTTGTCGGCAAAGAAGAGAGTCAGGCAGAACGCGAGAAAGCGGACGTTGAACCGGTCTCGCAAGAGCCAGGTCAAGACCCAGATCAAGCACCTCGAAGCGGTCATCGACGAGGGCAAAGCGACAGAGGCTCAGGAGCAGTTCCGGCTGTTGACCAAGAAGCTGGACAAGGTGGCCTCCACGAGTACGATGCACAAGAAGACCGCGGCCCGCAAGAAATCCCGTCTGGCCAAGAAGATCAATGCGCTGAAGGCCAAGGCGAAGGCCTGATCCGGCCCCTCTCGGGTCTCTCTTTTCTGCCGGACGTTTATGACGGCAATGACGCGAAACCACAGCACCCGGTCGACGCAAGTCCGACAGGGTGCTGTTGCTTTTGCGCGGCGGCATGATCGGAATCTGGACTTCTGAAAAAGGGGAGTGCAAGGATGCCTCAGGTCTACAAGGATCGGATCCTCAAGTTCCTCAAACGTGAGGAGTACCAGCCGCTCAAGGTCGCGCAGTTGGCCAGGGCGCTCGGCGTCGGCGACGAGGCCTACACCGAGTTCAGGGTGGCGTTCGACGAACTCCGCCGGGCCGGGCACATCGTCATCGGCTCGGGCAATCTCGTTGCCCTGCCCGCGATGGCCGGCCAGGTCGTGGGCGTGTTTCGGGCCAATCCCAAGGGATTCGGGTTCGTTTGTCCGCTGGAGCCCAACGCCCATGGCGACCTGTTCATCCCGCCCGACGCGACCGCCGACGCCATGAACGGCGACACCGTCCTGGCCAAGGTCAACCGCAAGGGCAAGCGGGGCCTGGAAGTCCGCTGCACCGGCGAAGTCCTGGAGATCCTCGAACGGGCGAACAACCGGTTCGTCGGCACCCTCATGCGACATCCCGAGGGCTGGATTGTCCAGCCGGACGGAAGCCGGTTCGTCGAGCCGATTGTCGTCGAGGACATCACGGCCAAGAACGCCCGCGAGAAGGACAAGGTGGTCGTCGAGATCCTGTCCTATCCGAGCGAGAAGTACCTGGCCAGAGGCGTGATCGTCGAAGTGCTGGGTCGGGCCGGACAGTACGACGCGGAGATCGAGTCGGTCATGCACCAGTTCCATCTGCCCAGGGAGTTCGAGGAGGAGTGTCTGGAGCAGGCGAGGACCGCGGCGCTGGGTTTCGACCCCGAGCGAGCCGACGGCCGGGAGGACATCAGCCACAAGGTGATCATTACGATCGACCCGCCGGACGCGAAGGACTTCGACGACGCCATCAGCCTGGAGACAGACGCAGACGGCAACTGGGTGCTCGGCGTGCACATCGCGGACGTCAGTCACTTCATCGCCAAGGGATCACCCCTCGACGAGGAGGCCAAAGACCGGGGCAACAGCATCTATTTGCCGGGCAGGACGATTCCCATGTTGCCGGAGGTCCTGAGCAACGGCATTTGCAGTCTTCAGCCCGAGCAGAGGCGTTTCACCAAGAGCGTCTACATCACCTATGACGAGAAGGGCAGCATCCTGTCCCGTCGGTTTGCCAACAGCGTCATCCGCTCGACCGCCAGGCTCACCTATCTGGAGGCCGACGGCATCCTCAAGGGGCACACGAAAGGCGCCAAACGCGAGGTGATCGATCTCCTTCGGAACATGGACGCCCTGAGCAGACGGATCGAGGCCCGTCGCGTCGAGCACGGCATGATCCACCTGGATTTGCCCGAGCCGCATCTGATTCTCGACGAGGCCGGGCGGGTGGCCGATGCCGAGCCCGCGGAGAACAGCTATCCGCACACGATCATCGAGATGTTCATGGTCGAGGCCAACGATGCGGTCGCCTCGCTCCTGGACCGCCAGAATGTGCCCTTCATGCGGCGCATCCACCCCGAGCCGGACATTCTGAGCATGAAGAACATGGCCCGGCTGCTGCGAATCATGGGAATCCCCATCCCCAAGACTCCCGATCGCGCCGCGATTCAGGCGGTTTTGAACTACGTCAAGGACTCCGAGCGGGCGCTGGCGGTGAACTTGATCGTCCTCAGGAGCTTTGAACGTGCCGTGTATGCCCCGACGAGCATCGGGCATTTTGCCCTGGCTTCGACGCATTACTGCCATTTCACCAGTCCGATCCGTCGCTATGCGGACCTGCTGGTTCATCGCGTGCTGCAATCGTATCTCGAAAGCCGCATGGACGCTGCAAAGCAGGAGGCCGCGGGCGAGGACCTGTTCCCGGTCGGAAAGCACATCACCTTCACCGAAGAGCGCGCCGACAATGCCGAACGCGAGCTGACCAGCGTCCTGATCCTCCAGATGCTCAGCAAACGGATCGGCGACGAGATGGACTGCGTCGTCACCGGCCTGACCGGTTTCGGCGTCTTCGTCCAGTGCCGCAAGTTCGGGATCGAGGGCCTGATCAAGCTCGAAGATCTGGGCCCCGACGAATGGCGATTCAACAAGGTCAGCCAGTGTGTTATGGGCGAGCGCTCGGGCCAGATGATCCAACTGGGCCAGCCGATTCGTGTTCACATCGTCGCGGTGAACGTCCCGGCCCGCCAGTTGAACGTCGCCCCGGTCGAGCCGCTCGGTCAGGGCCGTGAACCGGCCGAGCCGAAGAAACGCAAGAAAGCGCGAGCCGAGCGAAAGCCTCACCAGGTACGCAAGCTCGACAAACTCAAGAAGAAGCGAAGGAAGTAGCGGAAGACACTCGGTGGCTGTTCCCCTCTGTGTCAGAATAGATGAGACAATTCCTTGCCGAGAATTAGCCCAGGTTCCGCTGTTGGCGGGGCAAAAGGCCGTTTATGACAGCGCCAAGGGCCTTTGTTGGCAAAAGTCTTCACTACATTTGTATGACCTGCTCAATTCGACGCAGCCGCTGGGGCAGATCCACACCCAGGCGGTTGAGCAGTACTTTC
>DATIKY010000053.1:0-11681 GCA_035476995.1 Sedimentisphaerales bacterium | reverse complement strand
GGCCAAGGAAGGCCAAAACCATGATACCGATCTGACGGCGCAGAGCAAGATCTTCATCCACGATGAAATGGCACCACAGCCTCTGGCACCGCCGCCCAAGCTCCGCGCCAACCACGATCAAGGCAGTGCCATTCGGGCATGCACCCTTTCGCGGCGCGACGTCGTTCCGTCGATTGACTCCCAAAGCGGCGGAGATTATAGTGATTCTTGCGATGGCGTCTGCTGGTATCCGTGTTGAGGACGTGAGATATGAGACAGTTCGGAGCGATCGTCGTGCTGTTGTTGTTGCCCGGCGGGGCCAAGGCGGCCCCTTGGTCGAACTACGAATTGGCGATCGGCGACGGGTACAGTGTCCTCAAGGACATGGATGACGCGATACTCCGGGACGGCCAACGCAGCGTGTTGTCTTTGCGGGACTATCCGGGTATGTATTCCTGTATCGAAGAGTACACGGCGACCGCCGCACACATCTTTGTCCAGGGTTCGCGAATTCGCGTGGGCGGACGAGCGGCTCAGAAGGCATTTTTCATTCTCGCGAAAGGTAGCGATTCGGTCTTCGGTCCGCTCTCTCGCGAGGAGTTCGAACTGCATCCGGTCGTGCGAGAGGCCGGGGACCTGGCCTGGATCGAGCCGCAGCACCCTCATCCCTGGCAGCCTCTCGTCGTGCTCTTTCTGGGGCCCTTGATCGATCCGTTCCTCCGTGTGGCAGGCAGTCCGTGGTTCTACATGCCGCTGACTCTCCTGTTTCTCATAGTTGTGCTTCAGGCGGCATTGAGGAGACCGGCGCGCCAATTGACGACCGGGAACAGAAACCCCGACGAGGGCTTGCTCACAGATGTCCGTTGAGTCTCACGTGATCGGGATGAGTCCTCAAGGCGTCCCGGCGTTCCTCCCCTGGGTGGGCGGAGCGCTGGCAATTCTGTGTCTGTGGGCGGCCCTGCG
Source organism: Sedimentisphaerales bacterium (assembly GCA_035476995.1). GTDB lineage: Bacteria > Planctomycetota > Phycisphaerae > Sedimentisphaerales > Anaerobacaceae > PLanc-01. Next base: position 10,739 of record DATIKY010000053.1, on the reverse strand, counting down.
GGCCAATCGCCGCCGGCGATGGATCGACGACACGCCCACGTCCAAGACGACCGGCGTGTTCATCGGGACGGTCGAGATCAAGGGCACTGCCGAGAGCGAGCAGCCTCTGGTGAGCCACCTGGCCCAGCAGCGGTGCGTTTTCTACTCGTGGTCCGTCCAGGAGCACTGGTCCCGCACGGTCACCGAGACCTACACCGACAAGGACGGCAAGACCCAGACGCGTACGCGTCACGAGAGCGGCTGGACCACGGTCGCCAACGGCGGCGAGCGGACCTCGTTCCACCTGAAGGACGATCTGGGGGTTATTCGCGTTCAGCCGGAAGGCGCCAAGATCGAGCCGGCCACGGTCTTCAACCACACCTGCGGCCGGAGCGATCCGTTGTACTATGGGAAGGGGCCTCTGCGTGCGGTGCCCGATTCGGACCATCGCCGGCAGTTCACCGAGACCGCCATCCCGCTGCACACCCCGCTGTACGTCATGGGGCAGGCGCGCGAGCGACAGGACATCGTTGCCGCCGAAATCGCAGCCGATCCCAACTACCCGATGTTCCTGATCTCGTGCCGGACCGAGCAGCAGATCAGCCGTGGCCTGGGGGCCGGCTATTGGATCTGGGGTATCCTGGGACTGGTTCTGGCGGTGGCAGGCGTCGCCGTATTCATCTCCGCCCAGGGCGGTGGACTGCCGCGTGCCGTGACGCCCTGCGTGGCGGCTGCCTCGGTCTACCTGCTGGCCTGGGCCCTTGGATGGATCTGGCTCGTGTTCAACAGTCTTATCGGTCTGCGGAACCGCGTGAGCCAGGCGTGGTCGCTGATCGAGGTGCAACTGAAGCACCGGTTCGATCTGATCCCCAACCTCGTCGCGGCGGTCAAGGGGCTGAGCGACCACGAACGCGACGTGCAGACGGAACTGGCCGCGCTACGCACGCAACTGGAGGCGACGCCGCCGGGTGTGGCCGGGCCGGACTATCAGGCTTGCTCCCGGCTGGTCGCCACGCTGCAAGAGCGGTACCCCAACCTCATGGCCCAGGACTCGTTCCTGAACCTCCAGAGGAACCTCGCGGACATCGAGCAGCGGATTGCCCTGGCCCGCGGGTACTTCAACGATATTGCGACGTACTACAACACGCGTCTGGAGCGAGTCCCCGACCGGTTCCTTCGAGGCCTGGCCGCCCTCAAGCCGAAACCCCTCATGGCGGCCAACGATTTCGAGCGAGCCGTCGTGCCCGTCGACCTGGCGCAGTAGCAGGTTCGTGGTCTGGATCAGAACCGCCTGGACAGACTGATGCCGACGGCCGGGGTATCGCGGCTGCCGGTGTAGGGGAGCACTTCGAAGCCTGCGATTTCGGGATTGCCGTGGCGTTGGGCGACGGTGTGGCCGACCACCCAGCCCAGCGCTGCACCGAAGACGACGTCGCTGGCCCAGTGGTCGCCGTCGTCCATCATCCGCCAGGCGACGACGCCGGCGACAGTGTAGGCCGGGAGGCCCACCTTCAGACCGTAGAATTCGTGCAGCACCGAGGCGACTGCGACCGAGCTGGAGGTGTGGCCGCTGGGCCAGGCCCAGCCTTGGCCGTCGGGCTGATCGTTGTCGCGGATCGCCTTGAGCCCGCCCGTGACGGCGCCGGTGATCGTCAATGCTGAGAACAGGGTGATCGCCTTCTGGCGGCCCTCGTCGTTCTGGTCCCTGGCTTCGAGGATGTACCAAAGCCCCGTGGCGGCAAAATGAGTCACCGGCGAGCCAATGACGAACAACGCGTCCTCGTCGATGCCGCCGAAGGTGCTGTGCCTGTCGAAGTGGTCGGCGATGTCGTCGTCAGCAGGGCCGTCGTTCATCGCATAACTGGCGAGTCCCGCCCAGGCCAGCAGCGCGAGATTGTCGCCGCGAAGAAATGTGGCCTTCGTGTCCGCCACGAGCCGGCTGGGAAATGCGTCGAAGTCGGCCCTGGCCATATCCAACCAACCGGCGGACGCTACGTTCGCATCCGGCTCCGCCGCTTCGGCGGCCACCGCCATCAGCACGCAAACGCACAACACTCTCCAAATCCACTCCGAGATCATGCCGTCAACCTGCCTTGTTCCACCTTGAGCTGTTCCGGGATGTAGACGCTCCGACGGGATCGCCCACGGCGGTCTCCTGCCTCCAAAGCGACCCCGACCCTTTTGGCGGTTCGATGATTCCGCTATCCTACGATTGCGGGACAGAACGGGCAAGAGTCTCTCCCTTTTCATCGAGTGCATGGTGGAGGACTGTCTCGGCCCGCCTTTGCAGCCCGAGGCAAGGCGTCCGTCTGATCGAGAGCCTGACCTACACCTGCCGTCGCAAGCCCCAGTTCCCCCTGGATCCGGACGTCGCTTTCGATCCCGACGCCGCTCCTGTTGTTTAATCGGCGATTGCTCTGACCTCAATCATGTAGTGCGCGTAGCGTTGCTCATCCGGGAGCAAGGTGAAGAAGGCTTTCAGATACTCCTCGGCCTCCGCTTGTGTGTCAAACAAACCCCATTCATTGAGCTTGTCATAATGCTCCTTGAGTTGCAAGTCTTGCTCCCGGCTGAGTCTTAACTCGGCAAACTCAGTGAAGAAGAGGCTGTTGGCAATCGGTGACAAGCATGTGGGCGGATAGAATTCACCGGGCTCGTAGCCCAGGAGCACTGTTCCAGCCGGAGGGGAATCGGGAACGTCCATGTCCATACATCTTGCCCAGACGATCTCCCATTCGACCGGCGTCTTGAGCTTGGCCAGCACTCTTCTTGCATCTTCCAGGGCGCAGATGACATCATCCTCCGCCTTTCCCGTGTGATTGAGCCCTTCGAGAAAAAGGCACGCCTCCAATTCCTGATCGGTTGGTTCCACAACCCCTGAGCCGCGAAGGGCCTCGGACCAGCCCAAGAGGGGCTCTCGTTGGAGGCCGCGGTATTGCGCAGGCCTATTGGAGAAAGTCGACTGGCTCAGTCCGGGACTGGTCTGTGATTTTCGACATGCATGGGCGAAGGTCTTCTCGATCAGATATCCTGACGTGGCCGCGCGCTCGGACATGTGTCACCTCTTGTCGCTACCAGGAACGAGGGCTTTGTCTGTGATCTGCACCTGCTGTGTGCCGCCATCGTCGAAGACGACTCGCACAGAGCGGGACTGGCCGGTCTGGTTGATGAGTTCCCATCCTTCGTCGCGGCGGCGGACCTGGATCTTGTCGAGGCCGAACGCGCGGTCTCGCGTGCGGTCGATGTAGACGTGGCCGTAGTGGTCGAGGATTCGCATCGCGGCTTCGGCCGCGGCGCCGTTGCCCCAGTCGTAGATCGTGAAAACGCCCATGCCTTCGCCCTCGGGGGTCGTGCGGCCACCGTGGCCATAGTTCTCCATCGTGAAGCCGTAATCCTGTGGGCCGAACCAGGGATAGACCTTCTCCCACATCTTGCGGACGACTGGGTTCTCGGGGCAGTACATCATGATGAAGCCGGACTTGAGCGCGGCGACGCCTCGCTCGAAGTAGTCGGGATTGCCCGTCTGGCGGTAGTAGTCGAGGAAGAGTTCCGCAAAGAGCGTCTGGCGGGAGTCGTTCCACTCGCCGTCGCAGTTCATCACGCCGAAGCCGCCCAGGGCCGGGACGTAAATGAACGGCGGCTGCCACACCTGCTGACTCATGGACAGCTCGTCCAGCGTGCGGCGGCCCCACTGGAGGTAGCGGGATTGGTTTGTCGCACGATAGGTCGCCAGGAACGCCTCGGCGGTCCAGAACGTCGAGAAGCTGTTCTGCTTGTACATCGCGCTGCGTTCGATCTTCTTGCCCAGGTACTTGTCGCGTCCCCAGCCGCAGCAGGACCAGTAGGTCTCGAAGTCCTCCCAGCGGCCCGTCGGCGCGATCTCGGTAAGGACTGCGTCCATAGCCCGGACCGCGGCCTCCTGGTACTTCTTCTCGCCGGTCCGCTCAGCCAGCTTCAAGAGGAACGTCACGCTCATGCTGGTCTCCGGCGTCTGGTTCATCACCGGGCCGGGCTGGTGCGTCTGGGGGTGCAGCCAGCCGGGGAAGAAGCCTTGCGAATCCTGCAGCGCCAGCAGGCGGTCTCCGTACGCGCGGGCGTAATTGAGCAGCCGCTCATCCGCCTCCAACTCCTCGTGCCATCGCAGCATCAGCAGGGCGGTCCAACTGGCGTCCAGGACGTGGAACCACTGAGAGGAGATCCCGTGGTCGTGGGGACTGCGGTTGGAGTTGCTCCAGGTGGCCTGTTCCCACCCCTTGGGTCGCGGATAGTCTTTGCCGTCGATCCTGACAGTCTCATTCTCGCAGCCGATCACGGCGGGGAAGATGCCGTCCTTCATGGGGGCGGCCAGAGCCAGTTCCTTGGTCAGGTTCGCCTTGCGAAGCAGTTCCTTGTCCTGCGTTTCGCGGGCGAAGCGATAGAGGCCCGACGCGCTTCGCAGGGAGGAGAACCAAGCCTGATTCCAGATGGACAGGAATTCCCGCTGGTACCAGGGGCCGGGATAGTTGGGCGACTGCGAGATATTGACGATGAACTGCGGCGCGCCGACCCGCACACCGTTAAGGTCGAATTCCTGCCAGACGGATTTGCCCCATCCGTCGAAGGCCCAGTCGTACGTGTGACGCACGTACTTCTGCAGGGGAGCGGGGATTGGCTCGCCCTTGTCGTAGAGCGGCTTGGCCCAGCGTTTCCATTGAAAAGCCGCCACTTTGGACCAGGGGTTTCGCACTTCGCCTTCGTCACGGTAGGCGGCCAGGAAGAAGCTCAGTTCCACGGTCCCCGGCGGGAACTTCATGCCGGGGGCCTTCTTGAAAAGCACGTGGTGGGGGATCTCGGTCCTGACCATGCCCAGCCACATCTGCTTCTTGGGAGCGTCGTAATCCATAAACCAGGGGTTCTCCGTCCGCTGACCCACGGCGTCGAGATCGGGGGCCAGGACGAACGTCAAAGGGCCTCGCTGGGCGATCAAAGCCGGCGCGCGAAAGACGTGCTGACCGATGACGTAGCCTTCCTCGGGGGCCAGATGCGGGGCCCACCAGAAGTCGGGCTCGAAGGCCAGATCGAATCGGATGGAAAGCTCGTTCTGCGTGATCTCCTGGGGCACGTCCCACTTCATGCGGACCTGCCGCCAGCCGTCGTCGAGGATGGTTACCTCGACCGGCGGCCGGCCAGAACCCTGCAATTCCGGCGAGGAGAATCGCACGACCTCTTGACCGTCGAGCGACAGGCCGTACCCGGAATCCATTCGAGAGAATCTCATCGAGTCCGCCGACCAAGCCGTCTGGCACACGCCCCCTCCGACGACGCAGAAGAACATGGCTGCGAGCAGAATCGAACTAACGGGACTTCTCTTGGGCGCTCTCTGGTGCATGTTGTTCAACCTTCGCAAAGGGACCTGAGTCCAAGGGATCACAACTGCCGGCGGCTCTCGTCGCGTCGAGCCAGCATGGGATCAGACTGCATCATAGCGGATTTCTGTGGGACCGCCAGAAAATAGGGGCAACTTGGGCGGGTGTCGGTGGACACGCGTGAGGCGGCCGTGCTGCAGGGCTCGATGGATGACATATCTCTCTGAAACGCAGATAAAGATGGCATCCATGGACGCAGGCGATAGAATAGAGCACGTGCGTAATCGAATAGGAGGTATGCAAGAAAGGACTGATGTATGGCCCAGAGTCATGACGCCAAGAAGAACGTGAAGAAGAAACCACAGAGGACCCTACAGGAGAAGCGGCTTCAGAAGAAGATGAAAAGGGAAGGCGGATCCTCGATCACGGGAATCAAATGACCCGGCGGGGACAGCCGCCTGTCGTCCAAGCCAACAACGGGCGGTTGTCTCCGTCCTGGCGTCCACTCGGGAACGCCCTTGCATCCTCGACTCCAGGTACTTCTCCGGCAAGGCCTTGGTCTTGCGGATGCTTTCGTCTTCCGGCTGCGTGTTGCCCTCGAACTCGATGCCGATGTGGCCCTTGTACCCGGCGGCCTTCACCAGGGCGATCAGTCGCAGCCCAAAGCCCCTCATCCTCCACCATCAACAGGTGGTTTTGCGTAGGAAAACACTAACGTTCACGGAGTTTCGAAAGCGGGCGCCGGGAGTGCTTTCCGATGTCGAAAAAGGCGAAACCTTCCTGGCGCTCCGGCAGGGCAACAACCTGTTCGAAGATGCCCACGATGCCGTGATCGTCAACCTCACCCCGGATGTCATATCGACGTGCACAACCACCCTTGAGGCCAGCCCGGTACGTGCGATGGCTGCGCTTCCTGTCGCATGCGTGCTGCGATGGGGAGCCTAGATGTTCGTCTCCGCCGACGAAAGACAGGTCGCGGCGGCAAGAAAAGCGGGATTGCGAACGAGACTCGTCTGACAATACACGGGGGCGCCTTGCTCGATTCAAGATCGAACCGTGCAGGGTGCCCCCGGAATCATTCCATATCTCTACACACCCAACAGCCTGGCGTAGGTCGCGAGGCGATCGTCCTTCGTGCCGGCCAGGACGTCCTTTGTCAGGATCTTGCCGAGTTGGACGCCTTCCTGGTCGAAGGAGTTGATGTTCCACGCCAGACCCTGGAACATGACTTTGTTCTCGAAGTGGGCCAGCAGCGCGCCCAGAGCCTTGGGCGTGAGCTGGTCGCCGTGCAGGAGACTGGAAGGCCGCTCGCCTTCGAAGTTCCTGTTTGGATTGTCCCTGCTCTCCTTGCCGAGTGCGAAGGCCGCGATCTGGGCGGTGAGGTTGGCGTTGAGCTTCTTCTGGCTCGTGGAGCCCTCGACGTCGATATCGAAGCCCGTTTGGGCCGCTTTGAAGCCGACGAACTGCAACGGGACGATGTCCGTCCCCTGGTGCAGGAGTTGGTAGAAGGAGTGCTGACCATTCGTGCCGGGCTCGCCGAAGACGACCGGGCCGGTCGAGTAGGTCAGCCGCTCGTTGTCGCGGTTCACGCACTTGCCGTTGCTCTCCATGTCCAGTTGCTGCAAGTGCGCGGGGAACCGCAGCAACGCCTGGCTGTACGGCAGGACCGCAGTGTAGGGATATCCGAGGAAGTTCCGCTCCCACACGCCGATCATCGCGTCCATCATCACGGCGTTCTCGCGGAGGCTCGAATGGCGGGCGAGCACGTCGGCTTCGTGGGCCCCCGCCAGGATCTCGTCAAACACCTTGGGCCCGAACGCCAGCGACAGGATCGCTCCGCCCACGGCGCTGGTGGACGAGTAGCGGCCGCCGATGAAATCGTCGATGAAGAAGGAGGCCGCATAGTCGCTCGATTTCGCCAACGGGCTGGTCTCGCTCGTCACGGCGACCATGTGCAGGCTCGGGTCCAGGTTCGCTGCGGACAGCTTGGCCCGCACGAGTTGCTCGTTGGCCAGGGTCTCCTGCGTGGTGCCGCTCTTGGAGACCAGGATGAACAGCGTGGTCTCAAGCTTCAGACCCGCCAGCACTGCGTTGGCGTCGTCGGGGTCCACGTTCGAGATGAATCGGGCCTCCATCTTCTGCAGTTTCCGCTCGCGGGCATACTGCTCCAGCGCCAGGTACAGCGCTCGCGGCCCCAGGTCCGAGCCGCCGATGCCGATCTGGACGGCGACCTTGAACTTCTTGCCGGTGGAGCCTTTTCTCTCGCCCTTGTGCACCACGGCGCAGAACCCGGCGATCTTCTTCTGCTGCTCGGTATAGAACTTGCCAAGGTCCTTGCCGCCGTGGACAACAGGATTGCCCAATTGCCCGCGGAGCAGATGGTGCAGAACCATGCGTTTCTCGCCGACGTTGGCGAAAGCCCCGTTGTAGAGATCCTCGTACTTGGCGATGAGCTGCTGCTCGTCGGCCAATTGCTGCAGGGCGTCGAGAACCTCGTCGGTCGCCTTCTTGGCGGCGTAGTTAAACGTCAGTCCCCCGCCGGCCGGGATCGAGCACTTGGCGATCCGATCCGCAGTCAGCAGCGTCTTGAGCGAAATGGCCTTGGCGTCAATGCCCCGAAGGCGGGCGTATGCGGCTGTCCTATCCAAATCCCTGTACGAAAGCTCCATGCGATCATTCTCCTGAGAGTCCTCAAAATCTCCTCTGTCCGAGCGAAGGGCGTGCCTTCACCCCTCCATGACCTTCATTGTCTCCGAAAATCCGCCCGGCGGCAACTGGGAAAAAGGGGGGTACGGATACGCCCAGTGTCTTTCAAGACTCGCGGCAGGCCGTTCGTAGTGTGCTCGTCAGAGCATATCTTCTCCCCACGGCAGGTCTGTCGAATCGGAGAAGACAACGCCTTACGGCGTCACTACAAACAAAAACCCGCGGCCGTCATGTACGCTTGGAACACAGAATTCGCGTGATGCCGTCGTTGCATTTTGAGGGCCGCTCCCGTATGACTGATCTCAACCTTGATTGCACCCTTATATGAGATCCGACGCTATGAACAAGAGAATGGCACCGATTGGATTGACGACGGTTCTGCTGGCCCTTTCCCTCCATGCCCAGGAGAAAACTCGTCTGGTCACGGACCGGGCACTGGAATTGACCGGCTTCCAGGACCCCAGGCCCTTCACGCCCGCCTACGACCTCCGCAACGACTTCGTCATGGTGTACGGGGCGCACGAAAGCCGCATTCCCGCGATCAAGTCCTGGGTGGAGCAAGGCTACGTGCCGCACCTGATGACCGGTATCGCCTGGGGCGACTACCAGGACTTCAAGGACATGAGCGGCCGGGACATCATGTCCCTGACGCAGATCAACGCCCAGGGCAAAGAGAGACTCCACGGCCCGCGCGTCCCCTATGTCGTCCCGTCGGTCGAGTTCGCCGACTACATCACCGAGAAGCTCAAGCCCCTGATCGACGCCGGCGTGCTCGCCATCCACCTGGAAGAGCCCGAGTTCTGGGCCGACACCGGGTTCTCGCCCGCCTTCGCGCGGGAGTGGGCGCTGTACTACCACGAGCCCTACGTCCGCGCCGACAGCTCGCCCGACGCCCAGTTCAAAGCCAGCCGGCTGAAGTACTACCTCTACAGCCGGGCTTTGCGACGCGTGGCGGAAGCCTGCAAGGAGTATGCTCACCAGAAGTACGGTCGCCAGCTCCGCATCTACGTGCCCACCCACAGCTTGATCAACTACACGCAGTGGGCGATCGTGTCGCCGCAGTCGTCGCTGATCGACTCGCCCGTCGTGGACGGCTGCATCGCCCAGGTCTGGACGGGCACCGCCCGCACCGCGAACGTCTACCAGGGCAGAGCCGCCGAGCGCACCTTCGAGACCGCCTTCCTCGAATCCGGCGTAATGCAGGAGCTGGTCCGCGGGACGAACCGGCGGATGTGGTTCCTCGCCGACCCGATCGAGGACAACCCGCGCTACGACTGGGACGATTACCGCGTCAACTACAAGGCGACGCTGATCGCCTCGCTGCTCCAGCCGCACATCTGGCACTACGAGATCTGTCCCTGGCCGTCACGAATCTTTCTGGGCAAATACCCTGCCGGCTCGCCCGACGCCAAGCCGATCCCGGCAGCCTACGCGACGACCCTGTGCACGGTGTTCAACCAGCTTCGCGATATGAATCAGCCGGACATCGAATGGCAGGACGCGACCCACGGCATCGGCGTCTTCATGGCTGATTCCGGGATGTTCCAGCGGGCTGAGCCGGCATACCGACTGGCGGCCAAGGACGGCAGCGATCCGACCACCGCCGAGCGAAAGGACATCCAGCACTTCTCCGCCTTCTACGGCCTGACGCTCCCCCTGCTCAAGCACGGCGTGCCCGTCCAGCCGGTGCAACTCGATAACGTCGCCCGATTCCCGAACTACCTGAGCGACTACAAGGTGCTCGTGCTGAGCTACGAATTCATCAAGCCCGAGACGCCGGCAATCAACCAGGCCCTGGCCGAATGGGTCGCCCAGGGCGGCGTGCTCGTCTACGTCGGCGCCGACACCGACCCCTTCTCCACGATCACCGGCTGGTGGAACACCGGCAAAAACAAGTACGACACCTCCGCCCAGCACCTGTTCAGCATCCTCGGCCTGGACCGCAAGGCAACCGAAGGCCACTGCTCCTTCGGCAAAGGCCAAATCTTCGTCCAGCGAAAACACCCGGCCTATTACTCCCGCTCCCAAGAAGCGGCAAACGCCTATCGCACCGTGATCCGCCAAGCCGCCGAAGCAGTGGCCCTGCCCTACCAAGAGCACAACTTCCTCAAGCTCCGTCGCGGCCCCTACGTCATCGCCGCCTGCCTGCACGAGTCCGTCAGCGAGACGCCGCTCGAACTCAAGGGCCAATTCGTGGACGTCTACGACCCCAACCTGCCGGTAGTGAACAGCATAACCCTGCAACCGGGCCAGCAAACCTGGCTGCTCGACCTGGACCGCCTCGACGCAAACAAAGCCGAACCCATCGCCTCCGCCGGCCGCTTCGAAACCTGGAAGCAGACGGACCAAGGCGTCGAGTTCACGCTCTCGGCCCCGACAGGCGTAAAGATCGTCTCCCGCGTCCGCGTCCCGAAGCGTCCCACAAGCATCACGATTGGAGATCGATATCTGCCCGAATACCAGTGGCACGAAGAGAGCCGCACGGTCTTCTTCGAGTCGTCGAAAGACGCGTCGAAACAGCAAGTCAAAATCCTCCGGTGACCTCACATGATCCGGAAGAGTTAATGGGCTGGACAGTGCCATGTTCTGGCCTGTCTTCGTGGCGGGATAGTCAACCCGTTTCCCGTTCCATTCTCGTCTGACACAGTTGGGTTGACAGTTCAATCCAACGATCTACCAGGGTACGGAGGCGACCGTAGTTCTTCACCT
>DATIKY010000052.1:0-7257 GCA_035476995.1 Sedimentisphaerales bacterium | reverse complement strand
CCCGATTCTCTTGCCGAATCTGAACCTCACCTGTGGTGAGATTTACGAATCGGCTCCTCGGTTACGAATCCACGCCTCTTTCCCGATGAAAACTGCACATTCGCAAGACTTGACGGAGTGCCTTATGCAACTGGAGGGTGAGGTCACATTGCCGCCTGCCAACTGCAGAGCCAGCAGCCCGGCGAAATGGGGCGAGGCCATGCTGGTCCCGCTCATCGTGGCAAGGCCGCCGCCGGGGTACGTTGAACGAATGCTCACGCCGGGCAGAATGTATTCGATTGCCCCAGCCCGGCTGAAGTTGCTGAAGCTGGCGAACGAATCGTCCTTGCCATAGCTGGTGGCCGGTCCAAGACCGCCCGGTTGTCCGTCGCTGTCGGCCAAGGCGGAGATTGTGTAGACATGGGCGAACTCCCCGCCGTAGGCTGCAGGAATGAAGTCATCGTTTGTCAGGTACTTCCCATCTCGGCCATAAATATCTATCTTGTTGTTGCCTGCCGCGACCGCAAACACCACGCTGGAGCAGTTCTTCATCGCCGTGTGGAGAGCCAGGCTGTACCCCTGGCCGCCAAGGCTCATGTTCGCCACATCGATGCCAAGCTCTTCGGCATTAAGCCTCACCCAATCGACGCCTTTGATGATGTCGGACATGTAACCCGACCCGCTGGCGCTGAGCACCTTCACGGCGTAGAGCGTGGCCCCAGGCGCGACGCCGACGATAGTTGTTCCTTTCGCAGCGGCAATTCCCGCGACATGGGTTCCGTGGCCGTTGTCGTCGTCGTACTGGAAGTCGGACAGCCCCCCGTTGTAGAAGCGTACGCCATCCATAACATTCAGATCCGGGTGGTCCACGTCAATGCCGGTGTCGATGATGGCGATGCCGACACCGCTGCAATTGATCCCCGCATTGAGGACTCCCTCGGCGTCAATGCGATTGACGCCAGTGGCGACCGTTGCACATGTGCTCACGACAATGTCAGGCTCGACGTGGATGATGCCCGAGCGTGCTCGGAGATTGGCCACGACAATGCCCGGCGGCACCTCGATGGAGAAGCCGTTGAGGGCGTTGGTGTAGACATGTCCCAGCGCACCGCCGGTGGCGCGCACAGCGGCCTGGCCGATCGTGAAGGCATCCTGGACATCATCGACAAGGCAGATGAAGCGGCCGGGTATGACCGTGCCGGCCGGCGGTTGCGCCCAGAGTGTCGACGTGAGGATCAGAAGAGTGGCCGGCAGAATTCGCGAAAGCGTTTTCCAAGACATGATGCACCTCCAAAATAAGTATAGCTCCAGTTTGGTTGGCATTGGTGGTCAGGGCCAGCGTGATGCCGAAGAGCATGAGAAGTCGCCAAGTACAATTACTATATCGGCCAATCGGGACGTTGTCCACATGAATTTGGGGGAATGAGGGGATTCCGGAGACCCTATATTCCCCGGCGGATAAACAGCGGCTTTTGGTCTTGCATCGGGCCCTATTCCTGAGATGATGGGACTGTCGCCCTTCGGACGTCCGAATTGGAAAGGAATACTATGGGAAATGTCAGCGATGAGTTTCAGCAGCAAACGAAATACCGGCCCGATATGATGGGGACCAAGGTAGTGCGGCGCGGGTCCCGGCCGGAGTTGTATAAGACCTATCCCCAGAGCAAGAAGGTCTCGCTGCCGATGTTCGAGCCGGAGGTGCTCATGACGCTCGACAGGATTCTGGGCGATCGAAAGAGCGTCCGCAGTTATCAGCCCAAGCCTCTGTCGCTGGGGCAGTTGAGCTATCTGCTCTGGGCGTCGAACGGCATCCAGCGGATCGAGCAGGGCTACGAGTTCCGCACGGCGCCGTCGGCCGGGGCGCTGTACCCCATCGAAACGTACATCGTCGCCAACGACGTGAGCGAGCTGGAGCCGGGCGTCTATCACTACGGCCTGCGCAATCACGAACTGGAGCAGATCAGGACTGGCGGTGTTCGCGAGGCAATCGCCGCCGCGGCGCTCGGCCAGACGATCTGCGCGCGGGCCCCGGTGGTATTTGCCTGGACCGCGATCTTCGCGCGATCCACGTGCAAGTACGGCCAGCGCGCCTATCGCTATATCTACCTGGACGCCGGACACATCGCGGAGAACCTTGCCCTGGCGGCGGTGAGCCTGGATCTGGGCACCTGCCAGATCGGGGCGCTCTTCGACGACGAGGTCAACAAGCTGCTCGGCGTGAACGGCGTCGAGGAGAGCATCGTCTACATGTCCGTCGTCGGAGTCCCGGCATAGAAGGAAGGATCGACCGCCGAGCCTATGGATCACGCCGCATCGCCACAGATCTCCCTGGATGAGATGTTCGAGGCGTTGAAGCGGTCCCCGTTCCGCAGCCGGTTCCGACTTCGGGGCAAGGAGGCGGCGTACCTGCGGGAAAAGGGTCTGGAGACCGTCCTGACGCATGCGACGGACTTCGTCGTGAAGAGGCTCGCGCCCGCGAGGATCGCCAACGACGGCAAGCAGACGCCCATGCGAAACCACCCGGTCTTCGTCGCCCAGCACGCGACCGCCACCTGCTGTCGGGGCTGCCTGGAGAAATGGCACAGGATTCCTAAAGGTCACGCGTTATCCGACCGAGAAGTCCTGTACGTGGCGGCTGTCATCGGGCGGTGGCTCCGTTCACAGCAGCCGCAATAGGGCAGTTCCGACCCCTGCGTCCGGAAAAACCCGTTGCCGCAATGAAGTTGCGGCACTATAGTGGTGTCCGATCATCGAAGGTCAATCAGGTACACGAACAGGTAGCAACATGACGGAACGGAATCCGAAGATCGTAGTCATCGGCAGCACCTACATCGACCTTGCGGTCAAGTGCAGCAATATCCCCACCCCCAGCCAGGCCGTCAGCGGTACTTCTCTGGCGTGCACCCTTGCGGGCCCCGGCCCGATCCAGGCGGTGCAGGCGGCTTTGTGTCGCTGCGAGGTCTCTCTCATCAGCAAGATCGGCGGCGACGCCTTCGCCCAGATGGCACTCAAGAGCCTGGCGGAGTACAAGGTGGACACCGAGTACGTGTTCTTCGCGGAGTCCAAAACCACCGGCGTCATCGTCACTCTCGTCAACTGCGAAGGCGAAAACGCCATCTGCCATTACACCGGTGCCAACAGCGCCCTGCAGCCGACGGACATCCAACTGGCCGAGGAACGCATCGCCCAGGCGGACATCTGCCTGATCCACGGCTGCCTGCCTCAGGAGGCGATCGCAGCAGCCATCCACTGCGCCAACCTGCACGGGACGCGCGTGATCCTCAACCCCGCCCGACCGATCGAGCAGACGGGTCAACACGGTGCGGATCTGCCTTCGGAGTACTTCACGGCCGACGTCCTGGTGGCCAACCTGGAGAAGGCCGCCGAGATCACCGACCAGGCGGCCGCGCACGTCCGCACGGCCAAGATGATCGGCTCGGACCTCATTGCCCGCGGGGCCCACGGCGCGGTCATCACGATGGGCCGTCGCGGCTGCGTCGTCGTGGACCGCAGCGGGGCCGACCACGTCCCAGGCTTCGAAGTGGACTGGGTGGACCGCACCGGCAGCGGAGACGCCTTCGCCGGGGCGCTGGCCGCCTATTGCGGGGTCAAGCACGATCTTCGCGCCGCGGTCAAGTTCGCCTCCGCGGCCGGGGCCCTGGTCTGCACGAAGTTCGGCGCGATCGAGGCCCTGCCCTCCAAAGCCGACATCATCCAACTCCTCCAGAACGAAGACATCGACCTGCTCCATCACAGCCAGTGATCGCCCACATCGAACCGGTCGCTCCTACGCCTTGACGGTGTAGTACAGCTTCCGCAGGAGCCGGCCGTGTTCGCGGATGTCTTGGCGTCGCTCGGCGATGAACGTATCGATGGCGCGGGTTGCGCCGCGGTACTCCTGGTTGTCGTAGTCGTCGAAGACGCAGCATCCGCCCGGCGACAACCGGAGCCATACGGTTCTGGCTGCATGGAGCATGCTGTCGTGCAGGTCGCAGTCGATGAAAGCGAAGCAGAAGGGGCCCTGGAGCGTATCCAGCGTCGCCTGGAACAACCCCTGGACCAGGACGACCCGATCGGCCACGCCGAGACGCTCCAGCTTGCGGCGGACATAGTGGAGATTGGTCTCCTTGAAGGAATGGCGTCGTGTCGCGTCGCCGGCCTCCTGCTCCCGCCGGATCTCCTGCGAATCGAAGCCCGCGAAGGTGTCGCAGGCGTAGAGGCGTTTGGGAAGCCTTCGCTCTTTCAGCAGCCGGGCCATGAGCACGGTCGTGCCGCAGAGGAAGCACCCGCATTCGATGACGTCGCCCTCAAGATCGAGCGAAGCCTCCAGACGCGCGATCAGAGCCTCCACTTCATCCGGCGCCAGGCTTCCCTCGTATTGCACGCGCCTCGTGGCGTAGAGCGAGGGAAACCGCAGGAGAATCCCTCGTCTCAGCCGCCGTCGCCATCGGGGGGGAAGACACCGACCCAAACGCGCCAGGGCGCCAAGCATTCGCACACTCCGTTCAACCAGGTCTGATTTGACTCGTCACGTCACCCGATCATTCTAGCGGACAGCTACCATTTTGCCCAGAGCCGGCCTCGGGAGTTCGATTCCGTCGGGGAGGTTGCCTGCAAAACGCGGTTTTCGCCGCTGAGAAGGGCGATTTGCTCAATTCTGAGGTTCTTCCGCACTTTTGGGCACACAAATCCCCCTGAATATCCCTACTGACCGACTCGGAATAGCAAAATTCGTGCAACATCTCAAAACCTAAAACGCCCCTGCCGCACAATTTTTTTATTCCTCGCCGGGCCTGGAGTTAAGTGCATTTCCACCTTCCCTAAAACACGAATTTTTCGACAAATTCGTGCAACATCGAGCAAGGGTAGAGGGACGCGTCAGTCCGAGCGACCCGAAAACGAGATGGAAAAACGACACAGCGGAAAGGACGACAGGACATGGCATTCGAGCTTGAAGCTTTCGACGGGCGGACCGGAGACCCCAAACGCGGCACATCGCGTCTGGGAACTCTCGACGCGGACTACCTCGACTGGCTGGTGGACGTGCACGCCGCGAGTATCCAACAGCACTTCTCGCGACTGTGGGACTATTACGCCAACCCGATGTCCGACGCCTGCGGCGCCGCCGCAGCGGATCGCAAGGTCAACGAGTCGGGACGCTGCTACATCCAGGCGCAAGAGGTCGGGCTGCCCTCGCGGATCACCGGCCTGGCCCGCTCGCCCAGCGGCGGCGCGTTCGGCGTCCAGCCCGTGCGGGACATCCAGCGCAAGGAAGTCGTCATCGAAAACGACATCGCCTGGCGCGTGAACGCCGCGTCGGACTTCCTGTTCGGCAAACCGGTCACTCTGATCTCCCGGGCCTCCGACGACCGCAAGCGCAAAGACATTGAAGCGATCCTCAAGGCGCTGTTCGCGGCCAATGGCGGTCCCGGCTTCTTCCAGGACATGGCAGTGCTCGGAAGCGTCTACGGGTTCGTCGATTGCCTCATCCGAGCGCCCCAGACGCAAGATGCGTCCGGGAACCCGCTATCTCGGCCATCCCTCCCCGAGACCTCTTCCCTTCCTTGCCCTCCACCTCTGTCCCCGGGTCCCCGGCCGAGCGACACAACCGAGGACCCACTCTCCCCTGTGCTGCAATGGGCACAAGCGATCGATCTGGAACTGATCGAGGCGCCCCGAGCGCTGCCTGTCCTGGACGAAGACGACTATCGAACCATCCGACTGTACGTGCAGCACTTCCACCAGAAGACCAACACGATCAGCGGCAAGGGCTCGTTCCTCTCGCGGATTCTCGGCGCCGCAGGCTGTCGAAGCGACACGCGACAGGTCGTCGCGGTGACGGAGATCACGTCCCCCGACCACTGGCAGCGGTACGAGGACAAGGAACTCGTCGCGGAAGGCCCGCTGCCCTGGGGCTTCCTGCCGCTCGTGCACATCCAGAACGTCGCGCAGCCCTATTACTACGAGGGCGTCAGCGACGTCGAGCCGCTGATCCCGCTGCAGGACGAGCTCAACACGCGCCTGAGCGACCGGGCCAGCCGGATCACGTTCCAGTCGTTCAAGATGTACCTGGGCAAAGGCATCGAGGGCTTCGAGAACAAGCCCGTCGCGCCGGGCCGGATGTGGTGCACCGACAATCCCGACGCCTCCATCCAGGAGTTCGGCGGCGACCTCGCGGCCCCCAGCGAGCACGCGCACATCGCGGAGATCCGCGAAGCGATGGACAAGGCCAGCGGCGTGACGCCTGTCGTCGCAGGCATCCTCCAGGACCGACTGGGCAATCTCACCAGCGCGGTGGCCCTGCGTCTGACGTTCATGGGCATGCTCAGCCGGAACGAACGAAAGCGCCACACCTACGGCGAAGGAATCCGCAAGATCTGCCGGATGGTCCTGAGCATGCTCGACACCGCAGGCGTCTACGCGACCAGCGACTCGGACCGCGACGTCGAGATCGCGTTTGCCAGCCCTCTGCCGGAGAACCTCATGGAGAAGCTCCAGGAAGCGCAGATCAAACGCGATCTGGGCGTCCCCCAGGACCAGATCCTCAAGGAGTTGGGCTACGAAACGAAGTGACGATGGCTGACCGGAGACCCGCAGGGGCCTCTCTTCAATCATCAATCATCCACCATCAATGAAATACGGAGTCAGTATGAGCGACAACGACGGGACCAACACCGAGAACCTGGCCGAGCAACTGGCCCAGGCGAACGAGCGGATCGCGCAGATGTCCGAGGAACTCAGCGGCCTTGCGATCGAGCAGAAGCTCACGCACAAGCTGGCAGGGGCCGGAGCGATCGACCTGGAGGCGGCGCTCCTGCTGGCGCGAGCGAGGATCGAAGGCCGGACCGAAGCGGATATCGATGAGTGCGTGACTCGCCTGAGGAAAGAGAAGGCATACCTCTTCGGGGGATCGAACCCGGTCGTGATGCCCCGCAAGACCGCAAGCGCCAAGGACCGCGTCACGCGCAACCAGGCGGTGCTCGAACAGGCCGCCAAGCGAGCCGCCAGGACCGGCAGCCGCGTGGACCTCCAGCGGTATCTGATGCTGCGAAGAAGCATGATGTGACGGACGTTGGGTCTATCCGACTTCCGGCTTCACACTTCAAACTTCACACTTTTTTCGGGTGCAGGTTTGAGTTTACCCTAACGTTGCATAAACATGGACGGGTCAGACGTTGGCTGGGATTTGATTGAGGATCTGTAACAGGCGCGTTTTGATCCAAGTGTTGGCACTGATCGTGAGTGTCAGAAGGCCTTGCGGCCGACTGAGGCGGCCCG
>DATIKY010000051.1:0-14819 GCA_035476995.1 Sedimentisphaerales bacterium | reverse complement strand
CGATTCTCTTGCCGAATCTGAACCTCACCTGTGGTGAGATTTACGAATCGGCTCCTCGGTTACGAATCCACGCCTCTTTCCCGATGAAAACTGCACATTCGCAAGACTTGACGGAGTGCCTTATGCAACTGGAGGGTAAAGTCTTTCTGTTCCGATATTTATCTGCGTTCATCCGCGTTCATCTGCGGTTCCAGCCTCCCCCCCTGCCTCCCGGCTCCAGCCTCCGGCGCAGTTCCCCCCCGGCTGTCAAGTTGGCGTACCGGGTGGGCGGGCAGGCCTGAATTGGCATGCGAGCGGGCCGACGATCCGGGATCTCACAGGCTGGCGGGTGAATTCAGAATGTCAGTAAACTCTTGATCTATCAGGATTTACGAGTTGAATGCCGGCATAAGATCGGTAAGATCGGGCCTCTGGTATACCTTTTGCACAGAAGATTCAATTATGCGTCATTTTACCGAAAAACCCGTTTGTCACGCATGCAGTTAAGGAGGCACGCAATTATGGCAGTGAAAGATTTGGCGTTTCAGGCTGAGGCAAGGGCCAAGCTGCTCGCCGGGGTGGAGAAACTGGCATCGGCAGTCAAGGCAACCCTCGGCCCGCGCGGTCGCAATGCCGTCATCGACAAGAGCTGGGGCGGCCCGACCGTAACCAAAGACGGCGTAACGGTAGCCGAAGAGATCGAGCTGACGGACAAGGCCGAGAACCTGGGGGCCAAGCTCGTAAAGCAAGCCGCCAGCAAGACTTCCAAGATCGCCGGCGACGGTACCACCACCGCGACCGTCCTGACCGAAGCCCTCTACAAAGAGGCGTACAAGAACCTGACCGCCGGAGCCGACGCCATGGCTCTCAAGCGCGGGATGGAAGCGGCCGCCAAGGCAGCGGTCGCGAAGCTGGCCACGCTCGCCAAGCCCGTGAGCATCGACAAGACCGCGGACATCGTCAACGTCGCGTCCATCTCGGCCAATAACGACCGAGAGATCGGCAAGATCATGGCCGACGCGTTCGTGCGGGTCGGCAAGGACGGCGTCATCACCGTCGAAGAGGGCAAGAGCTTCGAGACCCACGTGGAGTTCGTCGAGGGCATGCAGTTCGACCGCGGGTACCTCTCGCCGCACTTCGTGACCGATCAGGACAAGATGGTCGTCGAGCTCGATAAGCCCTTGATCCTCGTCCATGAGGAGAAGATCAGCACCGTGGCCAAACTGATCCCCCTGCTGGAGAAGGTGGCCCAGGCCAAGAAGTCGCTGCTGATCATCGCCGAGGACATCGAGAACGAGGTGCTGGCGACGCTGGTGGTCAACAAGCTCAAGGGCGTCTTGAAGATCGCGGCGGTGAAGGCCCCCGGCTACGGCGACCGTCGCAAGGCCATGCTCCAGGACGTCGCGGTGCTGACCGGCGCCGAGCCCATCTTCAAGGACCTGGGCGTCGAGCTGGACAAGATCACCCTGGCGCAGCTCGGCCAGGCCCGCAAGGTCACCATCGACAGCGACAACACGACGATCGTCGAGGGCGCCGGCAGTCAGGACGCCATCAACGGCCGGATCAAACAGATCAAAGATGAAATCGAGAACACCACGAGCGACTACGACCGTGAGAAGCTCCAGGAGCGCCTGGCCAAGCTCACCGGCGGCGTTGCCGAGGTGAACGTCGGCGCCTCGACCGAGGCGGAGATGAAAGAGAAGAAAGCCCGCATCGAGGACGCCCTGCACGCGACCCGCGCGGCGATCGAAGAAGGCATCGTCCCCGGCGGCGGCGTGGCCCTGATCCGCTGCATCGACGCGGCCAAGTCGGTCAAGCTCTCCGGCGACGAGAAGACCGGCGCCGAGATCCTGGCCAAGGCCCTGAAGACGCCCTGCTTCTGGATCGCCCAGAACGCCGGCGCCACCGCCCAACTGGTCGTGAACAAGGTCTACGAGGGCAAGGGCGCGTTCGGCTACAACGCGGACAAGGACGAGTACGAAGACCTCGTCGAAGCCGGCGTCATCGACCCGGCCAAGGTCGTCCGCACCGCGTTGCAGAACGCCGTGAGCATTGCGGGACTCCTGCTGACCACCGACTGCCTCGTGACCGAGAAGCCCAAGGCCAAAGACGAGATGGGCCCGGGCGGCCCCGGCGGCATGGGCGGCGGCATGGGTGGTATGGGCGGCATGGACGACATGATGTAAGCCGGCATCAGCAACCGAACACATGCAGGTGGAGTCGTTATGACCAGGCAGGAAGGAAGGCAATGGTTGGTGATCGGGGCCACGGTGGTGAGCCTGCTGATCGCGCTGGTTATTCTCGCCAGTTGCGGCGGGACAGCAACGCAGATCGGCGGCGCGAAAGTCAAGCCCCTCAGCCAGGACGAGCGGATGGAATGGTGGCGGGACGCCCGCTTCGGCATGTTCGTGCACTGGGGCCTCTATGCGGTCCCGGCGGGCACGTACAAGGGCGAACGCGTCGACGGAATCGGCGAGTGGATCATGAACAGCGCGAAGATCCCCGTCGAGGAGTATGAGAAGTTCGCTCCGCAATTCAATCCCATCGGCTTCAACGCCGACGAGTGGGTGCGTCTGGCCAAGAATGCAGGCATGAAGTACATCGTCATCACGAGCAAGCACCACGATGGCTTCTGCTTGTGGGATTCGAAGGTCACCGACTGGGACATCATGGACGCCACGCCATTCAAGCGGGACATCCTCAAGGAGCTGTCCGTCGCGTGCAAGAAACACGGCGTCAAGCTGTGCTTCTACCACTCGATCATGGACTGGCACCATCCGGACGCCCAGGCCCCCTTCTGGCCCAACTACAACGACGGCAGCAAGTCGAACCCAAACTTCGCTCGCTACGTGGACACCTATCTCAAACCGCAGCTCGCAGAGCTGGTGACCCATTACGGTCCGCTCGGCGTGCTCTGGTTCGACGGCGAGTGGATCAAGGACTGGACCGAGCCCCAGGGCAAGGACCTGTACGCCTACCTCCGCGGTCTCCAGCCCTCGCTGATCATCAACAACCGCGTGGGCAAAGGCCGTCAGGGCATGGAAGGCCTCAGCAAAGGCGACGACTACGCCGGCGACTTCGGAACGCCCGAACAGCAGGTGCCGCCGGAAGGTCTTCCCGGCGTCGACTGGGAAACCTGCATGACGATGAACGACACGTGGGGCTACAAGTCCTACGACGAGAACTGGAAAAGCTCCGAAGAGCTGATCCGCACGCTCGCGGACGTCGTCAGCAAGGGAGGCAACTTCCTGCTGAACGTCGGCCCGACGCCCGAAGGGTTGATCCCGGCGGCCAGCGTGGAGCGTCTCCAGGAGATCGGCAAGTGGATGGCCGTCAACGGCGAAAGCATCCACGGTGCCGGCGCCAGCGTCATCGGCCGGCCCGAGTGGGGTCGCTGCACCGTCAAGGGCGACAAGCTGTATCTGCACGTGTTCCACTGGCCGACCGACGGCGTCCTCAAGGTGCCTGCGGTCCCCGGCCAGGTCGAAAAGGCCTATCTGCTGGCCGACAAGAAACGAACGAGTCTTCCAGTTGCCGCGAGCGAGAAAGGCCTGACGGTCTCCGTGGCTTCGCAGGCGCCGGATGCAATCGACAGCGTGGTCGTGCTCGTACTGAAAAACAAATGAGTCGCGTTGAGAATACCTGTAGGAGAAGGAGTAACGCAGTATGGAACTGAGACCTCTGGATGACAGAATCGTGATCAAGCCGTCGCAGGCCCAGGACAAGACCGCCGGGGGCATCTTCCTGCCGGACACCGCCAAAGAGAAACCCATGGTCGGAAAGGTCGTTTGGGTCGGGCCGGGCAAGGTCCAGGAAAACGGCAAGCGAACCCCGGTTTCCATCAAGAAAGGCGACGAGGTCGTCTACGGCAAGTACATGGGCAACGAGGTCGAGATCGACGGCCAGAAGTTCGTCATCGTCAGGGAAAGCGACCTCCTGGGCGTCCTGGAGAAGTAGCATTCACAGCAACCGACGATCCGGGTCCGCCGGAACGGTTCTTTTACGAAGAGGAAATAGGACATGGCAAAACAACTGATGTTCGACGATATCGCGCGAACCGAGCTGCGGGAAGGACTCAAGCAGCTTGCCGCCGCAGTCAAAGTGACGCTAGGCCCGACCGGCCGAAACGTCGTGCTCAACAAGAGCTGGGGCTCGCCGAGAATCACCAAGGACGGCGTCTCGGTCAGCAAGGAGATCGAGCTGCCCGAACCCTTCCAGAACATGGGCGCCAAGATGGTCAACGAGGTCGCCAGCAAGACCTCCGACGTCGTCGGCGACGGCACCACCACGTCGATCGTGCTGGCCGAGGCGATCTACCTGGACGGCCTCAAGCACGTGGCCGCGGGCGTCAATCCCATGGCGATCAACAAGGGCATCGCCAAGGCCGCGCAGATCGCCTGCGAGTTCATCAAGGGCGCCGGCGTGCCGGTCAAGGGTCATGACGACATCGCCAAGGTCGCCACGATCAGCGCCAACAACGACGCCTCGGTCGGCGAGATTCTCGCGCAGGCGATGGACAAGGTGGGCAAGGAAGGCGTCATCGAGATCGAAGACGGCAAGGGCGTGGAGAACGAGCTGACGCTGGTCGAGGGCATGCAGTTCGACCGCGGGTACATCTCCCCCTACTTCGTCACCAACCCCGAGACGCTGGAAACCGTCTTCGAGGACGCCTACATCCTGCTGCACGAAAAGAAGATCTCCAACATTCGCGAGTTCGTCCCGCTGCTGGAGAGAATTGTCCACGTGGGCAAACCGCTGCTGGTGATCGCGGAAGAGGTCGAGGGCGAGGCCCTGGCGGCCCTGGTGATCAACCGCCTGCAGGGCGTGCTGAAGATCTGCGCCGTCAAGGCCCCCGGCTTCGGCGACCGTCGCAAGGCCATGCTCCAGGACATCGCGATCCTCACCGGCGGCGAGGTCATCACCGAGGACCTGGGCATCAAGCTCGAGAGCGTCGAGGTCTCCCAGCTCGGCCAGGCCAAGCGGATCGTGGTGACCAAGGACAACACCACGATCATCGAAGGCGCCGGCAAGAAGAAGGACATCCAGGCCCGCTGCGATCAGATCCGGGCCCAGATCGAGAAGACCACGAGCGATTACGACCGCGAGAAGCTCCAGGAGCGTCTGGCCAAGCTCACCGGAGGCGTCGCCGTGATCCGCGCCGGGGCCCCCACCGAGACCGAGATGAAGGAACGCAAGGACCTGCTCGACGACGCGCTGCACGCCACGCGAGCCGCGGCGGCCGAAGGCGTCGTCCCCGGCGGCGGCGTCATCTTCCTGCGGGCCATCAAAGAAGTCGAGAAGGGCCGAGGCAAGGCCAAGGGCGATGAGAAGATCGGCTTCGACATTGTCGTCAACGCCCTGAAATCCCCGACGGCGCAGATCGCCGAGAACTCCGGCGAGCAAGGCGAGGTCATCGTCGCCACCCTGCTCGAAAGGATGGAGAAAGAGAAGAACGTCGGGTACAATGCCGCCACCGGCGAGTATGTCGACATATTCAAGGCCGGCATCATCGATCCGGCCAAGGTGGCCCGCACCGCGTTGGAGATGGCGGCTTCCGTGGCCGGCTTGATGCTGACCACGAACGTGCTGATCACCGAGCTGAAGGACAAAGATCAAGAGCCGATCCACGGTTCGGTCCGATAGGGAACCACTTGTGAGGTGTTGGCCACAGAAGAGGAAAATCCGAAATTCAAAACAAGCACGAATGACCGAAATTCGAAACGGTGTTGCGATTCGCGTCAGCGTTTTGGTCATTTGGGTTTTGAAGTTTGAATTTGTTTCGGATTTCGATATTCGAGTTTCGGATTTCTTTCTTCTTCTGTGGCTGACCCTCTTCATCGCTTATGGCCAAACGGGACTATTACGAAGTCCTGGGAGTCGAGAAGAAGGCTTCCGAGGACGAGATCAAACGCGCGTATCGGCGGATGGCGATCAAGTACCATCCCGACAAGAACCCCGGCGACAAAGAGGCCGAGGCCAAGTTCAAGGAGTGCGCCGAGGCCTACGAGGTGCTCAGCGACGCCGAGAAACGCAAGCAATACGACCAGCACGGCCATGAAGGTCTCCGCGGCACCGGCATGCACGACTTCTCGCGGATGAACGTCGAGGACATCTTCAGCATGTTCGGCTTCGAGGATTTCTTCGGCAGCGTCTTCGGCGGAGGCACAGGCCGGGGCGGACGCGGCGGCGGTCGGCGCGGCGCCTCCCGCGGCTACGACCTCGAAACCAGCGTTGAAATGACGCTCGACGAGGTCGCGTCGGGCGCCGAGAAGACCATCGAGTTCACGCGCCAGGATCGATGCTCCGACTGCAACGGCAGCGGTGCCGCGGCGGGCACGCAGCCGACCCGATGCCCGCTCTGCGGCGGCAGCGGCCAGGTCGCCAAAGGCGGCGGCTTCTTCCAGATGGTCTCCACGTGCCCCCAGTGTCAGGGCAGCGGACACGTCGTGCAGAACCCCTGCTCCAAGTGCCGGGGCAGCGGACGAGTGCCCAAAAAGAGAACCGTCACGATCAAGATCCCCCCCGGCGTCCACGAGGGCCAGGGCATCCGCGTCGCCGGCGAGGGCGAGCCCGGCCGCGACGGCGGTCCCAACGGCGACCTCTATTGCTATGTGCGGATCAAACAACACGAATTCCTGGAGCGCGACGGCAACGACCTGATTTCCGTCGTTCCCATCAGCTTCACGCAGGCGGCGCTGGGGGCGAGCATCGAGGTGCCCAGCCTCAACGGAATGCGGGAGCTCAAGATCCCGGCGGGCACCCAGTACGGCAGCACCTTCCGGATTCGCGGGCAGGGTCTGCCCGACATCCGAACCGGCCGAACCGGCGACGAGTTGGTCCATGTCACCATCGAGACCCCGACCAACCTCAACGACCGGCAGGAAGAACTGTTGAGAGAATTTGCCAAGACAGAGAATCGAAACGTCTCTCCGAAATCCCAGGGATTCTTCGAGAGACTGAAACGACATTTCGGTAATCACCCATGAGCGACGAAAAGAAGAACCAGGCGAACGAACAGGAGCCGCAGAAGGACGAGCCGCCCCAGCCCGGCGCCGAGACGACGGACAGGCGGCAGGCGTTGCAGCAGGAACTCGACGGCGTCCGCAAAGAGAAGGACGAAACTTTCGCCCGACTCCAGCGGGTCTACGCGGACTATGCGAACTTCCAGAAACGCGTGCCCAAGCAGATCGGCGACGCCGTTGCGTATGAGCGAGAGCGGTTGCTCAAGTCCTTGCTGCCGCTCATGGACAACTTCGAACGAACGCTCAAGGCCGAAGTCTCCACGCAGAACGCGGAGGCCCTGCTCAAAGGCGTCGAGATCATCCGGGACCAGATGCTCGGCATCCTCAAGACGCACGGCGTCGAGCCGATCCAGGCGGTGGGCGAGAAGTTCGACCCCGAGAAGCATGAGGCCATGCTGCGAAAGAACGAGCCGGACAAACCCGACGACGTCGTCCTGGAGGAGTATCAGAAAGGCTACAAGCTGGAAGACCGCATCCTGCGGCCCAGTCGTGTGGCGGTGAATAAGATCCAGCAGGAATCGAAGCAGGAGTCGCCCGCCGAGGGTGGGGATGCGCCGGAGGCTGCGTCCGAGTGACAAGGGGACTCTCGCGGGAGGGGTTGCCTGCGAACGTCCGGCATCCGTCTGTGGAGTAATCGAGAAATGCCGACCTACGAATATGCATGTACCGAATGTGAGCACCAGTTCGAAGAGTTTCAGAGCATCACAGCCAAGCCGCTGCGGAAGTGCCCCCAATGCGGCAAGATGTCGCTGAGACGTCTGATTGGAACCGGCGCGGGCTTCCTCTTCAAGGGCTCCGGCTTTTACTGCACCGACTATCGCAGCGATGGGTACAAGAAGGCCGCCGACTCCGGCACGGCCAAGGACAAGCCCGCCGAGAAGACGGAAACCAAGACCGAGAGCAAACCGGCCGCAACCCCTGCAACTCCCGCCAAGACCGAAGGCAGCGCCCCGAAGAAGAAATCCGCGTAGACCGGACCTCTCCTGAGGTTTGGGCATCGAAAACGCTTCTCGGCATTGAACCCGCAGGGCGTCTGCTGTATGCTGGGGCATCTTGAGTGAATATCGAGGAGATGCCTGATGACAACGAATGTGCGTGCAGGATGGCTTTGGGGGGCGATGATGGCAGGATTCTTCGCTTGCGGCGGGCAATCGACAATAGCGTCGGCAGGTGTGGACGCCGAGCCGGCGGCCCCGCATTCCAATCCCCTGCTGATGGAGTGGAAAACGCCTTTCGGCGTGCCCCCCTTCGAGCAAATCAAAGAAGACCATTACCTCCCGGCCTTCCAGGCGGCGATCGCCAAGACCCGCCGGGAAATAGAAGCCATCGCACAAGACGCCCGGCCCGCCACATTCGCCAACACGATCGAGACGCTCGACGCATCGGGCGAACTGCTCGATAGAGTCGGCGCCGTCTTCGGCAACCTGCGGTCGGCCCACACGAACGACCGGCTCCAGGAGATCGCCCGGGAAATCGCCCCGCTTACATCCGCCCTCCAGGACGACATCCTGCTCAACGAGCCGCTCTTCGCCCGCGTGAAAGCCGTCCGCCGGCAGCGGGATGCGCTCTCGTTCGACGCCGTGCAGCGACGGCTCATCGAGGAGACCTACAAGCGGTTCGTCCGCGGCGGCGCGAATCTGCCCGCCGAGAGCAAGACGCGGCTCCGCGCCATCAACGAAGAGCTGGCCCTGCTGGGCCTTCGATTCGGCGACAATCTCCTCAAGGAGACCAACGCCTATCGGCTCGTCATCGAACACAAAGAGGACCTGGCCGGGCTGCCTGAGAACGTCGTAGCCTCGGCGACCGAAGCCGCCAGGCAGGCGGACCTGGAAGGCAAGTGGGTGTTCACGCTGCACGCGCCGAGCCTCTGGCCGTTCATGACGTATGCCGAGAACCGCGAGCTGCGAAGGCAGATCTTCACCGCGTACATTCAACGCGGCGACAACGGCAACGAGCAGGACAACAAGGCCGTTCTCCTGCGGATCGCGACGCTGCGAGCCGAGCGGGCGAAGCTGCTGGGATATGAGAACCACGCGCACTTCGTCCTCGAAGAGCAGATGGCCAGGAACGCCGACCAGGTCTATGGCTTCTTGAACCGGCTCTGGACGCCCGCCTTGGCGGTGGCTCGCAAAGAGGCGGCCGATCTTCAGGCGATGATCCGCCAGGAAGGCCACGACTTCAAGCTCGAAGCCTGGGACTGGTGGCGATACGCGGAGAAGGTCAAGAAGGCCAAGTACGATCTCGACGAGAACGAGCTTCGGCCGTACTTCTCCCTGGAGAATGTCTGCCGGGGCGCGTTTGACGTGGCGAACAAGCTCTACGGCCTGACCTTCGTCGAGCGGACGGACCTGCCCAAGTACCACGAGGAGGTCCGCTGCTTCGAAGTGAAGGACGCCGACGGCTCGCACCTGGGGGTGTTCCTGGTCGATTTCCATCCGCGGGCCAGCAAACGCGGCGGCGCATGGTGCAGCAGCTTCCGCTCGCAGCACATCAAGGACGGCAAGGACATCCGACCCATCGTGGTCAACGTCTGCAACTTCACGAAGCCGTCGGGCGAGACGCCTGCCCTGCTGCGGCTCGAAGAAGTCGAGACGCTTTTCCACGAGTTCGGCCACGGACTGCACTCGCTGCTCTCGCGAGTTCGCTATGGCAGCCTGCGGCGCGTGCCGCGGGACTTCGTCGAACTGCCGTCGCAGATCATGGAGCACTGGGCCACCGAGCCACAGGTGCTCAAGATGTACGCCAGACACTGGAAGACGGGCGAGCCGATCCCAGACGACCTGATCGTACGAATCCAGAAGGCCGAGAAATTCAACCAGGGTTTTGCGACGGTGGAGTACCTGGCGGCCTCGTTCCTCGACATGGACTGGCACACGCTCGCGGCGGCCAAGGACCTCGACGCCACGGCCTTCGAGAAGGCCTCGCTCGAGAAGATCGGGCTCATGCCTGAGATCGTGACCCGCTACCGCAGCCCGTATTTTCAGCACATCTTCGCCGGCGGCTACTCGTCGGGCTACTACAGCTACATCTGGAGCGAGGTGCTCGACACCGACGCCTTCGGCGCCTTCAAGGAAAACGGCATCTTCGACCCGACGACCGCGCGCTCGTTCCGCACGAACATCCTCGAACGAGGCGGCAGCGACGAGGCGATGGCGATGTTCAAGGCCTTCCGCGGCCGCGAACCCTCGGTCGAACCCCTGCTGGAGAAACGCGGCCTGAAGAACTGAAATCCCCCGGTCTTCGTTCATTTGCGTGGCATACGCTCTTTTTCTCTTGCATTTGGTTTTATGTAGTAGTATTTTATATAAAACGTTTGTGCCGGGCGTCGGCACAAACGGACTACCAAAGAACCGAAGAAAGGAGCCAATCATGCAGGAACCGAATCCGACCGACATCCGACGGACGTGCCTGGATCTGATCGCGGCAGCGCCCGTCTGCTATCTGACCACGCTGGGCGCGGACGGTTATCCGTACACGACCGCCATCGGAAACCTCCGATGCCCCGCGGAGTTCCCCGCCTTGGCGGAGTTCCAGGCAGAATGCGGCGACGATCTGACGCTCTTCATGAGCACGGACATGAGATCGGAGAAGATCGCTCGAATCCGACTCAATCCCAAAGCCTCGGCATACCTCTGCGATCCCAAGCAGGTCGTCGGGTTCATGCTGGCCGGCCGGATCGAGATCGTTCAGGACCGGCAGATCAAGACCCAACTCTGGCAGAAGGACTGGACGCTGTTCTTTCCCAGCGGGCCGGAGGGGCCGGAGTATGGGATCATCAAGCTCGTCCCGCGGGTGGCCCGAGGCTGGCGCCGGACCGAGCCGTTCGAGTTGTCCCTGGCGTGAGAAGACACCCGACGGGAATACGGATGGAGGTTCCGGGGCAAATCGGATAGGATGCTCCTTGCACCTATGGCAAAGGCAATGAAACATCAGAGGCAGGCCGGCTTCCTCATGGCCAAGATCCGCCAGGTGGGCGAGCGGGTCTTCGACCGCAGGCTCCGCGAATCCGGCATCGAGATCAACCCGGCCCAGGGCAGGATCATGTTCGTCCTGTGGCAGAACGACGGGATCGCCATCCAGGAGCTGGCGGTCAAGACGCAGCTCGGCAAGTCCACCCTGACCAGCATGCTGGACCGGCTCGAAACGATGGGTTACGTCCGGCGCCAGCGATCCGAGGACGACCGCCGCAAGGTATTCATCTTCCGCACCGCCAAGGATCGAATGATGGAAAAGCGGTACGCAGAGCTGTCCGAGACGATGATCGAACTCTGGTACAAAGGGTTCTCACCGGGCGACGTCGAAGCCTTTGAAGCCTATTTGCAGCGAATCCTCGACAACCTGACGAAGCTGGAAGCCGGCGACGAATAGAACCAGGAGAGACTGGAAGGGAGAATGAGATGGCAATGAACACGTTCTTGGCGTGCCTGTTCGGCGGCGTCATGGCGATGACGGGCGCGCCGGCGCAGCAAGACACCTCGGTGCATTCCGGCCATGTGACGATCGATGGAGCGAGGATCTACTATGAACGGCACGGCCAAGGCCGCCCGGTTCTGCTCCTGCACGGCGGGTTCTCCCACATCGGCCGGCAGAAGCCTTTGATCGATCTGCTCGCTCCGCACTACGAAGTAATCGCCGTCGACACGCGAGGCCACGGCCGCTCGACCCTGGGCGACCGCCCCTTGACCTATCCCCTGCTCGCAGAGGACATGGCCAGGCTGTTGGACGAACTGGGCGTCGGGCCCGTCACGGTCGTGGGGCACAGCGACGGCGGCCTCATCGGATATATCCTGGCCGCGAAGCATCCGACCAAGGTCAAGGCCCTGGCCGCCAACGGCGCCAACTTCCGCAAGGCCGGCCGCGGAGGCATGACGCCCGAGATCAACGAGTGGATCAAGACCATCACGCCCGCGATGGTCGAGGGCTGGGGCGATATCCGGCAATCCCATGAAAAGCTCAATCCAGAGGCGGACTGGGCTCGGTTCGTGGCCGCCGTCAAAGGACTCTGGCAGAGCGAGACGGACCTCACGGAGGACGATTTCCGGTCCATCCGTTGCCCGGTCCTGATCAGCTACGGCGACAGCGACACCTTCGTCAAGCTCGCCGACATCGTGTGGATGTACGAACAGCTTGAAGACGCGGATCTGTACGTCGCCCCGGCGGGCAAACACGGCCATCACGTGGACCAGATCGAAGCCTTCGGTCCCATCTTGCTGCGGTTCCTCCGTCGCGTCCACCAACAGGAGACAGGAAGCCATCGATGAACCCGTCGGGCCGAATTCGTCTGCCTCATTCCAGGAGAGACCCATGGACAAGCCGTGCCTGACTGACCAGGACGAGTACCCCGATGACGAAGTGTTGATTCGCCATCTGGGAGGCGTGAAACGCGCGTGGGATTCGTTCTTCGCCTTCCTCAAGGAGAACCACCCATCGTTCGTCACAGAGTGGCGTTACTACAACGACGGGAAGAGCTGGCTGTGCAAGGTCACTCAGAAGAAGAAAACCGTGTGCTGGGTCTCCGTCTGGGATCGCCTGTTCAAGACGACGTTCTACTTCCCCGACCGCGCGGAGGAGTTGATCGTGGCCAGCAAGCTCGCAAGGGAATACATCGATCAGTTCGTCAACGGGAAGAAGTACGGGAAGATCCGCGGAGTGACCGTCGAGATCAAGAAGCTCGCCGATCTGAAAGCGACGAAGACCCTGATCGACATCAAGGAACAGATCAAATAGCGTGGCTGCATCCAGGGACCAGACAATGGTACCGAAATCCGAGCGGCAGTTCCAGGGCTTTTCCCGCAGAACGTTCGCGTTTCTGCGGGGCATCGGCCGCAACAACGACAAGAAGTGGTTCGAGGCGCATCGAGGGGAGTACGAAGAGCACGTGCTCCAGCCGTTGCGGGACCTCGTCACCGACCTGGCGGACTTCATGCTGGGGATCGACCTGTCGTTCGAGGTCGCCCCGGCCGTGGGCAAGACCATCTCGCGGATCTACCGCGACACGCGATTCTCCAAGGACAAATCGCCCTTCCGCGACTGCATGTGGATCGTGTTCAAACGCTCGGGCAAGGACTGGTCCCGCTACATCCCCGGCTACTTCCTGGAGATCAGCCCCAAGTCCTACCGCTGCGGCCTGGGCTTCTACGACGCGGCCCCGGACCTGATGGCCCGATTCCGCCAGCGGATCGACGAAGACCCCGACTCGTTCCTCCAAGCCGTCGGCTGGCTCGCAAGACAGAAGGTCTTCACCGTCGAGGGCGAGAAGTACAAACGTCCGACCGGCCAGGACAAGCCCGAGCCCATCCGCACGTGGTACGGCTACAAGACCTTCTATCTGACCAGCGAGCACGCCATCGACGACGCGATCCTCTCGCCGAGATTCGCCGACCAGCTCATGACCCACTTCGGCCTGGCCGCCCCGCTCTACCGCTACGTCCACCGCATCGCCGCGCAAGTCCTCGGCGAACGAGACTGACGCGGATGATCCTCTTGTATCCGGAGTGATATGATGGTATGATGGGGTGATTGAATTGGGAAGACTATATGGACTGGCGTAGCCGCATTATTGTAGATCCCACCATACTCGTGGGCAAGCCTATCATCAAAGGGACTCGGATCTCGGTGGAGTTCATCATTGATCTGCTGGCTCACGGCTGGACGACAGAGCAGATCCTCAAGGAATACGATCATCTGACGGTGGAGGATATCCACGCCTGCCTGGCTTATGCAGGAGAACTGGTGAGAGAGGAAAAGATCTAAAGGGCTATCCATTTGACTCAACCAGCCCCAACTGGTAGTGTAGGTGGGTATGGAAGTGTACCCACAAACGTTGATGGAATTTGAGAATCAGTTTGCGACGGAAGAAGCGTGCCGGCTCTATCTGGAGCAGTTGCGATGGCCGGACAGATTCCAGTGTCCTCGATGTCGTGGTACAGAGGCATGGCGGATGAGCCGTGGACTGTGGCTTTGCCAACGATGTCGGCGACAGACGTCGGTGACGGTTGGAACGGTCTTTGAGCGTAGTCGTCTTCCACTGACGTTGTGGTTTCGCGTGATGTGGCATGTGACGAACCAAAAGAACGGGGCCAGCGTCCTGACGGTCCAGAGGCTGTTGGGATTGGGAAGCTACCAGACTGCATGGGCTTGGCTGCACAAGTTGCGTCGTGCGATGGTTCGTCCTGGGCGGGATTGCCTGGAAGGGATGGTCGAGGCGGATGAGAGTTATCTGGGCGGCGAAAAGCCGGGCAAACGAGGTCGGGGTGCCCGAGGGAAAGCATTGGTGTTGCTGGCGGTCCAGCTTCAACCGGGCAACAAGATCGGACGGATCCGTTTGGCTCAGGTGAACGATGCCTCGGGGTCCTCGTTGGTGGGGGCTCTCGAAACAATGGTGACACCGGGCAGTGAAGTCAGAACCGACGGGTGGAGTGGGTACAATGACTTGGCCTCGAAAGGATATCGGCACACGGTGGTTCGTGGCTCGGGCGGGATCGGCCAGGATCTCTTGCCGGCCTGCCGCCGCGTCGCCAGCCTTTTGAAACGATGGTTGTTGGGGACCCATCAGGGAGCGGTTCGTCACGAGCATCTCGCCTACTACTTGGATGAGTTCACCTTTCGATTTAATCGCCGAATGTCGGCGTCACGGGGCAAGCTCTTCTACCGGCTGGCTCAGCAGGCCGTCCATGTGAGGTTGTCCCGGTTGCCGTGGGAATTCGGCTTGCGGCCGGGTAACGGACGACAACTCTATGCGGCGGCCTCCTTCTTGTCAAGCAGCGTAGCCATCGCGTTGATCAACTGCGGCAGTTGGCTGTACGCCTGGATCCGACG
>DATIKY010000050.1:0-3425 GCA_035476995.1 Sedimentisphaerales bacterium | reverse complement strand
AACTGCGTGAGGAAACCGCCGCATGGGAGAAGAGCCGTGACGGGGCCGAGGTGAAAGTGAACTGGCAGTTCACCACGGCAGACGCCAGGACAAAGCTGAAACGTCTCTATCCATCAATGGATGGGTAATGGAGCACTAGTGCATTGAGCTATATATAATGCTAGAACACGGTCCGGCGACGTAGCCGGGCGAGGTTATTTGGGAAATGTCGGATGGAAGGTGTCGAAGATGTCCGAGAGGCATAACAAGCACGCTGGGAAAACCTGTCCGAAGACGGGTCGGCCCATCGAGTCTGCTCGCAGACGCTGGTGGCTGTCCTGGGTGTTCCCGTTCATCAGCCTGATCTCGCTGGCTTGGTTTCTGATCCGGGTGATCCCCAAGCCCTCGCGGGCGACATACCCGTGCCAGCGGATGGTCGCGCCGCTGGCGGGCACCTTCATCATCTGGCTGACGGGCCTGATCGGCTCGACGCTGGCCTACCGCAAGGCCCGGCATCTGTTCGGACAGTCGCGATACGTAGTCGCGTGCCTGTTCCTGGTCGTCTCGGTCAGCGTGATCTGGTGGTCGCTGGGCATGACCGGCCGGGATGCGGAGGCTACGTTCGTCCCGAGCGAATCGCCCAACAACCCCATCGGGGTCGGCCAGGGCATTCATCCCGGCCGCGTCGTCTGGGTGCACGAGCCCGAAGCCACGAGCTGGGACGGCGTCATCGGTGCCTGGTGGGACGATGAACATGTCAACCAGCAGGTCGTCGACAGCATGGTCTCGCAGTCGCTGCGGACCCTGACGGGCGAATCGAGCGACAAGGCGGCGTGGGACTCGCTCTTTCGCCATTTCAACGGTGCCCGCGACCTCGGCGACCTTGGCTATCAGTCGGGCGAGAAGGTGGTCGTCAAGATCAATATGAACCAGGACAGCGGCGGCACCTGGGGCCGCCGCGCGGGGATGCCCAGCCCGCAGATGATCTACTCGCTGCTCGAGCAGCTCATCTACATCGCGGGCGTGCCCGGCCATGATATCACGCTCTACGACGCCTCGCGGTACATCGGCGACCCGATCTATAACAAGGTCCGCGGCAACCCTGACCCGGACTTCCAGAGCGTGCGGTTCGTGTGCAACGCCACGCGGAACGGGCGGATCGCGGCGACGCACGACCCGGCCCATCCGATCTACTTCGCGGGCACGGGCCTCCCCGACGGCGGCCGGGCGTACCTGCCCCGTGTCGTCACCGAGGGCAAGTACCTGATCAACATGGCCCTGCTGCGGGCGCACAGCCTGTTCGGGGTCACATTCTGCGCCAAGAACCACTTCGGCTCGGTCTACTGGCCCGCCAACGGCGGCTGGACGCCCGCGCCCCTCCACAACTACGGCAGCCGCACGCAGGCCATGGGCTCCTACAACTGCTTGGTCGATCTGATCGGCCACGCGCATCTGGGCGGCAAAACGCTGTTCTACATGATCGATGCCCTCTACCCGGCCCGCAACCAGGGCGCCGAAGTGATCCGCTTCCAGTCCTTCGGCGACGACTGGACGTCGAGCCTGTTCCTGTCACAGGACCCGATTGCGATCGACTCGGTGGCCCTCGACTTCGTCCGCAACGAGCCGCGATCGACCGACTGCACGGGTCAGGGCGTGGACAACCATTTGCACGAGGGGGCACTAGCGAACAATCCGCCTTCCCGCGTCTTCTACGATCCCGAGCGCGACGGCGCCCGTCTCCGCAGTCTCGGCGTGCACGAGCACTGGAACAATCCCTTGGAGAAGAAGTACTCGCGGAACCTCGGAACGGGCGAGGGCATCGAGCTGGTCATTCCGTCTTGGGTCGCGCCCGACGGGCCCGTCCACAACCTGACTCAGGACACCCGGTACAACTATATCCGTCACGCCCTGCAGGATGCCGAGGACGGCGACGTGATCGTGGCGACCCCCGGCGTCTACCGGGAAACCGTCAGCTTCGCGGGCAAGGCCGTGATACTGCGGTCCGAGGACCCGAATGATCCGAACGTCGTCGCCACGACCATCCTCCATGGCGGCAGCGTGGCGGTCTCGTTCACCGCGGGCGAGGGCCCCGACTCCGTGCTTGCCGGGCTCACCATCACCGGTGCTACGCAGGGCATCTTTTGCAGCGGCGCCGCCCCCACGATCCTCAACTGCCGGATCGGGGAGAACACCGAGGCGGGTATCAAGCTGTGGGTGGGCAGCGATCCCACAATCGCCAACTGCATCATCGAAGGCAACGGCGGAGCGGGCATCGAGATGTGGGCGTCCAAAGCAGGCCGACTGGTCACCTACAACTTTGCCACGATCGATCATTGCACGATCGTCGGCAATCACGGCGGCATCGACGGCGGCAAGCCCACCGTCACCAACTCCATCGTTCGCTACAACAGCCCCTGCGGCACGAAGTTCCAGATCGCCGGCGATACGCCGACGGTCACCTACTGTAACGTCGAGGGCGGATTCCCCGGCACAGTCAACATCGATCTGGACCCGCGATTCGTACAGCCGGGCTCCTGGGTCGAGTTGGACGGGCGGCCGGTCTGGATGGGCGGCGACTACCACGTGCGCCCGGATTCGCCCTGCATCGACGCGGGCGACCCGGACTTCAGGACGGACGTGATTGGTGCCGACATCGACGGCGACCCGCGAATCCTGGGCGGCCGGACCGACATCGGCTGCGATGAGGCGTCCGATTGATTGTGCCCGGATGAATTTCGCCGGGCGGATGGACCGAATGATAGGAATCGTAGGGCCCGAGCAAGTAGCCGAGTTCCTCGGCCCGGGCGATGACGCCGTTGCCATCCGATCATTAGAACCAGGGTCCCCGTTTGCCGGATCCTTGAGTTGTCATGACATAGGTCGGCCATCCATCAGCGAGGATCAGATTTGTCAGTCGGAGCATTGGAATGAGGTTTCTCATCGCGGAAGACGAACTCACGAGCCGCCTGCTACTGCAGAATATGTTGAATCGCTATGGGAAATGCCACCTCGCGGCCAACGGTCTGGATGCCGTCAGGGCCGTTCGTGATGCGCTGGAAGCGGGCGAACCCTATGATCTGATCTGCCTTGATATCGAAATGCCGCAGATGGACGGACATACCGCGTTGAAAGAGAGCCGCGCCGCGGAGGAATCCCATGGAATCACCTCCGACAATGCGGCCACCGTCGTGATGACCACGGCTTCAGAGAGGACGCAGGACGTGACCACGGCGTATGATAGACTGTGCGATGGGTATCTGGTCAAGCCGATCGGGAGAGTCGACCTCATGGTATATCTTCAGGCTGCCGGGCTCTTCACCTAGTGCTCCATTACCCATCCATTGATGGATAGAGACGTTTCAGCTTTGTCCTGGCGTCTGCCGTGGTGAACTGCCAGTTCACTTTCACCTCGGCCCCGTCACGGCTCTTCTCCCATGCGGCGGTTT
>DATIKY010000049.1:0-4826 GCA_035476995.1 Sedimentisphaerales bacterium | reverse complement strand
CTCCCTTCCGCAATTTCTCGTGGTCCAGCACGGATCCCATGACCTCGAGAAATTCATCGTCGAAAACGCAGACGTCTCCAGGATGCCAGAATTGCGGTTGGTCGGATAACCGCCGCAGGGCCAACCTGGCACTGTCCAGTGTGAAGTTTGAAGCAGTACGCCGCGAAGGAGACCCTCATGGACAATCGATACACAACCGATCAGCAGCAGGTCCTGGCCGACCTCGCTCGCGGCGGGCCCGCCCATCGGCAGGAGACCTCCGCGCTGGTCGCCCCGGGCGCTGGCGCCTGGGCCTGCACCGTCACGATCAAGAGCCTGGTCCGCCGCAACGTCTACCTCGTCCGCGCGGTCGTCGTCGGAGACGCAGGCTCGATCCCCGTCGAGATCGGCGACCCGGTCGAGGCGACCAATCTGGCCGAGTCGCACCAGGACCCGGGCACGCTGCCGAGCGGCGCCTGCACGATCCTGATCCGCCTGGGCGAAACCAACGTCTTCTACGCCAAGCCCTGAGCCAAGGACGCGACGATGTCTTCTATCAACCATCAACAATCAACCTTCGCAAATGCCAAAAGGAGTTCCCATGACCTCAGACCACAACGCCCACTGGCGTCTGGACCGCAGGGTCAACCT
The DNA here is from genome assembly GCA_035476995.1 of Sedimentisphaerales bacterium. Taxonomy (GTDB): domain Bacteria; phylum Planctomycetota; class Phycisphaerae; order Sedimentisphaerales; family Anaerobacaceae; genus PLanc-01. The sequence goes on along the minus strand of DATIKY010000049.1, from coordinate 4,196 downwards.
CTCGGTCCTGCTGCAACTGATGGTGCTGGCCTCGCTGATCCTCGGAAGCTGGGTGAACCTCCAGCGCCAGCTCGGCCTGCTCCAGCACGACGTCGCGGCCCTGCTGCAGAGCCACAAGGAGTTCCAGCAGAAGCTCGAAATGCTCGCGTCCCGAAGCCTGGCCGGCGACTACCGCCTCCAGGCGGTCGAGAAGCAGCTTGCCGATTCCGCCGACACGATTCGATAGTCCGCGCCCCGTACCCATTGCAGTTGGGGCGCATCCGAACCTTGGGAGAAAAGCCATGACACAAGAGATTCGATCCATCCGACACGCAAGCCCTCGAACCCCTCTGTTGCTGCCGGCGGCCCTGCTGCTGCTGGCCGCAGGCTGCAATGGTCTGCGCCTTGCGCCGGACGAGACGCAGAAGCAGAACGCCTGGCTGCACAACCGCACTGCGACGGTCGCCGCACAGGCCGCGCGGGAAGAGGGCTCCTCGCAGCAGCTCCAGGCCCTCACGAAGCTCTCGGAACTGCAGAGCCGCTCGTTCACCGCCTATTGCGGCCTGCCCAAGGAGTACCCGCAGGCCGAGACCGTGGACGACATCCTGTCCGAGTCGAGCGTGCAGATCGCGACCGCGGCGCTGGCCCGGTCCGCCGAGCGGCCCGATCCGTGGGAGGTCGCCGACTCGGCGCTCGACATCGGGATCGGCGTGTCCGCCCTGTTCGGCGGGGTCCTGGGCGCCCGCGCCGTCCGCTTGCTCCAGGAGGCCCGCGACAAGAGCAAAGCCCTGCGGGAGATCATCCAGGGCAACGAGCGGTTCAAGAGCCAGCACGCCGGCCAGGTGGCCGCGTTCAAGGCCGCCCAGGAGAACCAGTCGCCCGAAACCCGCCGGCTCGTGACTACAATGAAGGGATGATCCATCGTACGCCAAGGGAAAGAGCCCCATGAACACCGGCTGGATCATGCTGCACCGCAAACTGCTGGAGAATCCCCTGGCCCGCAGGCCCGCGTACTGCCACCTCTGGGTACACCTGCTCCTGCGGGCCTGTCACAGGGAAGTCTCGTTCATCTGGAACGAACGCCGCCAGAGGCTCGCTCCCGGCCAGCTTCTGACCGGACGAAAGCAACTCAGCCAGGAGACGGGGATCCCGGAGGGAACCGTCGAGAAGATCCTTCGCTACCTCGAAACGGAACAACAGATCGAGCAGCAGACCACCGCCAAGTTCCGCGTTATCACCATCAGGAATTGGGGGCTCTACCAGGCGACGCCCGACGCGGAACAACAGAATGACAACCACGCAACAGCAGAGGAACCGCACAGTGACACATACAAGAAGGACAAGAAGCAGAACAATGAACAAGAAAGTGCCCACGCTGCCGCGTGTCGCCTGGCGGGGGTTCTCTTGAAGGCGATCCAGGAGCGCAAGCCGGACTTGCGACAGCCGAACCTGCAGCGATGGATCCCGCAGATGGCGGCGATGCTCGATGCGGACAAATGCACGCCCGAGCGGATCGAGGCGGTGATCCGCTGGTGCCAGAGCGATCCCTTCTGGTCCGCGAATATCCTGACTCCCGCCTCGCTGCGAAAGCACTTCGACCGTCTGGAGCTGGCGATGCGAGGCTCGGCTCCGGTCCACAGGGAGACCGTCCGGGAGATGGTCGCACGCATGGAACGGGAGGGCACACTGTGAATCGCGACGAACGGATGCAGTTCATCGAGTCCGAGATCAAGACCCTTTGGTCCCGGTGGGACCCCACGGAGGCGGAGGTCCGCGTCTGGATGGCCGAGCTGGCGACGCTCGACTACGGCCTGGCCCGACGCGCGGCGCAGGCGTGCTTTGCCGAGCTGACGGTCAACGCGCACCGCCCGGTGCTGGGCCGCTTCCTGGCCAAGGCCCGCGCCCTGGCGGAACCCTCGGCGGGACAGGACCGCAGGACCCGCGACGTGCCGGAGACGACCGTCTTTCTCGAATGCCTCCAGCCGCCCAGGGACAAACCCCGCCTGGCGGGCGTGCGAAAGCCGGTCTACGTCCGGCCCCTCTCGCGTCAGAGCGACCCCGACTACGTCGCCGCCTGCGCCGACTCGATGCGTCTGGCCTTCAACCGCCTCTACGGCGGCAACTGGATCGTGGTCCGCCTGGAATCCCGCCATGGCTTGGATAAAAACGATAACACTTCGGGAAATTGGGCATCGAGACCACTATAAGATGTAGTTCTATTTTGGCACATCCCCCACAGATTGTAGACCCAAAGGAGTCTGTGAGTGACGCAAAGGCTGGAAGAGAAACGGGCAATTTGGGTTTGGCCTTTTAATGGTATGGAGGTACAATATGGGTTTGCAGGACATTCCGAAAAATTACGCCGTAGGCGGACGTGATTCTATGGCCAAAGAAAGACAGAAGCTCCTTCAGGACATCTTCGAAGCTCGGTATGAGCGAGGTTATCGGTATCTCGACAGGTGCGGAGACGCCATTGCCGTATTGGAGGAGGCGTTGCCCAAGATCAGCGGCGGCGCTGTATGGATGCCGGACGAAATGGCGCCCAAGGGCGCCAAGATGAAGTGTCCGCAGCACGAGCTTACCCTTGTCATCGATTCCGCGAGGGTGGGTCTCGATCAGAATCCGGCAGATGTGCCATGTCCGTTTGCGGATATAGCCGACTACGCTTTCCAGACCGTCAAATCGAAATTCGATATATCTGATGTAGTAAGGCTGGGTCGGAGAAAACTGTTTATCGTCCCGACAGATTCGGTGGACGATGCGGAAGCACTTTCGATCAAGAAGGCTCCCGCCACGAAGTGGCCCAAGACCAAGGATGAATCCCTGGCAGCGAGAAGCTGCGACATGACTGTGGCCCTCGAAGACCCAACTCGCACGAAAGGAGTGCGAATCGTCGTATCGCCAATTCATAGACCAGAAGCTCCATTGAGCATCGACGAGCGATTGCGGAGGCCACCGCATCATTTGAGTGCAGGCCAAAGGGAAGCGCTGTTGGAACAACTGAAACGGCGGAAACAACGCGAATCGTCGCCGGTGGCGGGTTTGCTCATCGACGTGGACTACTGGGTGATACGGCCCGACGACCCGGATATCCAGCAGTTTGTGAAGAGTTCGGAAGAGGAGATCGCGTACGTTATAGAGTCGTTCATGGAGTCCACATGATTACCAAAGATTCTACGACCGGTGGAACCGTTGATATGGCTGGTTTCGTGAGCCTGGCCGCCGAGACCGGGACGAACCTTGCTCCTGAGACAGCAACAGGAAATATCTCTGGACGTCGGGTCCGTGGCACGAATGCAACACTTGGGGCAGATGAAGAGCCACTCGAACTGACGATGGGCCGGCCAGGAACTCAAGGTGCGGCTGCGTCCAAGGGACTTGATAAAACACTTCTCAAGCGAGCGGTCACCATCTTGGGTAGTTTTGACTCAGACGACGTTGTCGCCGTCCAACTGGATATGGATGCTCTTCGGGGGCTGGTTCTTGAACTTTGGGAAAGCGCACAATCTGCAACGCAGGATCATCAGGACATCCTCTCGCTGATTGAGGAGGCCGTATTGAGCGTCGATTCCCTGACTGAAGACCAGGTTGGCGCACTGAAAGAGGGCTTCCGTGATTTGGAGAAATCCATGTTGGGGAAAGTCCACGTGGACGTAATCCGTGACCGATTGATCCGTCAAGGATTCAGTCCGTTGGCTTTGCTCAGCGAGTTGGGAGATCATGGCGACAGTTGAGCAAATCCAGACGGTTACCAAGAAGACTGTTACGGCAATCCACCTGGACACATCCTTGCAGATCGAACGATGCAAGGCCGAACGGAAGGCCAGGCCTGTCGTGGCCGCGCTCAAAAGGTTCGGCTTCTTGTCGACATCCAGCTATGCCAAGCTCGAGTTCAAACGGGCGTGGCTCCAGCGCCTGGCCTACTTGTACAGTCTTTCGGGAGAAGTCGGGACAGTAGGTGAACTCGCTGGGGTGTTGGCAGACAGACTCGGCAGTCACCCCATGCACCGGAGACAGCTTTCCACGTGCCTACAGGCCATTGAGGCTTTTCTCAAGCCCTCGCCCGGCAAAATCAGCGAAGCCCTCTGTGTCAGAATAGATGAGACAATTCCTTGCCGAGAATTAGAGTAGAGGGCAAGGAGATTGGGATTATGCTGGATGGTATGGATACGAAGCAGAACAGGAGGTTGTTGGCCACGGAGAGAGGGGAGCCGCAG
>DATIKY010000048.1:0-9423 GCA_035476995.1 Sedimentisphaerales bacterium | reverse complement strand
GATTCTCTTGCCGAATCTGAACCTCACCTGTGGTGAGATTTACGAATCGGCTCCTCGGTTACGAATCCACGCCTCTTTCCCGATGAAAACTGCACATTCGCAAGACTTGACGGAGTGCCTTATGCAACTGGAGGGTTCACTGTCTGGGCGATGAGTGACGGCTTGGCGCCGCAGGTCACGTATGGCTTGTGGAATGTCGCTGACAACCATAATGAGGAAACGGGCGAACCCATCATGGACGACGTCTATTCTGTCGGGCCGAGATACGAGACCTTTACGTTGAATGGCGACGGGGACGTCTTGCTGAGATTCCAACTACGACGGTCTGTTCCTCGCGGCCTCATTGAGCCAGGGACCACACTGACATTGGAATACGTTCAACTCTCCGTCGTGCCGGTTCCCGGAGCGGCTCTCCTGGGCGGCATCGGACTGGGGTATGCCGGGTTGCGACTGAGGCGCAGAGCGGTAGCGCAGGCGTGAAGTGCGGGGGAAGGGTCGATCCGTGAAATGACGCGTCGCGAGGCCTTGCCCTCAACGGGGGCCACGCGAGCACAAGAGGAAGATGGGGATGGGCAAGGACCGAAGGGGGATTGGCGACGGCCAACCGCCGAGAGGGTGATATAGCAAGAGTGGGAGGGCCGCGTTAGAGCATGCCCCCCCACCGAGCCGGTCCTGCTGGGATGAGACGCACATGGCTGAACTTCGTGCAAGAGCCAACTCGTCTCGCCAGACCGGCTGTTTCTGTCTATTCACGACGCGGTAGTCGCCTTCCACGGTCGTGAATGGTGCTGGCGTCATGGGCCGCCATACGTGATCCGGCTCCCATGTCGATGTTTCGACGAATCCGCGAACCGCGTGCGATTACGGCTGGGGCTGCGCAGCAGGAGTCTCCAGAGTCGTCAGCTCCTCAACCAATCGGCCGATCTCCTCGCGTTCCTGAGGCGTCAGGACATTGGCTTTGCGGTCGATCTCCAGGGCCCTGTCCAGATACTGCCGGGCCGCGGCCGCGTCTTTGAGCTTGACGCAGATCTCGCCCAGCCGCAGGTTGGTCCTGGCCTCACGGCGCAGGTCCGGTGAGCGACTGAACACCAACGCTCCCAGGATCTCGTCAAAGGTCTTCCTCGCCTCGGGGAGGCGGCCATCCATTTTCGAGAGGACGGCGCCCTTGGTGTCCAGCAGATGCAGGTTGGGGGACGCGGTCCCGGACGCCTTGGTCGCCACGGCCAGACCCTGATTCGCGAGCTTGAGGGCCTCCTCGTACCGCTGGAACCGCTCCTGCAGGATCCAGGCAAGGTCGTTCATCGCGCGGGTCTCGTCGGGTTGCAGACGCAGCAATTCCCGATACGTCTTTTCCGCGCCGCCAGCGTCCCCCGTCTGGTACTGAGCGGAGGCAAGAGTCAGCCGTGCGTCGGCTGAGGCCGGCCACAGGGAAACCGCATGTTCGAGCAGCTTGATCCCCTGGGCCTTCAGTTCCGGCGCCTCGAACGACGCGAGCATGCTCCCCGCTCGCAGGAAGGTGACCAGGTCCTGGTTCTTGGCCTGAACATAGGCGGAACCGATCTGCCTGAGATCGTCGAACCGTTTCTGAACCGCCAGCCACAGGAATCGAGCGTGGACAACGACCAGCTCGTCGCGATGCGACTGCTCCAGTTGCTTGATGACCTCGTCCGCCTTTCCCATATCCCCGGCGACTCGGTAGAGATCCGCCAGCGTCACCTGGGCCGGGATGTCGCTGCTCCCTTGCGTCGTTCGACAATAGGCCTCCAGTTCCGGAACCGCCGCCTGGGGCTGGGGCGGATTCAGCGTCGCGTAGAACTGGGCGCGAAGCATCAGGAGCCTGGCGTTCGACGGCATTCGTCGGACCGCCGCATCGAGCAGCGTCCTGGCCTCGCCCTGAAGCGACTGCCCCTGGTTGCTCAGCGACGCCTGGCTGAACAAGTCGATCGCGTCCAGGGAGTTCGGATCGCGCTGGAGGGCCTGTCGGGCGAACTTGGCCGCGGTCGGAGGGTAGCCCAAGGCCAGTTCCGCGCGGGCCCGCGCCGTCAGAAGCGTCGGGTTGGTCGAATTGGACTCCAGAGCTCGGACCGCCAGGTCCGCAGCGGCCTGGACCTGCCCCTCCTGCATGGCCAGTCCGATCAAAGCCAGATGCGCTTGGATCGCAGTCGGATCCCGCTTGACGATGTTCTCCAAGATCCCCTTGGCCTCCGCGACCGATTGCGGCGCGCCCTCCCGGAGCTTCTGCATGGCCAGCAGCATCATGGAAGACGTGTCCGGCGGCAGGTCTTTGATCATATCGAGCGCCCTGGCGGCATCCCCCGGATTGTCCCGCGAGAGCAGCAGTTGGGCCAGAACGCGTTTGAGCCGCACGTTCTCCGGGTGCAGGCCCAGACCGTCTTCGGCCGCCGTCACCGCCTGATCGAGCTTCCCCGCGCCGGCATAGAAATTCGCCAGCAGCTCGTGCCCAGCCGGATTCTCTTTGAACGTCGTCAGCTTACGGTAATCCTGCTCCGCTCGATCCGCGTCCCCTCTCTCCACCAGGTAGGCGGCCCGCATCCAGTACGCCTCGAAATTGTCGTAACCGGTCACATAGTCGTCCAAAACGGCCAAGGCCTCCGCCGGTCGGCCTTCGCCATTGAGAATCGACGCTCTCACCGCCGCCAGCGTACGCGACGCCGGCTGGAGCGCCTTGGCTTCGTCGAGGTACCGCATCGCCTGCGCGACGTCCCGCGTCTCCTGATAGGTGAGCCTGGCCAGCTCGATCCGCGAGACCGCGTCCTGCTTGTCGTTGGACACCTTCAGCCGCAATTCGTCGATCGCCCGCAAGAAATCCCCCGTTCCGACCGCCAGACGAACCTGCCAGTTGGTGGCCACCTGCGGATTCTGGATCTGACGCAGGACCTTCTCGGCCTCGGCAAAACGGCCCTGGTCCACGAGCAGACCGAGCAACCCGTCCGCGATCTCGGTGGCCGACGGACTGCCCAGAAGCCCCTGTCGGTAGACCTCTTCCGCTTGCTTGAAGTCCCCCTGGCGAACGTACGCTTGCGCCAACATCAGGACCGGCGCAGGCCACGCCGGGTCCGCCTTCATGCAGTCGCGCAGCAGGCTCACCGCCTCCTGCTGCCTGGAGGCCGCCTCGATGCCGGAGAGCCACAGCGCCGCCTGGTACAGTCGCCACCAGAGCCCGCGTTCGCCTTCGGCCTGCCGCAGTTCGGCAATCAGCGTGCCGGAGGCGTTGGGGTCCTGTCGGATCTCAGGGCTTCCCAAGAGCAGAAGACGAGCCTGAATCTCCTGGGGATCGCGCGCCACCTCCTTGAGCAGGCCGATCCCGGCGGCCCGATCCCCCCGCCCCAGTTCCAGCAGAGCCAGTTTCGTGTTCAAGAGCTTCCTGGCCCGGACGTCCGCGACGGACGCCAGTCCCTCTCGCAGGCCGGCGCGGGCGGAATCATAGTCCTGCTTCATCGCGCGAAGATCGGCCAGGATCAGCCAGGGCTCCGCGACGTCCTTCTGGCGTGCGCAGGACGCCTCGCAGACCGCCACCGCCTCGTCCAGACGCTGGGCGTTCACATATCGTCGGATAAGCTGGATCTCCGCCCTCAAGGGGTCGGAGCATTCCGCGATGGCCTGCTTGAGCTCCTGTTCCGCCCGATCCGTCTGACCGAGCGACTCTGCGATGATCGACTGGAAAATGCGTATCCCCACGCGATCCGGATACGACTTGCGCAGCGAATCGAGCTCCACAGACAGGGCTTTGAGACTCGACGCGTCGGAGACGCCTCTGGGCCCGATGGCCCTGCTGATCTCGGCGCCGATGCGGACCAGCCTGGCATCGAAATCCAGGGGATTGGCGGACTCCGCTTCCCGCGCCGCATCGAACGCCTTGTCGAAGTCGCCCGCTCGAGCGTACTGTCGGGCAAGTTCCGTGGCGATCTGACGATCCTGCGGATTGAGACGACGGTACTGCTCCAGGGCCGTCACAGCGCGACCGGCCTGGCCGGTCTGGCCGTAGGCCCGCGCCAACCACAGCAGCATCTGAGAACCATTCGGATCACTGCCGGCCACCGGCTCCAGAAGATCGATGACGCCGTAGGGTTTGTTCTCCGCCGCGGCGACCAGAGCCTTCAGTGCGGTGGTGGCCCGCACGGACTCCCGGGTCACCGGCTGCCCCTGCACAATCGCAAGATACTCATCGAGGCATCGTTTTGCGTCGGAAGTCCTCCCCGCCGCCGCATACACCTGAACGACCGTGGGCAAGACCGCGCCCCGGTGTCCTCTCTCATTGGGATCCAGCGAGGCCAGCACCTCGTCCGCCAGGCCGGCGACCTCGGCCATTCCCTCTCTTCGCGTCGTCAGCGCCGACTCCAGAAGGAACCGCTTCACCGCCCAGTCGCTGGCATTGACGAGCCGATCCTCCTTCGCCAGCTTGTCCGCCGCCTTCAGTTCCGCGGCCGCCCGGTCCAGCTCGCCATGCAGCATCCACTCCACGCTCAGGTCATATCGAATGTTGGCATCGTTCGCACTCCGTTTTTCCGCGGACTCCAGGTCCTGTCGGGCCAGGGCCAGGAACAGCGGCCTGTTCGGCTCGCTCGCATCGAGGGCCCCCGCCTGCATCCGGCGGAACCGAGCACGATAGATCTGCGCCTGGCCCGAGCCGGCCTCATACGCCACCGCCCTGTTGAGCCAGTCCAAGGGCGTCGGCTGCAGGGACTCCCCGCCGGCCGGGGCCTCCTCCTGCTGCTGCTGCTGCGGCGCAGCGGTTCCCGCCGCCGCCTTCTCGCGAGAACGAGCCGCCTCCTCGGCCACCAATACCGCCATCTGAGCGCATGCCTGCACGTATTCCGGATGCTTGGCGGGCAGGGTCTCCAGCCGCTGGATGTAAGGTTCGAGCACCTTCCTGGCTTCCGCCCGCTTGTTCGACTGGATCAAGGCGTTGGCCAGCCACAAAGGCGACTTGACGTCGTTGGGGTCCCGCTCCATCCGGCTCCTGGCGGCCGCCGCCATCTCCTCGAAGTTCTCGATCATCCCGTACAGGCCAACCAGCTCTTCGCCGGCCTTCGCGTCGCTGGGGTCCAACTGCAGGATGCGCCGATAGGCGGAGATCGCCGCCGTGACGTCGAACGGACGGCGGGCCATCAGGGATTCGCCGAACTTCCTCAGGACGTCGAGGTCGTCGGGGTTCCTCGCGAGATACACCCGCCAGTTCGTGACCGCGCCCTTCCAATCCTGTTTCTCATACGCCGCATGGCCCGCGTTCAGGGCCCTCTCCGACAGAATCCCTCTTCGGATCTGACGGGCGGCGACCAGACCCCCTCCCACGCCTGCCACAACCACCAGGAGAATGACCAACAGCTTGACGTTGACTTTTGCGGACCGCTTCCTTTGGCACATCGCTCGACCTCTTGGTTGTTTACTGATTCTGAGCCACTTGGGGACAACAATTCCTATCGACTCTTCCAGGATCTCTCCTTCTTCGATTTCCTGAAAGAATACAGGCTCAATACCCATTTTGCGAAAGTCCCGTTCGTTCCTATCTGATTGCCTCATGACCGAACGTCACGGCAAGAAAGCTGTTGGGAGTACCCGTGGCTCCTGGGGACCTGCCCCCAAACCCCCTGAGATTTGGTTCTTCACGGAATCTCCGGGGATCATCGAAACCGCCGGAACGGCACGCTCGAAGTGGTCGTGCCAGGTGAGTTTATCGCGTTGCGGCCTCCGGCTTGAACACGAACGAGGCGTTCGCTTGCGGACTGGACGTTGCAAGGGGGCGCGCAACGCCCCTCCATGCTGCTGGCGAAAAACGCAAAATCTCCCAGGCCCGCCCGCTTCGGGCGGGATCGAAGTATACAAGAAGCCGGATGAGCCGCAAGGGAAGAACAAGAGGAGGTAGCCGAAAAAAACGAAAAAAGGCGAAAAAGGGGGGAGAGCGAAGGCTTACGGGCAGTCTCGATGTCTTCTTCTTGTTTTTCGGCTTTTTTCGTTTCTTTCGGCGATAAGATCTTAGGTTGCGGCCGGAGGCCGCAGAAGCGTGGATGCGTCAAGAAGAGCCCCCGCCAAGCCGGTTCCCGCCCCCCAAACGCTTCCACGCCCGCAGAGCGGGCCTCGTCGCCATCGTCACACGATAGTCCGGCGAGACCCCGCGAACGGGGCCTCGCCGGACCTTGAATCACCAAACACGCACGACCAACCCCATCACAACGGAGTCAATCACGCAACCTTCCGCAGCCTCATCCCGGCATAACCCAAACCGAGGAAGCCGAGCAGCATGGCGCCCGGAACGGGGACCATATACAGCTGGCTCTGCTTGGCCTTTATCGCAGACGCAGTATACAAATTCAAAACACGAACGTTACCGATTTTGTCACCCCAAATGGACGCGTTAGCAGCAGCTGCTTGGGCCGCAGTCACAAAAGTCTGCGCTAGACCACTAACAGAGCCAATCTCGCCCTCCAAATACCAGATGGCGCTTTGCAGTTGATCCGCCGAGTCACGGCGAGCATTTCCTGCGGTGTTGTAGTTGTACCCCAAGCTGGCCAGTGCTCCCGTGGCAAACTGCGTATACAACCATGCCGTTGAAGCACCCAGCGGGTCGCCTGCAGGGCCCACACTTCCCATATAAGCAGCCGTGTCCACGGTATAGTAATACTCTCCGGGCACAACCACACCCTCGCTCTTCTCCAGACAAAAGCTCTGGAAGGAACCCGTCCCGGTGATATAAGCTGTTGTTATATTCTTCGTCTGCGTGGGTGCCGAAGAATACCCCGCATTAGACAAAGCGGCAGATTGGATAGTGAACTCGCCACCACCGAGCAGACCACTGTAGCCACTCTTAGTATCGATAAGCAGCTTGTTGTCTACCAAAGGATTGGGATCCCAATCTGCAGAGGCAACACCCGCTAGAAGAAGCCCCATCACGAATGCCAGACATAATATACGCTTCATAGCTTTCTCCGTACAACGTCATTCTTGCTCCTTCACATCGTCACTGGTTACCACATGAGACAGCACCTCCGTGACTTCACACAACTATCGGTAACCAGCACATTCTCCCGCCTCGCCTTGCCATCGACAATGCGGACGTGGTGTCAAGAACAGAACGGAGGTCCGCGGGGTGCATCGACTGATGGTATGAATTGTGATTTCCGCCATAGCAGGGCTATCGCCTGCCGGCGGTATGGCTGCGAGGGTTTCTCCATCCCCCAATCCGGCTGGGTCGAGCAGCACACAGCCTGGGGGACGAGACAATCGGGCTCTATCGCGAGACTGTGGCCGATCTGGTAGGGGCCGCCTTCGTGGTACCAGGAGGGAATGATTCCGAACGAGAGCCGTTTCACCCAGGGGGCTGACTTGCACAGCCCGAGACTGAACAGGGCGTACAGGCACAGGCTCAGACTATCCTGCTCGTCGGAGAGGATGATCACCGGTTGCGGCGGGCCCGGCTCCGGGCTGTCGGCGAGAACCCCGCGCGGGAGGCCGAAGGCCAACGGATCCACCGCTGAGAACGGAAACAGGAAATCCTCGTAGGCGACTGGAGAAGACTCCGACCCCAAAGGCTCGGAGTCAGGCAGGGAGGCCGTCGCGACCGGTCCGGAGACAGGGATCATGTCCGCGCGAGCCGTCATGACAACGGCCATCGCCAGGGCAACCACCCAAATGATCCTTCTCCGTACCATGCCTTGCGGGCTCCTCACAATCGCTTCATCCATTATCGAGAAACCGAAAGTCCTGTCAACTCCGATTTTCTGCCAAAACCATACGTACTTCTACGTATTTTTCGGACCGAAGTAGCAGAAATCAGCGTTTTTCGTCAAAAGCAGGATGCCCGCTCTGCGGGCGTGGAAGCGTGGAAGCGTTTGGGGGGCGAGAACCAGCCTGGCCGGGGACCCTTCTTGACGCATCCACACTTCTAGGGCCTCCGGCCGCAACCTAAGATCTTATCGCCGCAAGAAACGAAAAAAGCCGAAAAACAAGAAGAAGACATCGAGACTGACCGCAAACCTCCCCTCGTTCCCCTTTTTCGCCTTCTTTGTGCGTCAGTGAAACTGTCGTTGTCTTGTGATCTGAAAGGAGGTCACCATGGAATGACCCGTTTGCCATGTAGCCCCCCAGGCATGCCGTCGGGCAACCGCGTGGTGTGAAGCCCTGGGTCGGCGAAGACGCGAGCCATAGCGTAAGCGAACTCGATTTGGCCTCGTGATAGAAAGTCGAGAGCGGCCAAGCTTCAAAGAGTGACGAAGCCTATCACCGCCCATGAAGCAGCGGGTAGGAGCAGTGGGCGGGCTCTCCGGGGTAGGTAGAGACGGCGCGTGTCGAAAGAGAACGATGGGAACTGAGAGACCCTGCTCGGCCGGGGGATGGGCCCCAGGCGGTCGGCCGGAAGCCATAACGGCGGTCTGTGCCGTGCAGGGAGTCGGATGGGCTCATAGTAGCGTTGAAGCGGGGCAATGCCCGTGGAGCGAAGGAGCCCTGACGGAATCGAAGCCCAAGCAAGAGAAGGAGAGAACCGCTTGCAAGAGAACCTTGCCACTACGGGAGAACCGGACGATCTGCCTGAGACGTTTCGTGTCAACGGCGAAGGTCTGCCGGAGAAGGTCTTTTCTTTGAGGCAGAAGCTATACCGCAAGGCGAAACGCGAGCCGAAGTTTCGGTTCTATGCTTTGTACGACCGCGTGTACCGTCCGGATGTGCTGGCGTCTGCGTGGCGACGGGTACGAGCCAATCACGGCTCTCCCGGCGTCGACGGCGTGAGCATCGAGGCGGTGGAACAATCCGAAGGCGGGGTCGAGGGCTTCCTGGCGGCGATCCATCAATCGCTCAAGGACAAGACCTATCGGCCGCAGCCGGTCAAGCGTGTGTATATTCCCAAGGCCAACGGCAAGCTGCGTCCTTTGGGCATTCCGACGGTCAAAGACCGCGTGGTGCAGACGGCGGCGCTGCTGATCCTGGAGCCGATCTTTGAGGCGGATTTCCTGGACTGCTCGTATGGGTTTCGACCGGGCCGCAACGCCCATCAGGCGTTGCAAGAAATCCGGAAGAACCTCCAGCAGGGCCGGCGGGAGGTGTATGACGCGGACCTGAGCCGCTACTTCGATACGATCCCCCACGACAAGCTGATGGCCTGCGTCGAGAAGCGGGTGACGGACCGCAGTGTTCTGCACCTGATTCGGCTGTGGCTCTCGGCGGCGGTGGTGGTGGAAGAAGGCGAAGGGCCGGAGGATCCGCCCAAGTATAGTCGATCCCAGCAGGGGACGCCGCAGGGCGGGGTGCTCTCGCCCTTGTTGGCGAATCTGTACCCTAACGTTGCATAAACATGGACGGGTCAGACGTTGGCTGGGATTTGATTGAGGATCTGTAACAGGCGCGTTTTGATCCAAGTGTTGGCACTGATCGTGAGTGTCAGAAGGCCTTGCGGCCGACTGAGGCGGCCCG
>DATIKY010000047.1:0-2525 GCA_035476995.1 Sedimentisphaerales bacterium | reverse complement strand
CATCTCAACTGGAACAGATAGTCCCGGCACGATGCCTCGGTCGCGAAGCGGGCCTCGAACTCCAGCAACGTAGCAGGGTAGTCTTCCATACCCACCTACACTACATGTGGTAGCTACATCAGTCAAGTAAATACCCACTTGGAACGATTGTGCGAGACTGTGTCCGAGGTCTTCGAGACCGCGTCCGACGCCGCCGGGTGCCTCGAAAGGCGGCACGGCAAACCCGCGTGGAACTGGGTCTATTATGACGCCCACGGCGATCCGGCGGGTCTGATCCTCCGCTGGGACGGCCCCGAGGGCAAGCAGATCCGTCCCGTCAGTCGTCGGCTCGAGGGCGGCTGGGTCATCGGCGGGATGCCCGAGCCCAGGCCCCTCTACGAACTGCCGACCCTGCTGGCGCGGACCGACGAGACGGTCTACGTCACCGAGGGGGAGAAGGCCGCGGACGCCGGGAGCTGGATGGGCCTGTTGGCCACGACCAGTCCGCACGGAGCCGCCAGTGCGGGCAAGACCGACTGGCGTCCCCTGGCCGGTCGGGACGTGGTCATCCTGCCCGACAACGACGAGCCCGGCCGCCGATACGCCCAGGCCGTCGTGTCGATCCTGCAGCGGCTTTCGCCCCCGCCGCGGGTGAGGATCGTCGAGCTGCCGGGCCTGCCGCCCAAGGGCGATCTGTTCGACTGGGTGGATGCCTGTCCCGCCGAGGGGTTCGCCGCCCGAGGTCGGGAACTGGAGGCACTGGTGCGGACCGCCAAGGTTCTTCCGTCCGCGGGGGCCGGCGCTGCTGGGACTTCGATTGTGCCGGTCCTGCAGTGCTTTGCCGACGTGGTGCCCAGCTCGATCCGATGGCTGTGGCCCGGACGGATGCCGCTGGGACGCATCACCCTGCTGGTCGGGCGGCCGGGCGAGGGCAAGAGCTTCCTGACGACCGACCTGGCGGCGCGGATCTCCAGGGGCCGGCCCTGGCCCGACGGGGTCGAGGGCGTCGAGGGCTCGGTGATCTTCATCTGCGCCGAGGACGATCCCTCCGACACGTTGCGGCCCCGCCTGGAGGCCCACGGCGCGGACCTGTCCAAGGTCCACCTGCTCCAGGGGGTCCGTCGGACCGGCGCGGACGGACGGTGCTTCGAGGCGCCGTTCACCCTGGCCGACACGCGGACCCTGGAGTCCTGCCTCCAGTCGCATCCCGACTGCCGGCTGATCGTGGTCGATCCGATCGGCTCGTACCTGGGCAGCGGCACCGACTCCTACCGCGACAGCGAGGTTCGGGCGGTTCTCGATCCGGTGACGCGGCTTTCGGACCTCTACGGGCCTGCGGTCCTGGTCGTGGCCCACCGGCGAAAGGACGCCGGCACCACGCACGCCGACGACCTGGCCCTGGGCAGCCGGGCCTTCACCGGCGTCGCCCGCTCGGTCTGGCACCTGACGCGGGACCGCCAGAACAAGAAGCGTCGGCTCCTCCTGCCCGGCAAGAACAACCTGGCGGAGGAAGGCCAAGGCCTGGCCTTCACGATCGAGGGCACGCCGGCGGCGATCCGCTGGGAGTCCGAGCCGGTAGACCTTTCGGCCAACGAGGCCCTGGCCGCCGAGGGCGTCGCGGAGCGGTCGGAATCGGACAGTCCCGTGCGTCGATCGACGAGGGAATGGCTGCGGGAGTTGCTCCTCGCAGGGCCCGTGTCGGTGCCGGACGTGCGTCGCGAAGCGCAGCAGGCGGGGTTCTGCTGGCGGACGGTGCAGCGGGTCAAGTCGGAGATGGCGGTCCGTTCGATTCGAACCTGCCAGGTGGGTCCCTGGCTGTGGAAGCTGGCGGACAACTGACCGGCCCTGCGCCGGCCCCCCTGTGCCTTGGCGCAAGGCGCTGTTGGGTTTTTCGAGTCAAGAATCGAAGGACGCCAAGCGCCAAGGGCAGGGGGGATGCTCCGTCAGCCCCGACGAGTGTGCGAATCGGCTGCGGGACAGTCCCTATTTTTCCTCAGGAACTCGTAGCCGAAAGAAACGAAAGAAGCCGAAAAATGAAGAGAAGACATCCGGACTGTCTATTAGCCTCGGCTCTTCCCTTCTTTCGGCGTTTTTCGTTTCTTTCGGCTACCTGCTCTTCACCACTCCGTATGGGGGGGCCTGGGGACGGCATCCCCAGTCATGCCCTGGAGCGGCCGGGGGAAGGCCCTACGATGCCTGGCATTTTTTCTTGCCAACGCCTGCCGAATCTGGTATGATACAATCCCTGCGATGGTCCCACGAATCGCTGACGAAAGTCGGCACGGATGCCCCCCTTTGAGAACGGTGCTGGGTGAGGTCTGCCCTGGCGGCAACGTTCACGTGCCCGTTTTGCGTGTGATTGTGCGTGGAATTGTGTCTCGGGCGACCGAACACGATCGAGTTTTGATGGGTGCAGGTTTCATTTTACGTACCGGGTTACGCACAGCGGCGAAGCCGACTGTAGGTATCCCAGAATTCCTTCCACAATCCGGATTTGACGTAGCAGCGGAAGTTGAGGATTCGCTGTCCACCTTGTCGTGACCATC
>DATIKY010000046.1:0-4224 GCA_035476995.1 Sedimentisphaerales bacterium | reverse complement strand
GCTGCGGCTCCCCTCTCTCCGTGGCCAACAACCTCCTGTTCTGCTTCGTATCCATACCATCCAGCATAATCCCAATCTCCTTGCCCTCTACTCTAATTCTCGGCAAGGAATTGTCTCATCTATTCTGACACAGAGGGCCCTCGTCGCTCGCGTTCCCTGGCGAGGGACGAGCGACGGGCGACAAGCGACGAATCATTTCTAAACAACAGCGGCCGTTGTGGTACGGGCCTTTCCAGGCGGAGACTTTGGGCTGGGCCGGATCGGGCGTGCCGTCGGGCCGGATGCACCAGAACCATTCGCCTCGCTCGCGATCCACCACATGATCCTGAATGAACCGCCAGCATCGCACGGCGGCATCGCGAAATGAAGCGTCGCCCGTGAGTTGCCATGCGTTGGTGAAGCCGACCACCGCTTCCGCCTGCGGCCACCATTCCTTATTCGGATTGATGATCTGTCCGCCGCGACCCTCGTAGAAGAGTCCGCCGTCCTTGTCGAGCCCTTCGTCGAGCACTGCCCGCGCCATTCCGGCCGCCAGAGAGCGGACCTGCTCCAGGAGCCGCGGACTGCCGAGGACTTCGGCCGCCTCGCACAACAGCCAACTGCCTTCGATGTCGTGGCCGAACGTGTAGCTATCGGACTTCGGTGTCCAGGCCTCGTCGAAGAAGTGCTGCAAATGCCTCTGTTCGGCATTGACGATGTGCCGGCCGAACAACTCGATCAACTCCCGCAGGCGCGTGGCGAGGGCATCTTGCCCTTGTTCTTCCGTGACGAGGGCGTCTTGCCCTTGTTCTTGCTTCTTCAAGACGAGAGCGGGACGCTCTCGCGACGCAAGGGCGGGACGCCCTCGCCACGAAGAAGATCGCTCCGGCCACACACGCACCAGATTGGTGTAGCCCTCCAGGATGTGAAGATGGTTGTTCATGGACTTCTTCTCGTTCATGTCCTTGTCGCTGAGCCGCATGTCCTCGCAGGGCCGCCAGTCGCGCGACATCACCTCGAAGTACCCGCCGTATTGGGTATCCGACGCGTAGGACTCGATCAGATCGAAGACGTCGGTCGCGTGCCGCAGTGCGGCGGGTTCGTTGAACGTGCGGTGGTACTCCGCCAGCGCATAGATGCAGAACGCCTGACCGTAGACCTTCTTCTTGTCGTCGAGCACGTGGCCCGCTGGATCGAGCTCCCAGAAGTAGCCGCCATGCCGCTCGTCCAGGAACCGAGTGGTCAGGTACTCATAGGCCCGCTGCGCCAGGGCCCGGTCGCGGTCGTCCTGCGTGTACCGATAGAAGGCGGAAAATGACCACAGAATGCGGGCGTTGAGGATGAGCCCTTTCGGGGCGTCGTCCCGAACTCGCAGATCGTTGGACATCTCGCCGATGAAGCCGCCCCGCCGCTCGTCGACGGTTCGGCTTCGCCAAAACGGCAGGATGTCGTCCATCAGCTCGGCGCGAACGCTCGCTGCGAATTTCTCGTCAGTCCATTCGGCCATAGTCGATCTCGACCCTGGAAAGCTGGGCCTCGGCCAGAAACTCGATCTTCACATAGTCCCCGTTTGTAGTGACGCCGTCAGGCGTTGTCTTCTCCGCAGAAGAGGATGCCCTCACGGGCACACTACAAACCTGGGCCTTCCAGAAACCATACGCGTCGCCGCCGTGGGTCATAGTGCCCTCGGTTTTCGCTTCCACAGGCTCGAAGCTCCGGCCATCTTTGGAGAACAGCATGCGGACGACAGGCTGATCGGACTGCGTGAAGAGAAATGCCCTGGCCGCCTGGATGCCGCCGGGAGCGTAGTAGACCACGGCGCTCTTGGCAACGCCCGCGAGCCGGTGACAGTCTTCCTTGAACTTGCGGGCCTCGTTTTCCGCGAAGGCGAGCTTGCCCTCTTTCAGGAAGATCCGCGAGTCGTTCCACAGTTCATCGACGAGCGTGCGACAAGTCACCCGGACGGGCCCGACTACATTCGACGGCTCGGATGAGCCTGACGAATTGCGGGCAACGACGCGATAGAAGTACTGCATGCCCGGCCGGACCGATTCGTCGGCGAACAGGGGACGATACTGAACCTGAGCCTCGCAGACGCCCAGACCGACCGATGTCCAGGGGCCCTGCGGCGCGTCCGCCCGCTGGACGTCGTAGCATTCAGCGCCGACGGAGCCCTGCCAGCTCATCTGAGCGCCCTGACTCACCGACAGGAGCTTTGGGGCCGCGGGCTTGGGCAACGTCGGCGGCGTCAGGCCCTGGATGGCGAAGGCCCGTTCCCGCACGAGTCGCATCAGACCCCGCTCGTCGTACTTCTCCCCGCTAGGAAAGCCCGGCCAATGATAGGCCTTGAAGAGGTCGCCGCCGTATGGTTCGTGGTGCCAGTAGAACCCGCCCTCGCGAGTTCGGCACCGCAGGCTCCAGAGCAACGTGCCCGCCAGCTTCTCCTCGATCGCGGCGTCCATCACGGCACACAGAACGTCCGTGCCGAGGAAGCCGAATTCGCCCAGGAAGTAGGGCTTCTTGCCTTTGGCCATCTTCGCGCTTTGGCGGACGTGGTCGATCATCGCCCGCGGGTCTTTCTCGTAGTGGTGCGTCGTGACGAAGTCCACGTTCGCATCGTCCAGCGACGACTGGAGCAGCACCTCGCGCTGCGTGCCGTCAATCACCAGATGATGGGAATCCAGGCTCTTGATGTGCGCAGCGATCTGAGAGACCCATCCGGCGGGCGACTTCAGCTCGTTGCCCGTCTCCCAGGCCAGGATCGCCTTGTCGTCGCGATAGGCCACCCCTGTGACGGTGTTCTTGCGGGTGAGCACGTAGGTGATGATGTCCTTGAAATCCTGGATCAACTGCGGGTCGGTCCAGATCTCCTCGCCTTTCTTGCCCCGAAAGGCGGCGAGTTCCGCAGTGCCGCCCCACCAGCTCCACTGATCGATGAATGGCAGAATCAGCCGGATGCGGTGCTTGTGGGCCGCGGCGATCACCCGGTCGAGCGTCGCAAAGGCCTCTTCGTTGAACTGGCCCGGTCCCAGAATGTACCGCGGCTGATCGGCCGGGTCGTCCGCCTTCTTCACCGCCAGCGTGTACGTGCGGACGACCTGCCCGCCCATCTGGGCGATGGTCCCGAGGGCGTCGTCGATCTCGAACTCGTCCGGGAATCGAAACGGCATCCGTCGATCGAACCGCATGTCGTCCTCGACGAAGTGCAGGTTCGGAATGTTGAAGGAGATGAAGCGAAACTCGCGATTGCCGTCCTTGAGGACGTCGCCGTCCCGGCGGATGAAGTTCGCGAACGCCTGGCCGCCGCTGCCCTGCTGCGGCCCAGCGGCGCACGTCAGAGACAGGGATGCGGCAAGCAGCAATCCAATCGTGTGGCTAAGCGACATAATGCAGTTCCTTCCCGTACAGAACAGAATAGGACGAATCGGACTTATGGGACCGATAGGATCCGCGACGTCCGTCACCCGGCGGACTCCTTGTCCAGTTGGTCGTACCAGCTCTTCTTGAGGACCGCCGATGTCACAACGACGACGCCGACGACGATCCCCGCCGCACGCCAGTTCATCAGCACGACGTACATCGGCAAAAGCACCAGCGACGTCTGCCAGATCGTGCCGACCACCACGTTGAACATATCCCGGCTGAAGTGGCGGTTCTCCTGGAAGCTCGGGTCCATCGCGAGCACCTTCCTGCGAACCGGGCCCCAGAAGCCCCACGGCCGGACGTTGCGATAGAACGCGATCAGCGTCTTTTCGTCCGTGGGCCTGCTGGCGTATGTGCCGATCAGGCAGCCGATCAGCGACAGCAGGAACAACGCCGGGAAGTAGTACAAAGCCAGCGTGTTCGGGAACACCTTCGGGAAGATCAGAGCGGGAACCAGGCCCGCCACCATGCCCCAGAAATACCCGTGGCCGTTGAACCGCCACCAGTACCACTTGAGCAGGTTGGAGGCGACATAACCCCCGTAGAGGCCCGAGACGATCCACTGCAGGAGGCTGTTGACGTCCTGGGCGAAGATGCCCAGCACGATCGACACCGCGACGATGACCACGCCCGCCGCGTAGCTGATGAACGCCACCCGACGGTTGGCGGCGTTGGGCTGGATGTACCCTAACGTTGCATAAACATGGACGGGTCAGACGTTGGCTGGGATTTGATTGAGGATCTGTAACAGGCGCGTTTTGATCCAAGTGTTGGCACTGATCGTGAGTGTCAGAAGGCCTTGCGGCCGACTGAGGCGGCCCG
>DATIKY010000045.1:0-28645 GCA_035476995.1 Sedimentisphaerales bacterium | reverse complement strand
TCCGCGTCCTGCAACGCAAAGCCTACGGTTTCAGAGACACGGAATTCTTCAAACTCAAGATCTACGCTCTGCACGAAACCCGCTACGAACTCGTAGCGTAACCCACCATGAAAAGTACGCAAAAACCGGATGAGCCGCTTTAATCTTTCTGGAGCTTTTTTTTCAGGACGTGCGAAGCTGGAGGCCACAAAGCGATAAACTCCCGGCGTCTCGCCGGAATCCGGATCAGTCCGTTCCTTCCTTCGCGTCCGTCGGGAACGGGTCGGTCGTGCGGTAGTGCTCGTGCAGCAGGTCGAGCATGAGGTTGCGGATCATCTCGTGCTTGCTCTCGGTGCGCGTCTTGAGGTACAGCGTGCGGACGCCGGCCTTGATGGCCGCCTCGGTCGTGTCCAGTCGATCCGCGATGGCCTGATTGGTGGGCAGACCCTCGAACAGCAGCGAGAGGATCTGCTTTTCTCGTGGGGCGAGTCGATACCGCCGCCCCAGCGTTTCCAGTTGCAGCGCGGTCAATTTCACGTTTGAATCCGGGTCTTTGCGAATGACGAATCGACGGCCTCCCCCATCGAGCTTGATCGTCCCGGCCGGGACCTCGATGACCCTGCTCCCGCTGTACTGCACGCTGTGCCGTCGCAGTTTCGAGGTCATCGTACGCGGGTGCGTCCATCGCGTCAAGGACCGATTCTGGCTGATCCGTCCCGAGGAGACAGTCCCCCTGCCGACCCAGCGATGCCCCTGGTGCGCCGCCACCGAAATCTACCTGATCTCCTCCTGCTGAGACCGCAGGAGGCCCCGTCATCTCGCCTGACGTCAAGGCATCCGGCACAGGCCCTCGAATCGCACGTTCCACGTCCCGTCCTTCGGGAATCCCGGCGCGGGCCCCTCGGGACAGCCGTCCCAGCCGGCGGCCATCATCGCCACGGCGGTCAGCAGGCCGCCGTTGCCGGGCAGGTACAGAGGCAGGCGGGCCGCCTGATAGTTGTGCCCGTTCGCAAGGTAGCGGTTCTTCGGCGACTCGAGGAACAGGGCATCCACCGCCTGGGCGGGCCCGCCCAAGCGGGCTGCGGTCATGGCGAGCATAGGATAGTCCCAACCCCACGTGCTCGGCCAGTCCCAATCCGCCAGAACGCTGTCGTAGGTCCGCTTCATCACCACAGGATCGATGAACGGCTTGGAAAAAGGCAGATCGGACCTACTTTGGGAGGGAAAAATCTCTTCTTCGATTTTTCCCTCCCAAACCATGGTCGTGCGTCGAGAGATTCGGTCTCTCCATTCTTCAACGAAATCGAACCCTGATGCGAAGCGGCGCTCTGCAGCGAGGGAGATTTCGTTGAAGAATATAGGTCCGATCTGCCTTTTTCCAAGCCTTGGCGGGGTAGCAGGCACGAAGCCCAACGCCGCGACCATCGTCGGATGATCACGACGAATCGTGTACGGCGGGGTCTCGATCCCTGAGTAGACACCGTCGCGGATCGTGGGTCGCGAGAGGTGGTTGATGATGTCGTCCCACTTGGGATGTCGCTCCATGCCGAGGCGCTGCCGCCAGCACTGGGCGACGTCGAGGGCCCATCGCCAGTACGCCAGTTCGAACGTGGGATTGAGATTGCGGGCTCGGTCGGAGCCATAACTCTCCTGGGCGGGGATCATTGCAGGCCCCAGCACATAACGACGGTTCGCTTCATCCCACGTCGCGTAGGACGCCATGAACTGGGCGGTTTCGAAGACAATCCTGCGATAGCGGTCCAGAGTCTCGCGGGTGGGCCGGGCACGGTAGCACAACTGGGCATAGTAAATGGGGTGAGGCTGTTGCCAGATCAGGAACACGCCCACGCTGCTGGGGCTCTCTCGCCCGTCGGGTCCGACCATCTTGGGCCAGCGGGCGCCGTCGTAGCCCTGCAACTTGGCGGTGCCCTGGGCCAGCGGGAGGATCGATTCGTACCAGGCCAGGCTTCGCTCCAGAAGCTCCAACCGATTCCAGAGAGCGAAATGCACGCCGTGCCACCAGTGCATTTCCAGGTGCGACTTGCCATGCCAACTGTTGCAGGTCAGGCCCGTCTCCTGGGGCGGACGCGAGCCGGCGCATTGGATCGCCAGCAGGTACTGCGAGAGCACGACCCGCCGTTCCAGTTCGGGCGCACGCGAATCGGTGCAGAGGGAGAAGTCGATCGCTCCGCCGGAGAGCCAGAAGCGACGCCAATGATCGGCCGACGCGGCGCGGACCTCGTCGAAAGCAGGCATCGGCTCGGCGATCTCCTTCGGCGAAAACGCGATGACGAACTCCAGCGTGGCCCCGCCCTGCCGGCGGATTTCGTATTCATGCGGGGAGATCGTGTTCATCTGTCCACCGGCCGACCAGGTCGCACGAACGTAGTAGCGGTCTGCATCCAGAGTCCGGGTCCAATCCGCCTGCCGGTCGGCGACGTGGCAGACCGTCTTGTGCCGATCGTCCAGGCCCCACTGGGCATCTCGTCCCCATTCCGTGCTGCCATAGGGAAACGCCAGGCGGATCGACAGCCGCTCGTCCTCCAGCAGAGGCGACTCGATGCGAACCGCCAGCAGATCGCGGGTCGGGTGGCAGACGGTGCCGACCTTCACCGGATGCCCGTCCACCTTGAAACGACTGGAGAGCATGCCCGCCCACAGATCCAGGGTCTGAGCGGTCTCGGCCAGATCGTCGATCCCGGCGGGCGAACCATCCGCCTTGGCGAGGTGCAGCCCGATCCGGCCCAGATGAAGCCGATGCGGATTGGCCCGAAGCCAGGTCGCGGCGGGCGGGTAACCGCCCGAGGGAGCGCCGCCGGCCGCGTACGGAACCTTGCGTCCCGCGACCGTGTACTCGCTCAAGGCGTCCGACAGCGTGTAGCTTTGCGGATTCGGCTCGCTGTGCCAGCCCCACTGGGACAGGGTGCCCAGCGACATGCCCTTCTGGTGGAACTCAGGAAATGTTTGAAGACCGGTGATGTCGGCGGTGAAAGCGAACTCGCCGTTGCCGACGCTCAGCGGGGTCAGGGGATCGGGCTTGCTGAGCGTGACGTTGTGCCGGGTCACCAGGGCATGACGGTCGATCCCCACGGGATCGACCGTATGGGCCGAGACCCATCCTGCCAGGACGATTGTTGTGAAAATCATGGGATGAGAACTCATGGCAGAGGACCGAACTTCTTGACCATCTGATCGTGTTTCGCCTGCCGTCGATCGATCAGACTCTGGATCCGCTCCGCGGCCTTCACCGCCTTCTCCTGACGGGCCAGATCGCGAATCGCGGCCAGCTCCTGGATCGCGTCATCCAACTCGGTCCGCAACTGCCAGGGCCCCTTCAACATCGCGACCTGCTCCTCGATGTCGCCCAGCACCTTGAGATGTTCCTCCCAACGGGCCCGGTTCGCCCGACGGAACTCCTCCCTCTCCCGTTCGGACAGGCCCGCCCACTTTTCAGGAGCGGGCGTGACCCTGCCCGCCTCATCGAACGCGGCGCGGAGCTTCACCCCGTCGGCCTGGATCGCCTGAATCGCCTTGTTCTGAGTCTCCCGCCATTGCAGCCATCGCTGGCGGGACGCGTCGTCCTGTTGCGCGACCGCCAAGGCCGCCGCCCCCAGAACCATCATTCCACCAATAAGACGCCTTCTCATGGTAGCATCCTCTCAAGAACATCCGCCGATCGTGCCGCTGAGGGCTCTGCTCACCGCCTTGCGACAGCCCGTGACGATCAGATCGTGATCCCGCTTCAGTTCGACGATCGCGTACGAGTTGTTCTCCAGGCCTGAACCTTCCACGACCCCTTTGAGGGTGCAGTAATGGATTCCCTCGATCCGGCTGTAGGCTCCCTCGTGATGGTGGCCCTGAAAGACCGCAAGAACTCTGCCTGACTCCTGCAGGATTCGCCGGACCTCGGCGGCATTCTTCACATAGACCGGGCCCTCGCCATCGAGCAACTGGTGAATGAAAACGACGGCCGGCCCTTCGCTCGCCGCCAAATCCTGCCTCAGCCAATCGAGCTCATGGGCCGGGACATTCGCATCCGTCCAGTCGAAGTTGCCGTGGTCGTAATCGCGTCCGTCGGCTCGATAGTTCGCGTCGAGCACGACGCAACGCAGACCCCGGACGTCGAACGAATAGTAGCTGCGTCCGGCCTCGATGCCTGTGTTCTCGACATTGTCGAGGAACTGCTTTTTCGACAGACTGTCCATGTCGTGGTTGCCCAGGACATGGTATCGTCGTCCCTGGAAGCGGCGGAACACGGCCTCAACCTCGCGGAGATAGGTCAGCGTTCGGCTCTCGACCGGCGGCGTGTCCTGATCCTTGAAGTCACCGAGCTCGATCACGAAATCGACGCGTTCGGCATTCATCCGGTCGATGCACTCGGACAGCTTCTCCTGCGACTGGCGGTAGTACCGCGTGCCGGCGGGATTCGCGTCGGCATAGTGACAATCGGTGACGACGCCGAAGCGCACGGCGCGGCGATCTCGCATCGACGGATGACCGACGACACAGGAGAGCGAAACGAGGGGCGGCCCGGCGGCGACGGCCGCAGCCGATTGCAGAAAACCCCGGCGGTTCGCAAACCGCGACCCCATAAGATGAATCCTCTCGTCATGACGGCTTCGACTCATGGCTCACCTCGCCGATTCGGCGGTCCCGACGACCGGCCATCCGTCGTCGCTCCAGGTCAACGGGCGGATCGCATATTTCGAGTCGCCGCGACGCGTGGCGCCGTCGTAAAAGTGCATGCCGAGCCAGTATTGGTCCCCCTCTTTCCAAATGCCCGCGTGGCCGGGACCGATGAACGGGCCGTCGGTGTCGAGCAGGAGCGTGCCGCCGCCTTCGAGCATGTCCTTGTCCTCCTTGTCCAGGTAGGGCCCGGTGATCTTCGGGCTGCGGCCGATCCGCATGTTGTACGTGCTGTTCAAGCCCCGGCAGCACATGCCCCAGTTGAGGAATAGGTAATACGCACCCTTGTGGTGATAGATGAAGGGGGCTTCGATGGAGTCGTAGTGCGCCAGCGCGTGCATCGGGGAATCGTGGGCGATCCGTTTGCCGGTGGCGGGGTCGAGCTGGATCAGCTTGATGCCGCCCCAGAACGAGCCGAAAGACATCCACAAGTTGCCCGCCTCGTCTGCGGTGACCGCGGGGTCGATAGCGTTGAAATCGTCGCGCGGACTGGACTGCACGACGATGCCGCAATCCTTCCATTCGTAGGCCGGATCGCACGGGTCCAGCGTGACGTTGGTCGCCAGGCCGATCGCGGAGGTGTTCTTGCCGAAGGTCGAGACGGAGAAATAGAGCCGATACGCGTCGTTCCAGTGAATCACGTCGGGCGCCCAGAAGTCCAGCCCATTGCGATTGCCAGGCACCGCCTGGGCCACCCACTCGGGCGACCTGGTGAACGTCTGCGGCCCGCGTTCCCACGCGACCAGGTCCTTCGAATGGAAGCTGGGCGTGCCCCGTCCGGTGCAGAAGATCCAGTACCGATCCTTGCATTTGACGATGGTGGACGGATCGTGGACGCGAATGCCGCGATTGCCCAGTTTGAGCAGATAAGCCACGGCGTTCGGATCGACCGGCGGTTCAGGAGGCCGATTCGGTCGGGAAGAATTGGGCTGAGCCCACCCTGCCGCTGTCGCCGAAACGAGGATGCCCAGAAGGAGTACCTGGGGAGCGACTCTCACCCTTCTACTCCAGGTCACCGGATCTCCCATGGTCTCACAGGCATTCCCGAGAGGTCCCGATAGCCGTGAATCACGCCGAGAATCAGAACCGCGTCCTGCTGCACTCGATAGATGATCCGATAACTCCCGAAGAGCAATTCCCTCACGTCCGCGGTACTCGCCTCCGGGACAATCCGGCCCATACAGAGAAACTCACTCAATTGCTCCACCGCCGACAAGATCGTCTCGATGAAGTTGGCGGCGTACGTCTCAGAGTCCCTGCTAATGTAATCGCGGATGGCCCTGAGATCGTCCAGACTCGGATCGGTCCAGAGAATCGTCATTGGCGTGTCAGCCTTCGTTTGACTTCATCATGCGGGACAACCCTCCCGGACTCAGCCGCCTTCAGACCCATGGCGATCTTCTTTCGCACGTAAATCTCATACATCAGGTCATCCCAGGACGCTTCGTCCGGGAGCCTTTCAAGCAGTTCTCTCGCTTCTTCTTTAACTGTCGCCATTGGACTCGACTCCCAACAATTGCCTTTCTGGCCTGCGTCCGTAGCCGACGCGTTATAGTCAGCCCTTCATGTAGGCTGGCTCACTATCCCATGATACAAGGGCTGCTCTTCCGCGTAAAGCTAGACGGTAGGCCGACGCAGGCAACAGCCCTGAGATCACAGTACTACCGGCCGGCCCTCATTTTGCCGACTTCAGGATCGCGCAGCCGAAGATGCCGCCGGCGGTCTTCCCGGGATGAGCCTGGAACTTCACCGTCACGGCTTTCTTGTCCGCCAGGAGCTCCTTCGGCAGCGGATAGGTCTCGTCGTAGAATTCGCCGGGCCGGTTGTTCTCCAGCTTGAGCGAGGCGAGTTTCACGTCGTCCACGAGGATGTCGAACTCGCGTCCGCCGGCGTCGCTGCCCCAGAAACCGATGCGAAGCTCCTGCGGCGTGTCCGGCAGGACCTTAAGGTCATAGGAGAACCAGCCGCCGTCGCTGGCTTGCCGCCAAGAACGCCCGAAGTGAAGCCCCTTGGCCGTACGCTCGCCCTTCATGCCGTGGGTCCGCTCCAGGCGAGGATCGCCGATCTCGACCTCGTCGACCATTCGCGATTTCAGATCGGCCCGGAGGTTCTCCTCGGCGACGTAGGTCGCGTGCGCCGGGCTGCCCTTGCGGAAGGCCCGCCAGTAGACCGCGTACCGCTCGCCGAAGAGCTGATGGTACGGCACGAGCGTGACGTTCTTCTCCAATCCGACCGTGCGGAACGTCGGCGGGTTGTCGGAGACCTTTTCAATGCACCGCGTCAGATCGTCGCCGGCAGTCAGCAGGACCGGCGCCTCGGCGACCTGATCCAATGGGAACCGAGACCACTGATCCTTGAGGTAGACCAGGTTGTCGGCCAATCCCTCGCCGCCCAGCTTGCCGGCCAGGACGAGCGGGCCGTACAGGAAGGCGACAAGGTTCTTGTCGTCGGGCATTGGCTCCACCCGCAGGCTCATGGGCAAAGCGACGTCGATCCGGTCGCCATCGGTCCAGGTCCGCCGAATCGTCGCGTAGCTCGAAGGTTTCGACTCAACCGCCAGCGGCTTGTCGTTGAGCTTCACGACGACGCCGTTGGTCGCCCAGCCGGGGACGCGAACGCGAAGCGAAAACTCCTTCGGCTGCTCCGTGCGAACGACGAGCGAGGTGCTGGGTTCGTTCGGCCAACGCGTCTCTTGTCTGAGGCGAACGCCTCGGGCCGACCAGTTCAGTTCCGAAGCGATGAAAAGATTCACGAAGACGCCGTCTTGGTCATAATAGTAGATCGTGTCGCCATATTTGGCATGATTCTCCAGGCCGCTGCCGGTGCAGCACCAGAAAGACTCCGTCGGCAGGTTGTAGACCTTCCACCGCCCAGGGGCCAGCGTCACAAAGTACATCATCATGCCGGTCCGCGGGTCCTGTGTGCTCAGGATGCTGTTGAAGAGGGCTCGCTCATAGTAGTCCATAAAATCGGGCTTGGGGTCCCAGGAGTACAGGTGGCGAGTGAGCTTGAGCAGGTTGTAGGTGCAGCAGGTCTCCTGCGTGTGGTCGCCCAGCTCGTTCGCCAGTTGGTCGGGGTCCGTCCGCCAGTGCTCCTCGTTGCTGGTGCCGCCGGTGCAGTAGCAGCGATGGCCCACGACCTGGCGCCAGAAATACTCCGCGATCCTGCGGTCCTGCTCGTCGCCGGTCACTTCGTACTGTCTGGCGGTGCCGATGATGTTGGGAATGAACGAATTGACGTGCTGGCCCTTGAGCTGGTCGCGTCCGGCCGCCAGCGGCTCGACATACGACCGCTGCACGAACCGACGGGACAGAGCCAGATGGTCCGCATTGCCGGTGACCGCGTAGAGACTCGCCAGGACGTCGTTCATACCGCCCTGCTCGGTGGCGTTGAGCATCTGCTGCATCTGCTCTTCGGAGAGCTTGTCGCAGCGGCCCTTGCACCAGCGGGCCATGCCATCGAGGACCTCCAGCGCCTGGCGATTGCCGCAATAGGTGTATGAATCGAGCAGCCCGGCCATGATCTTGTGAAGTGTGTAGTATGGCGCCCAGACCTGCTTACGGGCCTCGACGCGGTCGATGAACGACTCGGGATACGCGCTGAGGTAGCCGCTGGGACCCAGAGCCTTCTGGCATTTGGCCAGCTCGGTCACGAGCATATCCGCGCGAGCCTTGAGCCGCTCGTCGCCCGTGCTGGCGTACATCAGGGCGCAGGCCGAAAGGTAATGGCCCATCGTATGGCCGCGAAGCTCGGAACTCTCCCATCCGCCGTAGGCCTTGGCCGGCGCGGGCAGGCCCGCCGTGACGCGGAACATGTGCAGCAGGCGATCGGGTTCGAGGGACAGGATATACTCGCGGTCCCGGCCCATCGCCTGAGCGAACGGCCCGTCGAGCAGCCGCACATCCTGCAGGGGGAATGCCTTGGCCTTGAGCCGCACCGACCCCGGATCCTCGGCCCCGGCGGCGAACGGCGATACACCCATCGTGACAACCAGACACCCGAGCCACACACGTACAGACTTCATAGCCGACCTCCCAACGCATTCGTCGTTTGCTGCTGCCACCGGAAATCTGAGTCGCCGTTCTGCGGCAGTCCTGAGATGATAGCTCCCTTTCATTTCCCGGTCGAGATCGTAACCACCGCGGCCGACAGAGCCGGCAGATCGACCATGGCCTTCCCGCCTTCGGTCTTCACCGCCAGATCCTGCACCTTCACGCGGTCGGGCTCGGCCAACGTGTTCCTGGCGTCGAGCGCGCCGGGCGCGACCATCCGGGCTTTCGCTGCGGACACCGGACCCGTCAGAGACAATTCCAGCGAAGCTGTCTCTCGACCGGGATTGACCACCTTCACGATCACAGCGCCGTCCGCAGGCCGTCGGGTCGCCGACACGTTGAGCGGGCCGGCCTGGCCTTCGACCGCCACTCGCTCGGGGGCATAGTGATCGCGCCAGAGCTTCATCACGACGTAATTCGGCGCCGCGAACCACGAGCACTGGTCAAAGTTGATGAAAGCATTGTCCCAGTCGGTGGCCGAGACGTGGCGCAGGAACAGCGCGGGCCCGCCGATCTCCAGAATGTCGCCGCAGCGTTCGAAGGCGTTGAGCAGACCGCCGCAATAGAGACCCGTCCGCCAGTCGGTGCTCTGCGCGTTCCACTCGGAGACGTAGATCTTCAGGTTGGGGTTGGCCGACTGGGCGATCCACTCGCCGACCTCGCGGAAGAACCGCTCATAATTCTCCGGCCCGCGGGCAAACCGCTGCGGATCTTCATAGTGATGAATGCTGATATAGTCGATCACCCCGGCGGCCTTCTCGATCACCGTCCGGTTGTACGCCATGCCACTGCCGTCGCGACCCAGGCCGCCGCTGCCGCAGGCCGCCAGCTTGATCGAGGGGTCCGCCTTCCTCATCATCGGCGCGATCTTGAGCACGCGCTGGGCGTACTGATCCGCCGGCGTGTGCCAGGTCTCGTTGTCGATTTCCCAATACCTCACGTTGTACGGCTCGGGGTGCCCGTTGGCGGCGCGGACCTTGCCCCATTTGGAGTCGGCAGGACCATTGCAGTACTCGATCCAGTCGAGGATGTCCTGCGTATAGTCGTGCGTCTCGGCGTCGTTGTTCCAGGCCGGGAAACCGAGATTGACGACGATCAAAGGCTCGGCCCCCACTCGTCTGCACATCTCGATGAATTCATCGGTGCCGTAGTTATAGACGTCCAGGTCGTCCCAGATCTCACGAGGATGGGGCAATCGTTTGTGCTGCGGCCCGATCCCCTGCTTCCACTGATACGACGAAGCGAAGCACCCGCCCGGCCAGCGAATGATCGGCGGTCGAAGCTCCGCGACCGCGTGCAGCAAATCGGGACGGAAGCCACCCTTCTGGGCCCAGCTCTTGGGCATCATGCTGACCTGGTCGAGCCAGATCTCGCCGGCGCCTTGCACGGAAATGCGCAGCTTCGCATCCGCGTTGGACCAGTCGGACTTGAGCGAAAACCTGCATTCTCGCCATTGCGACGACGGGGCCTCGATCAACTGGCTGAGCTTCTGCCCGTCGTTGCCGAGGAGTTGCACCGCCAGCCCCTTGGCAGCGGCGCCTCGGACCCAGATCGAGCCTTCGTAGGTCTCGCCGGCCCGAACGCACAGCCTCCCCTGCTCCAGTCCGCCGCCCTGGGCGTCGGTGACGATCCGCTGCGACGTGCTGCTGTTCAAAGGGTTGACTCGGTCAATATACACCTTGGCCGAGCCGACCGGCGACCAGAACATCGCGGCGTTCTGCGTCGTCAGACCCTGCGGAAGCCCTTCGTAGAGGGGTTGGCCGTCGAGGGCGGTCACCTTGAGGTTGCGGAACGCCGCCTGGGTTGCCCAGGTGCCGATGCCGACTTTGCCCGACAGGTGCGCGCGCGAGTCGTCGGTGAACTCGATCACCCGCTCCTCACCCAGCCAGACCTGGAATCGCGGCCCCTCGCAGCGGACCTTGATCGTATACCACTTGCCCGTCTCGATCCGCCCGCGAGGCTGCGGCCCGACGACTCCCCAGCGGTTGCCGTCGGCCAGGCCCCGCTCGATGGCGTGACGCTCGTTGTTCCAGCCGCCCAGGTTGCACCAGTAGAAGTCCCGGTCGTTCTTGACTCGGAAGAGGATCAGAAAGCCCTCCTGCCCCGCGGTCTTCTTCGCTTCCAGTGTGTACTCGTAATCTTTCCAGCCTTCCTCGCCGAACGTCAAGCGGACGTTCGTTCCCATGCCTTCCTGCACGATCTGTCCGTCCTGGATCGCCCACTGGCCGAAGGGGTTCTGCTCGAAGCTGCGGTTCCAGACCAGGTCGCCCCAGAGCCCGCCGTGGCAGGAATGATAGATGTGTTCGAGGAAATGCCCGTAGATCTTCTCGTCGACCCGGTTGACCACCGTCCCGGGATCGATCGAAAGCGAGACCTTCTGCTGAGCGGAGACTGTGTTCGACACGATCGCGAGCACCGCAGCCAACATCATCATGTTCTTCATAGGGTCAGACCTCCTTCACGGGTGCAAAATCCGAAAAATGACCGAAACGCTGTCGCGACGCCGGACGCTCCGTTTCGAATTTCGAGCTTTGGTCATTCGTGCTTGTTTCGAATTTCGAATTTCGATATCGTGCTTTCTTATCTTGGTGCATGTTTCTTTCGATAATCGCGCAGGCTCATCCCCGTCTCCTTGCGGAAATACCGCGCAATATGCTCGACGCCGTCGAAGCCGCCGTGCATCGCGATCTCCGTGATGCTCATGTCCGTGCTGATCAGGAGCTGGATGATGTGGCCCACCCGCACCCGGCGGATCTCCTGGTGCACCGATCGTCTCAGGATCGCTTTGAACCGCTTCTCCAGCACGCGTCGGGAGACGTTCGTCGCCTCGACCACGTCGTTGACCTGGATCAGGCGGTTGGGGTTTCGGCGGATGAACTGCAACGCAGCCGAAACGTCCGGATCGCTCACCGCCAGCACGTCCGTCGACATCCGCGTCGCGATGTGCGTCGGGCTCACACCGATCGCCTGGCCTGTCATCGGCTCGCCTTTCATCAATCGATCCAGCAGACGCGCGGCCTCATATCCGGCGCTCTCGGTGTTCAACGCGATGCTCGATATCGGCGGATCGGCCAGGTCGCAGATCAACACGTCGTTGTCCACCCCCAGGACCGCCACGCGGTCGGGCACGTCGTAGTTCGCCTGCTTGCAGGCCTCGACCACCTGCAGGGCCCGGTCGTCGTTGCAGCACATCACCGCCACCGGCTTGGGCAGCGACCGCAGCCACTCGACGATCAGACTCTGTTCGTTGCGGTCGTTCCGGGGCCCCCTCGCTCCCGCAGAGATGGGGGAACGATAGGCGTTCACCTCGAAGCCCGCCTGGGCCAGACGCTGCGCGAAGTGCTGGCCCCGGCCCCGCGACCAGGCGAACTCATCGAGCCCGCAATACGCGAAGTGCTGAAAACCACGGTCCAGGAAGTGCTCGGCAGCCATGTATCCGATCGCACGGCTTTCCGTGATGATCGCCGGGAACGGGGAATAGCTCTCGCGGTTGTGCTGCGCATAGATCACAGGGATTCCCGAGTGAGCCAGGCCCTCGACCACGCCGACGTCGCGCACGATCGCGCCGTTGATTCTCAGGTGCTTCCATTCCGGCAGCGACGAATCCAGCGCCCCGGTCCACCGGTACACCCGCCAGGGCCCGTGCAGCCGGGAGTACTTGGCGATCCCGTGCAGCAGGCCCCGCCCAAACTCTCGCGACGTCTCCACAAACAACAGCACGGACGGTGATTCCAGGTTGTGGGACAATTCCGCCGTCTTCCCCACGATCTCGTCGACCATAGCAATACGCCTTACCCGCAAAACTCATTCGTTCCAGGCGGCCATGTCTACCAACATTCCCATCGTTCACCCTTGTCCGTAATAGGCGCCCCGCCCGTGCTTTCGCAGATAGTGGCGGTCGAGCAGAGCCTGCCCAATCGGCTGCTGCTGCGGATTCACCTGGATCGTGCCGAACGCCATCTTGGCCACCTGTTCCAGAACCACCGCGTTCTCCACGGCCTTCTCAGGGCTCGGACCCCACGTGAACGGCCCATGATTGGCGACCAGGACCGCTGGGACCTGCATCGGGTCGGTCCCCGCGAACCGCCGGACGATCACTATGCCGGTGTTCTCCTCGTAAGGCCCCCCGACCTCCTGGTCGGTCATCGCGTCGGTCACCGGGATCGGCCCATAGAAGTTGTCCGCGTGCGTAGTGCCGAAGCACGGGATCGAACGACGGGCCTGCGACCACATCGTCGCGTGCATCGAGTGCGTGTGGCAGACCCCGCCGACCGCGGCGAAGCTCTTGTACAACTCCAGGTGCGTCGCGGTGTCGGAGGAAGGCTTGAGATTCCCTTCCACCACCCGGCCCTCCAGGTCCACGATCACGATGGATTGGGGACTGAGGTCCTCATACCGCACGCCGCTGGGCTTGATCGCGATGATCCCGGCCTGGCGGTCGATCGCGCTGACGTTGCCCCAGGTCAACACGACCAGCCCCTGCCGCTGCAAGTCCAGATTCGTGTCGTACACGCGTTGTTTGAGCTGTTCGTACATAGCTGTCCTGATATTCACCACAGAGACACAGAGGACACAGAGAAGAATGAAGGGTAGAAGCAGAGAAGACGAAAAACTGGGAGGAAGAACGCCCAACCCACCGACCTGTTTCACTTTTGACCTTCTTCTCTGTGATCTCCGTGCCTCTGTGGTGAAGTTCTTATGCGTTAGCTCTTTCCTTGATCGTCAGCAGCTCTTTCATCACGTCGCCCATGGACAAGGTCTTGCCCTTGATGCCGAAGCCGTCGTGCAGGCGTCGATAGAGCTTGTACAGCTTCTGGTAGACTCTGTGGTTGGCCGCGATCGGCTTATAGGTCTGGGTCTTGATCCCGCACATGGCGGTCTGCGCCTTTTCAAACGACGGGTGCGCCCCGCCGACGACGGCCGCGGCGACCGCCGAGCCCAGGGCGCAGGTCTGGGCCGAGCGGCTGATCTTCATCTCCCGGCCCGTCACGTCCGCGTAGATCTGCATGAGCATGGCGTTCTTCTCCGCGATGCCGCCGCAGTTGACGACCTCGGAGATCTTCACGCCGAACTCTTCGAATCGATTGATGATCGTCAACGCGCCGAACGCGGTCGCCTCGATCAGCGCGCGGTAGATCTCTTCGGGCTTGGTGTGGAGGGTCTGGCCCACGAGCAGACCGGTGAGCCGCTGATCGACGAGGATCGTGCGGTTGCCGTTGTTCCAGTCCAGGGCCAGCAGGCCCGATTGGCCGGGCTTGAGTCTGGCGGCCCGCTCCGTCAGATTCGCGTGCGAGCCGTTCTCGATGCCGCCGGGCTGGAGGTAGTTGACGAACCAGTTGAAGATGTCGCCCACCGCGGACTGGCCCGCCTCCAGACCATAATAACGCGGCAGGATCGAGCCGTCGACGATGCCGCAGATCCCTGGGATGTCGGGCAGAGTCGCACTGCTGGGCGAGACGACCATGTCGCAGGTGCTCGTGCCGATGATCTTGACCAGAACGCCGGTCTTGATCCCTGAGCCCACCGCGCCCAGGTGCGCGTCGAACGCGCCCATCGCGACGGGGATTCCCGCCGCAAGACCGAGTTTGGCGGCCCAGGCGGGCGTCAACTTGCCCGCGGCCTGATCGACCGCATAGGTCCGATCGCCCAGGGTCTTGCGCAGTGGCCCCAGCTTGGGATCGAGATCCGCGAGGAACTCCGCATCGGGGTATCCGCCCCAGGAATCGCTGAACATGGCCTTGTGCCCGGCGGCGCATCGGCAGCGCCGGATCTGGTCCGGATGATCGGTCCCGGTCAGGACCGCCGGCAGCCAATCCGCGTGCTCGACCCAGGTATATGCGGCGTCGTAGACCGTCGGGTCGGCCCGCAGACAATGGAGGATCTTGCTGAAGAACCATTCGGAGGAATAGGTGCCGCCGCACTTGGTCAGATACTGCGGCCGGTCCCGCCTGGCCAGTTGCGTGATCTCGGCGGCCTCGGCGTAACCGGTATGGTCCTTCCAAAGCCACGCATGGGCGTTGATATTGCCCTTGAACGCATCGAGCATCGCCAGGGGCGTGCCGTTGCGATCCACCGGCAGAGGCGTCGAACCGGTGGTGTCGACGCCGATGCCGACGATGCCTTTCGGATCGAATCCGGGCTCGGCCTGCCTGGCCTGCGCGATCGCGCCGCCGACCGTGACCTCGGCCCCTTTCAGATAGTCCGCCGGATTCTGGCGGGCGACGTTGTGATCGGCCGGATCGAGCAGGATGCCCGCCTGACCCGTCTCGTATTCGTAGACGCACGTGCCCAGCTCCCGCCCGTTGGCGGTGTCGACAATGACGCATCGCACGCTGTTCGTGCCGTAATCCAAACCAATTGAGTACGCCATGACTTCACTCTCTCCAAGGCGGTTGAAACCCCTTGCGGGATTAGAACCGCTTCCAGAAATAGACATAGAACGCCACGATTACGCCGAGAACGATGGCCGAGTGCACAACGTCCCAGACGTTCCAACTGGCCTTCGTGGCCGCCTTCTGCTCGGGGGTTGCCGCCGCGTAGGTGAAGCGCAGCTGCTCCTTCGTGGGCGGGACCGTCAGAAGACTCACGATGACCATGACCGCAATGCACAACGCGAACAACATCGCACCGAAGTGCAGCCAGTTGACAGCCTCGATCCGGTAGAAGACTCCGTACTGCTGCGCCAACTCGGCCAGCTTGGCGGCCTGCTGATCGGCGGTCAGGTCCAGAGCGTCCTTGATCGCCTTGATCTTTCCGCCGATCATGACGTCGAGCGTGAGCCGGAACATGCCGATGCCGAAACCGGCGACCAAACCGGCCAGCGCGCCGGCGCCGGTGGTCCGCCGCCAGAACACGCCCAGGAGGAAGGCCGAGGCGATGGCGGGCGCCAGCAGGTTCTGAACGCCCTGCAGGTACTGATACAGCACGTTGCCCATCCCCTTCATCACAGGGATCCACACGATGCCCAGAATCACGACGGCCCCTGTGGCGATCTTGCCTGCGAACACCAGGTGCTTCTCGCTGGCGTTCGGAACGATCTTCTTGTAGAAATCGCCGATGAACAGAGCGGCCGAGGAATTGAACAACGACGCCAGAGAACTCATCAGAGCCGCAAGCAACCCGCAGACCACCACGCCCTTGAACCCGATGGGCAGCAACTGGGCGACCAGGGTCGAGAAGGCCTTGTCCGCATCCGGCTGCCCGGCCGGCGTCGTGGGCATGGCCAG
The DNA here is from genome assembly GCA_035476995.1 of Sedimentisphaerales bacterium. Classification (GTDB taxonomy): domain Bacteria; phylum Planctomycetota; class Phycisphaerae; order Sedimentisphaerales; family Anaerobacaceae; genus PLanc-01. The sequence goes on along the minus strand of DATIKY010000045.1, from coordinate 12,702 downwards.
CAGGCCTTTGGAATTCAGAGCAAACGCGATCATGCCGGGGACCAGGAAGATGAAAACCGGCAGCAACTTGAAGTAGCCGGCCAGGATCGCGCCGCGCCGCGCTTCCTTCTGGTTCCTGCCCGAGAGCACTCTCTGCACGATGAATTGGTCGGTGCACCAATACCAGAAGCCGATGATCGGCGAGGCGAACAGAACGCCCGTCCACGGAAAGTTCGGGTCGCTGTGCGGACGGACCAGGTTGCAGTTGGCGCCGCAGATCCTCTCCACCTCGCCCCAGCCGCCGACTTTGGCCAGACCCACCACCAGGATTACGATCGAGCCGATCAGAAGCACAGGGGTTTGCAGCACGGACGTGTACATGACGGCCTTCATGCCGCCCAGGACCGTGTAGATGCCCGTGATGACCACTAGGCCGATGGCGCTGACCCAGAACATGTCCAACCCGCCCAGCACGGGCATCGAGTCCGGCACCCGGTCGATTCCGAACACCGTGCTGAACACGACGCCGCCGGAGTACACCGTCACTGCCACCTTCGTGAGCACGTAGCTGACCAGGGAGATGATCGACAGGATCGAGCGGGAACTGGGGTTGAACCTCCGTTCGAGGAACTCGGGCATCGTGAAGACTTTGATGCGGTCATAGAACGGGACAAACACCCAGCCCAGGACCAGGATGAGCCACCCGTGCATTTCCCAGTGAGCCATGGCCATGCCGCTGACGAAACCGGCGCCAGCCAGGCCCACAAGATGCTCCGACCCAATGTTGGAGGCGAAAATCGACGAACCGATCGAAATCCATCCCGCATCCTTGCCGGCCAAGAAGTAGTCGGACGAGGTTTCTTCCTTCTGGAGGAGCACCCACAACACGATTACCACCATCCCAAGGAAAAACGCCCCCAGAATCACCGTGTCCCACAGGTGCCAAGGCACTCCCGGATTGGCCGCCCCAGCGGCCGCCTGGGCCAGAATCGCTAATGACTCCATAACTCCCCTTTCTCTCTGTGCGTGAAAGCTCTTGTGGTCCCCTCGCCCCGCTGTAACGGCGTAGAAAACCTCCGATTCACTCCACGGGCCTAATTCGTAGAAGCAACAACATCCGCCAGAATCCGAACAGAATCTTAGATACCCGCCTCGTCAACGAAAACAAACATCATTTTGCGTTTTCTTTTAGCCATAATGCGAATATCTGAAACAAAGACTTCAAGAACGGGAATTGGCCGGCAGACATCCCTTGCGACAATCGGATACAGAAGACACACGCCTCGGACCGAGATGGATTGCGCGGCGTCTTCGTGAACGGGGGGGGAACAGGAGCCTGGGCGTCCCGCAGGCCACTCTCGCGGCCGTCGCTCGTCACGCGACCCGGCCGAAACCCTCCCAAGGACTGCCTCTCATCTTCCTATACATCCTCTTTTGCCATATGACAGATCTCCCACCTGTGATTTCGTTCGCAAAGTGGCTAAAGAAAAACGCAACTATGTATTGTTTATAGAATCCGGCACGACGATAATCCAGACTGGTGCACGTGGGGTCCTCCGAGTCCTCGCTCCATGGCAAGCTCGGGAGGTCGCTTCCTTCTTCTGCGACACCAGGGTCCCATCGGCCCGCAACGACAAGTAGATCACGGCATGTCACATGACGAGGCAGGTTTTGGAGTGATGATCATGAAGGCGAAAAAGGCAAACGGATTCACGCTGATTGAGTTGCTGGTCGTCATCGCCGTTATCGCGATTCTCATGGCAATCCTCATGCCGGCCCTGTCGCGGGCCCGCAACCAGGCTCGACGCGTCACTTGCGCCAACAACGTCAAGCAGCTCGTCACCTGCCTGCACATCTACGCCAACGACTCCGACGGCAAGCTGCCCCTGAACAACGGCGGGTACTGGTTCTGGGACATCGCCTACAGCACCACCGACTTCATGCTCAAGTCCGGCGCCACGCGCGACACCTTCTACTGCCCCTGCGACACGAGCAAGAACGGCGATATGGCCATCGTCTGGCAGTTCACCAACCAGCCCGCGCCCACCTTCGGCGCCAGGCCGGACGACGTCGTCGAACCCAAGACCAACCGCGACGGTTACTACCGCGTCACCAGCTACTTCTGGCTCATGGACACCAGGGCCGGCCGCACGGAAAAGCCCGCGGGAATCGCCAATCCCGACACATGGAAATGGCCGAGAACCCTCACGGTCAAGAATCCTTCAGGCACCGAGTTGATCTGCGACGCCACGCTCAGCACCGGCAGGGACCCCGACACCGCGTCCTTCACCGAGGTGCGGGGCGGGTTGTACAACCTGTGGCAGTTGTTCGACCGAACCAATCACGTGACCGGTTCCGGCAAGCCCGACGGCGCCAACATCGCATTCGTGGACGGTCATCAGGAAAGGCGTCCCTTCAGCGAGATGATTCCCCAGCTCAGCATCAGCCCCACCCATTGGTGGTGATCGGCGTGCGAGCAGCCTCGTCCCGCTCAGGATAGGAGGATCGGCCTTTATCGGACAAACCGCATGTCTTGCCGAATCGGAAGCGAAAAGGCATGCCTGGGGTCACCGACTTGGAGGACAGGGTAAAATGGGTTTGGGCCTGTGTGGCAGAATCGCGTTGAGCCGGCCGCTCGAGGAGCGACGGCTCCGACCCTATGCACCCTTGGGCGGTTCGCCCGAATTCTGCTTCGTAGAACGCGAGGGCATCAAATCCGGCTCGCGGTGTTGTCCATCCCCCGGCGTCATTTTCTTGGCGGCGCGACAGGTCCGCGTACGAGTTGATTTCCAGGAGAACTCCGACGGTTCCCCAGCGGTTCTGCCTGCAACCCCAGAATCCTGAATCGGCCGGTCCCGCGGACGGGCCGGAGTTGGAGCAGTTCGGCACAACATGGCAACATGGAGAACATAGGAAGACAAGCTGGTTTTCACGCCAACCTGGGCACGGGTCGACGTGACGGAAAGGAACAGAGGCACGATAGAACAGTTTCCGTTCAACGGAACAACAGGCACCTTGACTGGTTCATTTGAAGGAGAATGGCTATGGGTAAGAAGTTGGCAATTCTGACTTTGGCTCTCGTAGTAGCGGGCTCGGCCGCGAATGCCGCCGAGTTGGCCCACCGGTGGAGTTTCAACGGCGACCTGAAGGACAGCGTCGGAGGCAGGGACGCCGTCATTGTGGACCTCGGGGCCAGCAACGTGACGCTGTCCCAGACGCAGGCCACCCTGGCCGGCGGCGCCAAGGACACCTCGGACTACATCGATCTGCCCGACCGCATCCTAAGCAGCCTGGGCGACTCCGCCACCATCGAGGTCTGGACCACTCAGAACGCGATCCAGAACTGGTCGCGCATCTGGGACTTCGGCAGCAGCACGGCCCACAACGTCTTCATGAGCTGGACCGTGGGCACGACGCTGACCAACGACCGCGTCGAGTGGCTCGGTTCCAGCGGCAACGTCACCCAGGACGGGACCAACGCTCCCTATACGCTGGGCACCGAATTCCATATCGTCTTCGTCTTCCAGCCCGGCTCGATCAGTTGGTACTCCGCCCCGGCCGGCGCCGCCGACCTGGGCCCCGCGCAGGGCACCCTCCAGACGACCAACCTCCTTTCGAGTCTCCAGGACACCAACGCCTGGATCGGACGCTCCCAATGGCCCGACAATACCGCCAGCGCCAGCTTCAACGAGTTTCGACTGTGGAAAGGCGTCTTGACGGAAACGGAACGGGAGAAGCTCCACGACCAGGGCCCCGACACGATCGACGCCAGCATCGCCTCCAAGCCCTTCCCGGCCAACCGCGCCGTGGATGTGTCGCGAGACATCGATCTGAGCTGGGTCGCCGGCGAGAACGCCACCGCCCACAACGTCTATCTGGGAACGTCCTTTGCGGAGGTCGGCGCCGCCGCGACGAACAGCCCGCTGGCCGTCGCCGTCGGTCAGGACGCCAATAGTCTGGATCCGGGCCGTCTGGTCTTCGGACAGACCTACTACTGGCGCGTCGACGAGGTGGTCGGAGGTTCGGTCGCCAAAGGGAACGTCTGGTCCTTCAGCGTCGAACCCTACTCCTATCCCATCACGGGCGTCACCGCCACCGCTTCCAGCGCCGCCGTCAACATGGGACCGCAGAAGACCGTCGATGGCTCGGGTCTTACCCCCAACGACGAGCATTCCACGGTGGCCTTTGACGGCTGGATGACCGCAAAAGGCGACGCGACCCCGTGGATTCAATTCGCGTTCGACGGCGTCCGCAAGCTCGACAAGGCGCTCGTATGGAACAGCAATCAGGCTCTCGAAAGCATCCTCGGGTTCGGCGTCAAGGACGCGACCGTTGAGTACTCCACCGACGACGAAGCATGGACCCAATTGGGCGATTTCCAGCTTGCCCAGGCCACGTCATCCGCGGACTACCTGCCCAACACCACGATCGACTTCGGCGGAGCGGCGGTCAAGTTCGTCAAGCTCACGATCAACGGCAACTGGGGCGGCGTTCTGCCACAGTACGGGTTGAGCGAAGTCCGCTTCTACTATGTTCCGGTCGTCGCACGCGAGCCCAAGCCCGCCGCAGGGGCAACTGCCGTTCATCCGCAGGTGCCGTTCAGTTGGCGAGCCGGCCGCGAAGCCGCCTCGCACAAGGTCTTCGTCGGCGAGGACCAGCAGGCCGTGATCGACGGCGCCGTCGCCCTTGCGACGGTTTCCGTCCCGCAGTACGACGCCTCCTTGATGCTCGACAAGACCTACTTCTGGAAGGTCGTCGAGGTCAACAACGCTGAAGCCGTCAGCGAATGGGCGGGGCCGGTTTGGAGCTTCTCCACCGCCAACTTCATCGCGGTCGATGATTTTGAAGCCTACACGGACAAAGAAGGCGGCCGGATTTACGAGTCCTGGATCGACGGCTTTGACGTCGCCGCCAACGGCTCGCTCGTCGGCTACGACATCGCCCCCTTCGCCGAGCAGACGATCCTCCACGGCGGCAAGCAGTCGATGCCTCTGTTCTATGAGAACAAAGGCGGCGCCACGTACTCCGAAGCCAAGCTGACTTTCCCGACGGCCCAGGACTGGACCCAGCACGGGATCAAGACTCTGGTCCTCTTCTTCCGCGGCCAGGCGACCAACAGCCCCGCTCCGGTCTATCTGAAGATCAACGACACCAAGATCTCCTACAACAACGGCGCGGCCGCGACGGCGTTGCCGCTGTGGAAGCAGTGGAACATCCCGCTGACCACCGCAGGCGTGAACTTCAAGAGCGTCAAGAGCCTGACGATCGGCGTGGAAGGGACCGGAACCGGCACCCTGTTCGTCGACGACATCCGCCTGTATGCGACGGCCCCCGACGTCGTCGGCGCGACCGACCCCGGCGCGACCGGCCTGGTCGCCCTGTACACGATGGACGACAACGTGCAGGACAGCTCGGGCAAGAACTACCACGGCACGCTTAACGCGGCCGCCGGCTACGAAGCAGGGTACCTGGGCAAGGCCCTCGGCTTCAACGGCAGCAGCACGTACGTGGATCTGCCCATCGGCCCCCTGATGCCCACGCTCAACAGCATGACCATCGCTACGCACGTGAATTTCAAGGGCGGCAGCGGCGAATGGCAGCGAATCCTCGACTTCGGCACCGGTACCACGAACTACATGTTCCTGACGCCGCGTCAAGGCGCGGCCGGCAGCATGCGGTTTGCGATCCGCACTGCGGCAGTCGGCGAGCAGATTGTGGACGCGCCGGCCGCCATGCCGCTGGGATGGCACCACGCCGCGATCACCATCGACAGCGCCACGATGACGATGAAGCTGTATCTCGACGGCGAACTGGTAGGCACGGCTGCAACGACCCTGCTGCCGAAGGATCTGGGCAACACCAACCAGAATTGGCTGGGTCGCTCACAGTACACCGCGGACGCCTACTTCTCCGGCCTGCTGGATGAATTCCGCATCTACAACAGAGCCCTTTCCGCTGCCGAGGTGCGTTACCTCGCGGGCGATCGATAATGGACACGGGCCTGGGACCCCGGACGCTGTATTGCGTCCGGGGTCCCGAGATGCCCCGAGCCGCCTTCCTGCGGTTTCTCGGATGAGCGGGCGAGTTGTGACAGAGAGAACAAAACTCAACAGGTTTGTGATTGAAGAAAGGAAAGAGCATCATGAACAAGAAACTGGTGTGTTTGATGGCGGCCCTCTCGCTGGCGGGCGCAACGCTGGCGAGCGCGGCCACGCCGGGCCCTGTGAGCTGGTGGAAACTGGATGAGATGTCCGGCGCAACCACCGTCGACGCGGTCGGCGGCGGCCAGGGCGTTCTCACCGGTGATCCGGTCTGGGTCCCCGGAAAGATTGACGGGGCCCTGTCCTTCGACGGCACCGATGACTTCGTCACCTTGCCCATCGGCGAACTCATCAGCACGCTGAGCGACGTGACCATCACGACCTGGACCGACTTCTCCAACTCCGGCGGCGCCTGGCAGCGGATCTGGGACTTCGGCTCGGGCTCCGGCAACAACCCGTACATGTTCCTGTGCGCCCGCGTCAACACCGACGGGGTCGTCCGGTTCGCCATTCGAACCGCCACGATCGGCGAGCAGGTCGTGAACACCCCCGGCAAGCTGCCCTCCGGCTGGCACAATGTGGCTGTCTCGATCAACAGCCAGACCATGCGGAGCAGCGTGTACATGGATGGCGTGATGGTCGCCAGCGGCGCGACCCTGGTGCTGCCGAAGGACCTGGGCGTGACCACCCAGAATTGGCTCGGCAAGTCGCAGTGGCCGGACGCACTCTACAAGGGTTCGTTGGACGACATGCGTATCTATGACCGCGCCCTGACCACCGACGAGATCGTCAACGCGATGGATGGCAGCCTCGGCTACGGCATCGCCAATACGCCGGCCCCCGCCGACAAGGCGACGAACCTGCTGCCCAACGTGATCCTGAGCTGGCAGGCAGGACAGGAAAGCAAGACGTACGACGTATACTTCGGGACCAGCCGGGATACCGTGCTGGCCGCGACGACCGCCAATCCGATGGGCGTGCTCGTCAGCGCAGGCCAGGACGATCTGACGTTTGATGCCGGCCGGCTTGCGTTCGGCACGACGTACTACTGGCGCATCGACGGCATCGGCGCCGAACCCGACTTCCAGGTCTTCAAGGGCAACGTCTGGTCGTTCACGGTCGAACCCTATGCCTACACGCTCGGCAAAGCCGCCATCAAGGCCACCGCGTCGAGCGTGAACAACGACACCATGGGTCCCGCGAAGACCATCGACGGCTCGGGCCTGAACACCGCGGATGAGCACTCCACGCTCGAGACCGACATGTGGCTCAGCAAGAGCGGCGACCTGACGCCCTGGATTCAGTACGAATTCGACAAGGTCTACTCGCTCAACGAGATGCTCGTGTGGAACTCCAACCAGGCGATGGAATCGGTTGTCGGCTACGGCCTCCTGAATGTCGAGGTCCAGTACTCCGAAGACGGCCAGACCTGGGCCACCTTGGACACGGTCGATTTCGCCCAGGCCCCCGGCGAGGCGGGCTACAAGGCCAACACGACCGTCGATTTCGACGGCGTCCCGGCCAAGTTCGTCAAGCTCGTCGTCAACAGCAACTGGGGCGGCTTCCTTCCGCAGTATGGCCTGAGCGAAGTGCGCTTCACGTATATCCCCGTAACAGCCACCACTCCGAGCCCCGCTTCGGGCACCGTCGAGCTGACGGGGCCGGTGACGTTGCGCTGGCGGCCCGGTCGCGAAGTGGTCTCGCACGAAGTGTTTATCGGGACCGCTCCGGCCGATCTGGCCCTCGTGGCAACGGTCGACGCACCCACCTACGTGGCTGAGGTCGAACTGGACAAGACCTATTATTGGCAGGTCGTTGAAGTCAACGAGGCCGCGGCGACCGCCCGCTGGGCGAGCCCGGTTTGGATGTTCAAGACCAAAGAACTGCCCAAGGACCCCGGCACGACCGCGCTGGCGGCCCTCTACGCGATGGAAGACAACATCGACGACAGCTCGGGCAATGGTCTCAACGGCACGCTGACCAACGGACCCGCCTTCGTCGACAGCATGGCCGACATGGGCAAGGCGCTGTCCTTCGATGGCACCGACGACTACGCGACCCTGCCGATCGGCGAGCTGATGAGCACGCTGTCGGACATCACGATCGCCACGTGGTCGAACTACGCCGGCACCGGCGGCGGCTGGCAGCGGCTGTTCGATCTGGGTTCGGGCACGTCGACCTATCTGTTCCTGTCGCCGAACGGCGGAGGCAGCCAGATGCGAGTGGCGCTGCGGACGGCAACCGTCGGCGAGCAGATCGTCAACGCGCCCAGGGCCCTGCCCACCGGCTGGCACCACATCGCAGTCACGATCGACAGCGCGACCAAGACCATGAAGCTGTACCTGGACGGCGAACTGGCCGGCAGCGGCGCAACGACCCTGCTTCCAAAGGACATGGGCGTGACCACCCAGAACTGGATCGCCAGGTCCCAGTATCCCGCGGATGCCTACTTCAAGGGCGTCCTGGACGACTTCCGCATCTACAACAAGGCGTTGTCCAAAGGCGAGGTCATGTACCTGGCGGGTCAGCGGTAATCTTGTCTGATCACTCTATTGCCAAGGTTTTCGGGGCTCGTATCGACTCGATACGGGCCCCGATTCTTTTGGATGCAGGTCCGACGACTGCGGTTGCAGTAGCCAAGCCCAGAGAAACCCTACAATGATGACAGAGTCACGGCGGCGCGCGTCGCCGTCACGGACTCCGAGGGCAAGTTCGTGGAGATCGAGACCGAGGTCGAGCTGACGGAGAGTTCCTGGCTGGCCGCCAGAGTGATCGACCCTCCGGACCTCAAGAATCGTATTCTCCCGCGCGACCTGTCCGTCTTCGCCCGCACCAGCCCGATCTACTTCCTTCAGGACGGCAAAAAGGTCCGCGAGCAGCCCTCGATCGACTACCTGACCAAATACATCCAAGGCACGCTCCACGGGCTCGACAGCAAGCCCAGGGTTCACACGGAGCAGGATACCGCCGAAGCCCACAGAGCGGCCGAACAGGCCATGGAGGTCCCCAGGGAGATCTGACGTAGCGAGGGCGTCCCGCCCTTGCGTGTCGAGGGCATCCTGCCCTCGCTCTCTCTGCCCGGAATCCGAAGACAGAGTCGCCTCTCGCCAAGCCGCCAAGGACGCAAAGAAGACCTCCTTTGAGACCGGAGAAATCCGTTCTCGCGCAGAGGCGCAGAGCCGCAGAGGGGTTTCGGATTGGGGGGACAGCCCTTTCTGTATCTCTGCGTCTTCGCGTCTCTGCGCGAGTCGCTTTTTGGCGGTCTTGGCGTCTTTGCGAGAGGCAGGGTTCGCGAGGAAGAACGGACTGATCCGGAGTCCGGCGATCCTCGCCGGGAGTTTGTCGCATTGACGCCACCAGCAGTCGGGGTGCTGCACACCCCCACGGACCACGAGCCACGGATCACGGGCCACTTTCCCCTTGCCGTCCCGCCATCCCCGCCCTACAACATCGCCCTGGAGCAGAGGCCTTGAGACGCTCCTGCTCCGTGAGATGGAGAAGACGCGAGGACAAAGGTAGAATAGTTCCATCCCGCGTCCTCCGCAAAAGGTGAAGCATGGCGGATGATTTCAAATTCGATGTCTTCCTCAGCCACAGCACAAAGGACAAAGCCATGGTTTGCCCCATCGCCGATTTCATGCTCTCTCAGACCCTCATCTTCTTAGGCTCGACTCAACGTGTGCCGGCGGATTGCACCATGTGGGCTGATGCCGGCGATCGTCGGCAGTGGTCGTTCAGCAGTCGCAAGAGCGCATTCTGATCGATCAACCGCAATCTCGCGTTTTGTTCAGCGAAACGAATCGCATCGGCGGAGAAAGTAGAGGTAGTGATCAGAACTCCCGCAGAAAACGAAGGGTCTGAGCTGACAACTCCCAGCAGCTTTTGAAGCTCGGGCCGACCCGCAGGTTTCGATTGGTGTTTGCACTGAATAGCCAGCTTGTCTCTCCCGAGTGGCAGGTCCCGAACTGCAATTACATCAATTCCCCCATCTCGTGATTGTCTCGTTCGCTGTGCCGCAAAACCCATTGCTTTGTACACGCTGGCGGTGAGTTCCTCGAAATCCTCCGGCGATATCTTTGCCAGATTCATTGGAGTCCACTCGGCATGGTGTGTGTGTCGCGACGATCCCGCGGAGTGTATCTGCGATGACACCTTTCGGAGAGGCGCGGTCAGACCGAATACCTCAAACAGTTCCTGTTCAGTCAACCCAGTACCACCGACGCTTCTCTGCGAGTCGATCACTCGCTCAAACAAACCGCGTTTCCGAGCAAGAATGGATTGGATACGCCCCTCGATACTGTTTTCCACCCACAAGTGGATGATAATTGCCTCCTTTTGCTGCCCGTACCCCAGAATGCGGCCATTGGCCTGATCGATGATGGCCGGATTCCACCAGTGATCGAAGTGAAACACGTAGTTTGCTTTCTTGAGATCCGGCATCCCAACCCCTGCATTCATGGGGTTAGCCAAGAACACTTGCTTGGCTGGATCCTCGCTGAAATCCGCTACTGCCCTCTGCTGTTGCTTCGTCGTCTTTGCTTTGCCGTAGTTCACACAGCCGAACCGTCGGAGGTGACCTTCCAGGAAATCATAGCCGCAGGGGTCATACTGCGTGAAGACCAGTGCGTTGTCGCCGCTGGACGTAACCTCCTCCAGCTTGTCGACAAGCCAGTCTGCCTTTGCACTTTGGCTACTGGCCAGGTGGACATTGCACAGTTGCTTGAGTGCTTGGAGCTTTGCCAACGCGTGGGTGAGGGTCACCGCTTCGCCCATGCGGTTGAGTTCTGCCACAGATTCAGAGAATGCAGCCTCATAGGCTCTGAGCTGCAATCCCTCCATCTGTACGAAGGCATGGTCGTGGCGTGGTTCCTTGAAATCCTTGATCACATCTGCTGTCCTCCGACGCAGGAAGTAGGGGCCGATCTTACGTTGAACCGACTCTTCGCTTTCGGTATCTCGACGAAGAAGGCCGGGCTTCAGGAACTCGAAGATCGCCACGACATCATCCAACTTGCCTTCCAGTGGCGTCGCGGAGAGTCCCCAGCGGTATTATGCCAATTTCCCCAGACGGATAAGTTCTTGGAAGCCATTCTTTCGATTCTTGAGTCGTTGAATCTCATCTACCACAATCAGCGAGAAGCCCTTCCCTTCACGAACGCCGGTAATCTCCTTGAAGTCCAAGCTAAGATTCTCGAAATTCGTGGCGTGGACATGCGCCGGCATCCGCCACATGACACAACGTTCGTCCTTGGTGCCCCGTACAACAGTCAGGCCCTGCCAGAGTTCCGGGGCCCATTTCTCCAGTTGCTTCTGCCAATGGATCAGAAGCGGTATGGGACAGACGATAAGCGCCGAATGTATTCGACCAGTCTGAAACAGAAGTTTCATGGCGACGACCGACTGAATCGTCTTGCCGGTTTGGACACCGTCCCCGAGCAGTGCGGCTTCACGCGAAGCCAAGAACTTAACTCCTTCTGGTTGATGGGGTAGGAGTTCGGCAGGAAGGAAGATTTGTTGCTGGTTCTCGATGTCGAAAGGGGGTGGCTGAAGCAGCGGAAAAAGAAGATCCCAAACGGTCATGAACTGGCGCAGGGCTCCGCTTCCGCGACTCTTGCGCTCAGTGTAGCTCTTCTTGTATCCTCCGTCTTTCTGACGCTGGTCAGGATCGAATCTTGCCTTGGGTAAATTCTGAGTCCCGTAATTCTTGCCGTCAGAGCGCGTTTTCCCGAGAGGACGAAAGAGGTTCTCTGAGACCTGCGTCAGTTCTGCGAGCACGTACGATCCATCCGCAACGGCGGGGACTGCAAAGGCGAATAGCAGAGGACAGACAGCAGGTGGGGGAGGCGGCTCAACGGACACGGAAGATTTTAACGCCCCCACTTCGTCAGCAGCGAACGATTCTACCATAATCTCATGGATGTCCGGAGCATCTAGAGACTGGAAAACGTCTTGTACGAAAGCTGGGAAGAAACGAAACTCTGAATGCTTGATGCGTCCTGTTTGCACGACTGGCCACGCCAGGCACTCACGTATTCTGGGACGTGGCAGTAGAGCAATCTCGCTATTCAGGAATTCCTGATGACTCCCAAGGAGTCGTAGAGACACCAAGCGGAGGTTTCGAAAGTGTACTTGCGACGCTGCAACTTCGGCCGCCCTTGGGACCGCGACTTCATCAAATTCTAACCGCAGCAAAGTGGCCGGTTCAATCGGCGTCGTACCTTTCGCCAGACTGTAACGAGCGCTGCGGAATGCTTGAGTGAGCAGCCCCATCTATGATGCCAGTACCTTCTCGTTGTGAACGTACTCCAGGCCCTTATGGAGACGCTCGAACGGCTCGACGATGTCCCATCGGCCAAACAACTCTTTCAGAATGCGAGCACACGCATCTGCGTCTCCAGGAAACTCCCAATGAGCCTCAATGATCACAGGTTCAAAATGCCCCGACTCGCAATTCATCAGGATGTTGTTGTTATCGCCCCCGTCTGCCCCAGTGGCCACCTTTATGTCGATGCTCTGCCTGCGAATCCACACAACGGGCAGGTCTACCCTAACGTTGCATAAACATGGACGGGTCAGACGTTGGCTGGGATTTGATTGAGGATCTGTAACAGGCGCGTTTTGATCCAAGTGTTGGCACTGATCGTGAGTGTCAGAAGGCCTTGCGGCCGACTGAGGCGGCCCG
>DATIKY010000044.1:0-31159 GCA_035476995.1 Sedimentisphaerales bacterium | reverse complement strand
TGCGGGCCGCCTCAGTCGGCCGCAAGGCCTTCTGACACTCACGATCAGTGCCAACACTTGGATCAAAACGCGCCTGTTACAGATCCTCAATCAAATCCCAGCCAACGTCTGACCCGTCCATGTTTATGCAACGTTAGGGATTACCTTGCTGCCCCAACCCTGGTGTTGCTGTCGCTGAGCAATAGCTCGGCCGATGTCCCAATAGAGGCGGATCATCTCCGCATTCGCGGAGAAGGTGGCCCGAATCTGCGCAGTGCGGATGCGTTTCTTGATGCTCGCGAGAAGCGACAGATAATCCGCCGGCACTTCGGCCGCGTCTACACGATCTCGATTCGTCCGCTGGCGTGCCATAATTCCAGTATATCGAGATCGGGTCTGACGCGAAAGCCCATTCACAAACAACGAAACCGGGTGGCAGGCCCGTTCGTAGTGACGCCGTAAGGCGTTGTCTTCTCCGCCCTTGCGGGCGTACGATGAATCGAAGATATGCCCTTACGGGCACACTACAAACCAGGCCTGCCATCCAAGGTTGATTTCCTTATGCGGCTACTCCGCGACCTTGGCCGCGATGAGGTCGCCGACCTCGGTGGTTGAGTAGCCCATCTTGCCGGCCGCGAGGCTCTTAAGCTTGTTGGCCGTGGCCCACATCACCGCCTGCTCCATCGCGTCGGCGGCCTTCTCCTGGCCGAGGTGGGCCATCATCATCTGGGCGGCGCAGATGGCCGCCAGCGGGTTGATGACGTTCTTGCCTGTGTACTTCGGGGCGCTGCCGCCGATGGGCTCGAACATGCTGACGCCGCCGGCGTCGGGATTGATGTTGCCGCCGGCCGCGATGCCCATGCCGCCCTGGATCATCGCGCCCAGGTCCGTGATGATGTCGCCGAACATGTTGCCGGTGACGATCACGTCGAACCACTCGGGGTTCTTCACGAACCACATCGTCGTCGCGTCCACATGATAATAGTCGCGGGCGATGTCGGGATACTGGGCCTGGCCCATCTCGTGGAAGGCCCGCTCCCACAGGCCGTAGATGTACGTCAGGACGTTGGTCTTGCCGCACAGGGCCAGGGTGTTCTTCTCGCCCCGGCCGCGGGCCTTCTTGCCGTGCTTCCTGGCGTACTCGAAGGCATACTTGAGGCAACGATCCACCTGGAAGCGCGAGTAGACCGCCGACTGCACGGCCACCTCGTGGGCAGTGCCCTTCATGGTGACGCCGCCGGTGCCGGTGTAGGCGTCGCCGGAGTTCTCGCGGATCACGACGAAGTCGATGTCCTCGGGCCCCTTGTTCTTGATCGGCGTCTCGACCCCGGGATAGAGCCGGACCGGACGCAGGTTGATGTACTGATCCAGCTCGAACCGGGCCTTGAGCAAGATGCCCTTTTCGAGAATGCCCGGCGTCACATCGGGATGGCCGATCGCGCCGAGCAGGATCGCGTCGAACTTGCGAAACTCCTCGACCGCGCTGTCGGGCAGCGTCTCGCCCGTGCGTTTGTACCGTTCGCCGCCGAAGTCGAAATTCGTCAGGTCTACTTTGAATTTGAATTTGTCGGCCGTCGTCTTGAGCACCTTGACGGCCTCGGCGATCACTTCCGGCCCGGTCCCGTCTCCGGGGACCACCGCAATCTTATACGTCTTTGCCATCGAACGATTTCCCTTTCTGAGTCACTCTTCCACAATGTATTCTGAAAATGGTGTGCGGAGCACACCCTACCGCTATCGCCCTGCCGTGGCCCCCTTGTGATTCGGATTCGGCGAGGGCATCCGGGCCCCCACTTCGCTGCGCCACTGGTGCAGCATTTGCCTCAACTCGGCGGCCTTGTCCGGCATCCGGGCCGCAAGGTCGTTCCGCTCGCCGAGATCGTCGCGGAGATTATACAGTTCCACGCGATTGTCTTCATAGAATTCGATCAGCTTGTAGTCGCCCACGCGGACGGCCCCGCCGGGCGAGCCGCCCTGGTTGCCATAGTGGGGGTAATGCCAGTAGAAGGCTCGACGGTTCGGCCGATCGGTCTGCTGCAAGAAGGGCCTCATGCTCCGGCCGTCCACGTGCTGATCGGGCTTGGGCGGCAGGCCCGCCATATCGAGCATCGTCGGATAGAAGTCCGTGCTGATCACCGGCTCCTCGCACAGGCTGCCCGCCACCGTCACGCCGGGCCAGCGGACGATCATCGGCTCGCGGATGCCGCCCTCGTAGAGCCAGCCCTTGCCTGCCCGCAGCGGCAGATTGCACGTGGGATGCCCTTCCGACGTCGAGAGCCCACCGTTGTCCGACATGAAGAAGACAATCGTGTCCCCCGCCAGGTCCAGGCGGTCCAGCGCGTCGAGCACTTTGCCCACGGCCTGGTCCATCGCCTCGACCATCCCCGCATAGACCGCGTGGTCCTGAACGAGCCGAACCTGTCGGTCACCTTCCTTGCCCCAGTCGGGCCCTTCGTGCTTGACCTGCTTCGCCTTTTCTTCGTACTTGGCCTTGAGGTCCTCGCGAGCCATGAGCGGCGTATGGACGGAATAGAATGACAGGTAGGCCAGGAACGGCCGGTCTTTGTTGGTCTCGATGAACTTGCAGGTCTCCGTCGCCAGCCGGTCGGGCAGATGCTCGCCTTCGGGACCATCCGACAGCCTGGGATTTCCGTAAGGCGAGAAGTATCGCTTGCCGCCGTAGGGCCCGCCGCGATCATGACCGCCTTTGTTGATGTCGAAGCCCTGGTCTTCCGGCCAGAACCCCTCGGGTCCGAGGTGCCACTTGCCCGCAAAGAAGGTCGCATAGCCATGCTCTTTGAGCGCCTCCGCGACCGTCACTTCCGCCAGCGGCAGCCGGTCCTCATACCGGGCCGGCAGTAGCGTTCTATTCTTGGTCCAGTGCTTGCCGACGGTGTCAGGTTGCGGAGCGCCGAAGTAATCGGTCGTCGCCAGGCGGGCGGGGTGCTTGCCCGTCATGATGCTGGCCCGCGTCGGCGAGCAGACGGGACAGGCCGCGTAGGCGCTCGTGAATCGCATGGACTGCGCCGCAAGCCGATCGATATTGGGCGTTTCGTAGAACGTGCTTCCATAGCATCCCAAGTCCTTCCAGCCGAGGTCGTCGATCAGGAAGAACACAAAGTTCGGCTTGCGGCGCGTCGTACTCTGACGGCCGAGACCCGCGCGGGCGCAGAACCCCAGGATCGCCGTGGTGCCGGCGGCCTTGAGGAACTCCCGTCTGTCGAGAACGCTCCCGCTCATCGTCCCGGTCCTTGTGAACTCAGATGCCTGCTTTCATGATGTGGTTGAGCAGACCGCCGTCGCGGATGATCTCCAGCGCGAAGTCCGGCAACGGCATGAACTGGATCTTCTTGCCGCTGGTCTTGTCCTGGATCACGCCGGCGTCGTAGTCGATCTCGATCTCGTCGCCGTCGGCGATCTGGTCCACCGCCTCGGCCGACTCGATCAGATAGAATCCGCAGTTGATCGCGTTGCGATAGAAAATCCGCGCGAACGATCTGGCGATGACGGTCTGCACCTTCGCCCCGCGGATCGCCCAGACCGCATGCTCCCGGCTGGACCCGCACCCGAAGTCGTCGCCCGCGACGATCACGTCGCCGGGCTTGGACTTCTTCACGAAATCCTTGTCCAGGTCCTCCATGCAGTACTTGGCCAGTTCGGCCTCGTTGTCGGTGTTCAAGTACCGAGCGGGGATGATCTCGTCGGTGTTGATGTGATCGCGTTTGTAGACATGTGCCTTTGCCATGAGGTCCTCATTTCCAAAAATTCGAAATCCGAAACAAATCCAAAGCACGAAACCCAAATGACCGAAACGCTGACGCCCGTCCGACGCTCCGTTTTGAATTTTGGGCTTTGGTCATTGTAATTTGTTCCGAATTTCGGATTTCGATATTCGCGTTTTCTTTACAGATACTTCCTGGGGTCCGCGAGCTTGCCCTCGACGGCGCTGGCCGCGACCGTCGCGGGGCTCGCCAGATAGACTTCGCTCTTGGGACTGCCCATCCGGCCGACGAAGTTGCGGTTCGTCGAGCTGATGCACTTTTCGCCCGCGGCCAGGATGCCCATGAAGCCGCCCAGGCACGCGCCGCAGGTCGGGGCCGAGATCACGCAGCCGGCGTCGTAGAACACGTCGAACAGACCCTCATCCTTCGCCTGCTTCCAGATCTCCGGCGTCGCGGGCACGACGATCGTGCGGATGGCCGCTTCCTTGCCCTTCATGACCTTGGCCGCAATGCGGAGGTCCTCGATCCGGCCGTTCGTGCAACTGCCGAGGTAGGCCTGGTCCATCGCCTGGCCCCGGCACTCGCCGATCGGCACCGCATTGCTCGGCAGGTGCGGCAAGGCCACCGTGGGCTCGAGCTTCGAGCAGTCGAACACCTCGGTCGTAACGTACTCGGCGTCGGGATCGGACTCGAACACGGTGTAGTCCTTGACGTCCTTCAGATGCGAGTCCAGGTAGGCCTTGGTCACCTCGTCGAACCCGATGATCCCGTTCTTGGCGCCGGCCTCGATGGCCATGTTGGTCATCGTCATGCGGGCCTCCATCGTCATTTCCTTCAGCGCCGGTCCCACGAACTCCATCGCCCGGTAGAGCGCGCCGTCGGTGCCGATCCGCCCGATCACGTTGAGCATCACGTCCTTGCTGTAGACCCCGTGCGGCAGCGAGCCGTGGAGCACGAACTTCATCGACGCGGGCACCTTGAACCAGAGCTTGCCCGTGGCGATCGAGGCCGCCAGATCGGTCGAGCCGATGCCGGTGCTGAAGGCCGCCAGGGCGCCGTAGGTGCAGGTGTGCGAGTCGCCGCCCACGATGACCTCGCCCGGGCGGATGTGCCCCTGCTCGGGCAGGATCGCATGGCAGACGCCGGCGCGGCCCAGCTTGTAGTAGTGCTTGATCTTGTGGCGCCTGGCCCACTCGTCGAGCCTCTTGTGCAGCTCGGCGCTCTTGATGTCCTTGGGCGGCTGGAAGTGGTCCGGCGTCACCACGATCTTGTTCGGATCGAATACGCGGTCGAGCCCCTTCTCGACCAGCATCGAGATCGCCGGCGGCGTCGTCACGTCATGACACATCACCATGTCGATCCTGGCGTCCACCAACTGCCCCGGAACGACGGTCTTTTGTCCCGCCGCTCGGGCTAGAATCTTCTCTGTTATCGTCATTCCCATCTGCGGTCACCTCATTGACTGATAAATTCGAAATCCGAATTTCGAAATCCGAAACAAATCCAAAATCCAAAACCTAAATGACCGAAACTACTCTGTGCGAACGCATACGTCCGGTCCTCCAGATCGTACTGTTTTGGATTTTGAGTTTCGGTCATTCGTGCTTGTTTCGGATTTCGGATTTCGATATTCGGATTTCGGCTACAACTGCACCTTCACCTGCGGCTGGTCCGTCGTCTTCTCCGCCGCCACCATCCGGTTGATCGCGTCCACGTACGCCTTGGCGCTGGCTTCGATGATGTCCGTCGAGACGCCGCGACCGATGAAGGTCCGGCCGTTCTCGCTGATGCGGACGGTCGCCTCGCCCAGGGCCTCGGTGCCCGCGGTGATCGCGCGGATCGAATACTCCGCGAGCTTGGGCCGCAGTTCCATCGCCTGGCGGATGGCCTCGTACGCCGCATCGACCGGCCCGTCGCCGAACGCCACCGCGATCCTCGTTTCGCCATTGACGCCGATCTTTACGCTGGCGGTCGGGAGCGTTCCGGTGCCCGAGGCGACGTGAAGATAATTGAGGGTGTACGTCTGCTCGATCACCCGCATCTCGGCATTGACGATCGCCGCGACGTCCTCGTCGAAGACTTCCTTCTTCTTGTCCGCGATCTCGATGAACCGCTGGTACGCCT
This sequence comes from Sedimentisphaerales bacterium, assembly GCA_035476995.1. GTDB lineage: Bacteria > Planctomycetota > Phycisphaerae > Sedimentisphaerales > Anaerobacaceae > PLanc-01. The sequence continues at coordinate 25,334 of DATIKY010000044.1, read as the reverse complement.
GCTCGAGATCCTCCTTGCTGAGCTTGTAGCCGAGCTGCTTGCAGCGGTCGGCGAAGCCCGCGCGGCCCGTGTGCCGGCCGAGCACCATTCGCGAGCCGCCCAGCCCGATCGTCTCGGGCGTCATGATCTCGTAGGTGGACCGCTCCTTGAGGATGCCGTCCACGTGGATGCCCGACTCGTGCGCGAAGGCGTTGGCGCCGACGATCGCCTTGTTGGGCTGGATCACGAAACCGGTGAGCTGCGAGACAAGCTGGCTCGTCCGGTAGATTTCCTTGGTGTTGATGTTCGTGGACAGGCCGTCGGCGCCGAAGAAGTCCTGTCGGGTCCGGATCGCCATGACGACCTCTTCCATCGCGGCGTTGCCCGCCCGCTCGCCCAGGCCGTTGACGGTGCACTCGACCTGCCGGGCGCCGTTGCGGACGCCGGCCAGGGAGTTGGCGACCGCCACACCCAGGTCGTTGTGGCAATGGGTGCTGATCACGCACTGGTCGATGCCTTTGACGTCGCTTTTGAGTTTGGCGATGATCTGTCCATACTCATACGGCAACACGTAGCCGACGGTGTCCGGGATATTGAGCGTGGTCGCGCCGGCCTCGATCACCGCCGCGAGGACCTCGATGAGGAACGGGATCTCGCTGCGGCAGGCGTCCTCCGGCGAGAACTCAATGTCGTCGGTGAAGTTCTTGCAGCACTTGATCGCCTCGACCGCCATCTTCAGAACCTGGTCGGGCTCTTTCTTGAGCTTGTGCTTCATGTGGATCGACGAAGTCGCGATGAACGTATGGATTCGCTTCTTCTTGGCTGAGGCCAGGGCCTTGCCGGCCGACTCGATGTCGTTGGCGTTGGCGCGGGCCAGGGCCGCGATCGTCGGGCCTTTGACCTGTTCGGCCACGAGCTTGGTGGCCTCGAACTGGGCGGGCGAGGAAACGGGGAACCCCGCCTCGATGATATCGACGCCGAGCACCGCCAGTTGCCGGGCGATCTCGAGCTTCTGCGGAATCGACATGGCCGCTCCGGGCGATTGCTCGCCGTCGCGGAGCGTTGTATCGAAAATCAATACCTTGTCACCGGACATTGTTGGCTCTCCAAAAGAGAAGTTGCCGATCGTCGGCAGACTGCGAATTGTGAACTGCCGACCGGGAACTCGAACCGTAGCGGGCCATTATGCCGAAAGGACGGCCAAAATGCTACGATTTTACGTAAGTTTAGGAATCAGAACGGGTTGTGGCGATCTTCGTATGTGCGCCTCAGCGGCGCAGCAGCAGGGCCAGCCGGCCGATCAGGCCGTTGATGTGAACGAGATGAATGGTGTTCATCGTACCCATAGTTGCCACAAGTATACCTATCGGCCCGGCGAATGCAAGACTTTTCCAGAAAAAAGGTCCGTGATAGGCATCAGGGAAGATCCGCACGAGAGAGGGACTTGTCATCCTGAACGCAGCGCAGCGAAGTGAAGAGCCCGTCCTGGGCGGAGCGAAGGAAACGGGCTCGCCCGGCCCGATCAGTAGGCGGCCTTCCACGGGTTTTCCCGGCCGACCTTGGCGGCGGCGCCGATCTGCTGCTGCTTCGTCGTCAGCGGTCTTGTCGGGATCGTCAGGGACAACGGCGATTCCGTGCGTCGCTGGAGACTCCACGACTCCCGCGGCGACTCGATCCCGGCGGCCACCGCGTCGAGTGCGACGCTGGAATATACGGAAGGGACCATGTGCCTTGAGATCACACCCGCCCGAGCGATCGAGAGCGTAAAAACAACCGCGGCCTCCTCGATCTTTCGGAAATTGAACGAACGCCCCGAACCGCGATAGAGGACGACGTCGACCCAGGCCTGGTTCGACTCGCGTCCGGCCTCCAGGCTCGCGGTCAGGCCGTCGAATTCCACCGCGTGCAGAGCGAACACGCCTGCGACGGGGCCCGAGGCAAAATAGACAGGCTCCTCCGGGGCCAGCCGCTCGGACAGGGTCAGGCCGTTCACCGCGCCTTCGAACTGGAGCCGCAGTCGCAGGTCGCGGGCGTGAATCGTGCCATTGGGGATCTTGTCGAGAGAGATGTGCGTGTCGCCCCGGTCGGTGACGAACAGGACCGCGCCGAGCACGTCGCCCTTGTCCTGGACCGTCATCAGGCTCGCGGAGGCGTAGTCGTAACCATCGTGCAGCATGCGGACCCGCACCGCCACCGGGCCGCTGGCGTCTTTCCAGTAGCCCACGAGGGGACGACGCTGATTCCAGAAATCGCCCAGATTGACGCTGCCCAGGGTGAAGTTCGGATGCAGGTACGTCCTGCCGACGATGTCGTGCTCGCCCGAGGGGTTGGTGACGAAGCTCTCGACCGCCACCTGCTCGGCGCCTGAAGATCGGAAGCCCACGATCAGATCGTCGGGACATCGAACGCCCAGACGGTGCGCGTCGAGGCTCTCCCAAGCCTCGGTCTCGGGCATCAGTCGGATGGAATTGCCGAGGCCTCGCTGGAGGAAGGCCAGGGTCGCCCGCGACAGCAGGGTCGAATAACTCCGGCTGTGCGGGCCCGCCCACTGGCCGCTCGACGGATGAAACCGTCGGGCGACGTGGCTCCAGGCGAAGTTGTTCAGCCAGTCGAGCAGTTCCCGCGATCCCTCGTCGCGGACGTGCCGGAGCATCCGCGAGATCTCCTCGATGGCCACAGGGGTATACGTCGGGCTGTTGTACTCGGTGAACGAGCCCTTCCGGCGGGTGTAGTCGTAGAAGCGTTGCAGACGCCCTCTGCCGTAGTCGAACAGGTCGCGCGCGTCCAGCCGCTCGCCCGCCACCAGCGTGACATACGTGCCCATCAGGGCGATGTTCGTGTAGCCAGGGCCCACGTCCCGCCGACGGATCGAACGGGCCGCATGGAGGATGGAGTCGCGGACGATCGGCCGCAGGTCCTCCGACAGGCGGTCCATGTGGTCGATCGCGACCTGCAGGAGCTGCACGCCGCAGAAGTCCGCCCAGTTCCAGTCCGGCGGCGACATCTTGTCCAGCGGCTCTTCAAGAAACCACGGCCAGATCCCATACGTCGGACTGTTGGGGTCCTGGTCCTGCAGGGCGATCACGCGGGTCAGGATCGCTTCGGCCCGCTCCAGGCGGTCGGCCTGGCCGCTGTCGAGCAGGGCCACTGCGTACTTGAGCGATTCGCGGGTGCGGTGGACCGTGCCGCCGGTCAGGGTCGTGTGGTAGCCGGGCGAGGAGAATTCGGCCCGGAGCATCTGGGCGGCGGGATCGTACCGGGCATCCTCCCGGGCCAGGGCCCTCAGGAAGGCCTGCCGACGGCCTTCGCTGGAAAACAGATCGGCCGCCAGGCACGGGCCGGAAAGCACCGTCGCCGCCAGGAAGATCAGGGAGATTCGCAGATCGCGCATGGTCCGATTGCTCCTTTCGTCGTGTGCCCACCCTTCGTGGGAACCCCCATGATACGCCCGATCCCGCGCCAAGTCCACACGCGCCACATCCAGAACCCTGGCAGGGTGCGGCCGGCATTCGGTAGCGGGTTCCGCCAGCCTCCGGGTGGCAGCGACAAACGAGGTTTGTCGATGGTTCTGCGGACGCGGGAGAGCCATCGACAAGCTCCGAGGACGCCGCTTGTCGCTGCCACCCGGAATCGAAGGAAGACTGTTCTCTGTGCCTTGTGCTCTGCGCCCTGTACGCTCGCGCGAATGGCTCCCATATTTGCACGCCTGCGAGCGGCTCTGCTATAATGGCGGAATTCTGCTGTGGTTGGAGCATACGGATGGCCGAACAACCCAGATTGATCGACATCCTGACGCCCCGGACGTTCGAACGGATCGAACGGGGATTCCGGGGGCGGTTCAAGCTCGCGCTGGAGACGACCGGCCGGGATGGAGTGGCGGCGGAAGGACTGTGCAGTCCAGGGTGCCGGCCGCCCTTGTGTCGGCTCGTGCAGGAGGACCTCGAGGGGCGGTCGCGGTGCGCCGCCGAGCGCAGACGGGCCATCGAGATCGCGGTCGAGACCGGGCAACCCTTTATTACGATCTGCCACGCTGGGCTCGTGCTGGTCTGCGTTCCGATCGTGGATCGGGACACGGTTCACGGCGGGATCTTCTTCGGCAAGTGCCTCTGGGAACCGCCGGCCGCCGAGTTGGGCGAGGACGTCGCGTGCCGGCTTCGCGGGATCGCGATCGAACCTCAGAAGATCGCCCGGGCGGTCCGGCAACTGCCCGTCGTGCGCGGTCGGCAGATCCACAGCGCCGCGGAATTTCTCTTCGACCTGCTCTACGAGGTCTGCGGGCTGGACGCCAAGGTGATCCGCTGGCGGCGACAGCGGTGCAAGCAGCAGTCGGAGATCGGCCAGTTCATCCAGGAGCGAAAGAAGCTCGGGGCCGCCTGGCAGTATCCGCTGGAGAGCGAGCGGGCCCTGATTCAGAAGGTCAAGATCGGCGACCGCACCGGCGCCAAGGAGATCCTCAACGCGATTCTGGGCACGATCCTGTTCAAGGACATCGGGGACCTGGGCATCCTCAAGGTGCGTCTGCTGGAGCTGCTGACGGTGCTCAGCCGCGCGGCGGTCGAGGGCGGCGTGGACGTGCACACGATGCTGGAGAAGAACCTGGCGTATGTGAACCAGGCGATGCAGATCGACACGCAGGAGGACCTGTGCGCCTGGATCAGCGCGGCGTTGAACGAATTTCTGGAGCTGGTGTACTCGTCGCGGGACGCCCGCAAGATGACGCAGATCCGACCGGCGATCGAGTACATCGACGCCCATTTCGACCAGCCGGTCACGCTGGCCCAGATCGCGCGGGCCTCGCATCTGAGCGTCTCGCGACTGGCGCATCTGTTCAAGGAGCAGATGGGCGTCACTCCGATCGACTACGTCACCGGCGTGCGGATCGAGCGGGCCAAGGGGCTGCTGCTGGGCACGGACCGGAGCTGCACGGAGATCGCCCTGCAGGCGGGATACAGCAATCCGAGCTACTTCACGCGGACGTTCAAACTGTTCACGGGGATGACGCCCCGCCAGTTCCGCGCGCAGAATCGGCGCACGAGGTAAGGGAGATGGTTGATGTGTGATTGTTGATCGGAAGAAAGCGATTCGCCGCGGTCTTCAATCAACAATCAACCATCCCCAATCAACAATCCTCTCTGCTGCCGCACCCGACGCATTCAGGCTCCTCCTGCTCCTGCGGCAGCTCGCTGATCGTCCAGTACACGTCGATCGTCTTGATCGCCTCGACGAATTTCTTGTAGTCGACCGGCTTGACGATATACCCGGCGGCGCTGAGCTTGTAGCTCTCCACGATGTCCCGGTCGTCCCGCGACGTGGTCAGCACCACGATCGGGATCTTCTTCAGCGCAGGATCGGCCTTGACCGTCTTCATGAGTTCCACGCCGTTCATTCGCGGCATGTTCAGGTCCAGCAGGATGACGCATGGCGTGGCGTTCGCCGGATTCCGCAGATACGCCAGGGCCTCTTCTCCGTTCGTCGCATACGACAGCGGATTGTTCAGCTTCAGGTCCCGGAACGCGCGGCGCACGGTCATCGTGTCGATCGCGTCGTCCTCCACCAGGAGCACGGGCTTAGTGTTTCTCATATTTCGTCCTTTCCTTCTGTCTGGGCAGGGTGAAGAAGAACGTGCTTCCTCGTCCCGGCTCCGACTCGACTCCCACGATCAGCCGCAGACAACGGTTGGCGTGCAGAATGCGACCGTCGGGCGACATCACCGCCGCGGGGGCGGGAATCGCTTCGGTCAGGGCCGACGCCCATTCCGGAACGGCAGCCGAACCTTCGTGACATTCGCCGTGCAGCGGCATTGGTCTTTCACTCATACGCGTTGCTTTCATTCGGGAGTCCGACGGGTCCGATCGGCTCCTTCAAGACACAGATTGACACACTTCCTCCAGAACGGAAGACTCCGACACGACAGGCCGAGAGCCCCTGGGCAAGGTGAACAGGAAGGTGGTTCCCCGGCCCACCTCGGACTGGATCCACACCCGACCCCCGTACGACTCGACGATCTTCTTGACCACCGCCAGACCGACGCCGGTGCTTTCGAACTCGTCGCGCGACGCCAGGGTCTGGAAGAGACGGAAGACTCGCTCGAAATGCCGGGCCTCGATGCCGGGCCCGTTGTCCGAAACGCTGAACCGCCAGAAGTCCCCGTCCTGCACACAGCCGACCCTCACCCGGCCGACGGGTTTGTCCATGAACTTGATCGCGTTGCTCAGCAGATTCTGGAACACCTGCCCGATGCGGGTCTTCTCGCATTCGATCGTGGGCAGGCCGGGCTCGACGACGACGGTCACATGCTCCGGCGGCGTCAGACTGTCGACGAGGCTCGGAATCAACTCGTTCAGATCCACCGGTACGAGGTCCTCGCGGACCCGCCCCACGCGGGAATACTGCAGGACGCCGTCGATCAGGTTGTGCATCCGTCCGACGCGGCTCTGGAGAAGGTCCAGTTGTTCCTTCGCGTCGGGACCGAGTTTGTCCCCATAATCGGCGCAGAGCCATTCGGAGACGAGCTTGATCCCGCGAAGCGGGGCCTTCAGGTCGTGCGAGACCACATAGGCGAAGTGCGTCAGCTCCTCGTTGATCGCCGCGACTTTCTGAAGTAGAGCCATCCGTTTCTGCTCGGCGGCGTGCTTCTCCGTGATGTCGCGGAAGCACCATACTCGACCGACGATTTGCTCTCCGAGCATTTGCGGTTTCGAATAGCGTTCGATGACACGCCCATCCGCGAACTCGAGCATATCGCAACTCTCGGCTTCGGGATGAGCATACAAGTCATGGACTTTGGCCAGAAACGAATCCGGGTCCTTCAATTGCCCCAGCACGAACGCGAGCAAGGCCTTGTCGTCTCGCGATTCGAGAACTTTGTCAGGAATCCTCCAGAGCGTCTGGAACTGGGTGTTCAACCCTCGGATCTTGCCCAGGCGATCCACGACGAGAATCCCGTCGGCGGTGGATTCCAGCGTCGCTTCCAGCAGCGAGAACGACTCCTTCCGTTCCTCCTCCGCGCGTTTGCAGTCGGTGATGTCGGTCGCCACAACCAGGAGCCGGCGACACACGCCGTCGTCGTCGACGAGCGGGACCCTGCTCGAAGTGAACCACCGCGTCGTCCCGTCCCGTTCCGTGATCGGCTCTTCCGGGATGCACACGGTCTGGCCCTTGGTGAACGCCTCCTGGTCGGTCTGCCCCCGGAATAGGGTTTGTACCTCGCTGCCGGACACGTCAGCGTCGCGTTTGCCCTGGAGTTCCTGCACCGTGACGCCGCAGGCTTTCGCGAGCGATTCGTTGGCGATCACGAGCCGCCCGTCCCGGGATTTCATGCAGACGAACCCCGGGAACGAATCGATCACCAATCGCAGGAGACGACGTTCTTTCTCGATCGCCATCTCGGCGCTGCGTCGTCGCTTGCAGTCGCCCCGGATCAGGAGGGCAATCCCGGCAAGGAAGAGCACGCACAGGACCAGAGCGACCAGCATGTGACGCCAGACCCGCGCGCCGGCCTCTGCGTAAGCGGCGCCGATCGGCACCGCGGCCAGGTCTATGGAGACCTCGCCTACGGACCGCCCGAACCCCGCGATCGGGCCGTACCGTTGGACCAGGGATTCCGGCGCATCCTCCGGCCGGCTGTGGCACTGAAGGCATCCTTCCTCAAATCGACGCGGCAGAGCCCAGACGAAATGCTTCTGGCCCTGCTCAAAGAACTCGATCACGCCGGACCAGGAGTCCGCCTCGGGGTGTTCCTGAAAATACCGGATGAGCGATTCCTCCGCCGGAGTCGCGCAATTGGCGGGGTTTCGAGGATTGGTCGAAGGAAAACGCAAGACCATCTCGGGGAATTTCTTGCGAACCTCTTCGCAAACGCTCCTGGCGACAAAGGAGGTGGACATCGCCTCGGGAATGAACTCGCCCGGGGCGACCCGCTTCTCCATTTCGGGTCGGATGCTCTTGCCCACGTAGTCCCGCAAGGCTTTCTCGACCTGGATCGCCAGTCGCGACTGCTGATCCGCCATCGTGTCGATGTGTTCACAGGTCCATCGCCACGTTGCGACCAGCACCACCGCCAGGAACGCCACCGCCAGCAGTCCCATTCCGATCAGGAGGCCTGCCTGTTGGTTTCGGCCCGGCAGGAAGGGCGCCGGGAGACCCTGGAAACCGCGAGCAGACTGCGACTGACGGACTGGCTCGTTCGCCTTGCGGCATGCCTCGCGCCAAGACCACATTCGCACGCCCGTCCAAAGAAGGGCCGCTACGATCAGCGATCCGAGCAGGGACTGCCGCCGGGCTGTGCCGACGATAGCTTTCCAGTCATTGGCGAGCGAGTCGATCCCGACGACCATCAGTACCTGGCCGCCGTTGGGATCGTACACGGGCGCCAGGGCGCAGACGAACGTGCCGTACTCATCCGTCATGGGCCCGAACGCCGCCGGCTTGCCCGTGGCGAAGACCTGGAGGTCGTTCGCGGCCGGCCTTTCATACACCGTGCCGGGCGGACTGGCCATGGGGTCGTCTTCCCCATAGCTCTCGGGCCCGAAGACCAACCGACCGTCGCGCAAAGCCATCGTGTAGATGCCTCGGTGGGGACAATACGTTCCCAAGGCAGTCAACTGACTGCGGATGAACTCATAGGCCGGCGTCCCCTCGTCGGCTGCGGTGAAGGACAGCTCCTTGACCATCCGGAGGTCGAGCGTTTTCGCGACGTGGACCGCATGGTCCACCAGGCTGTTTCGCATCTTGGCATCGACGCGACGCCCACGAAGCTCGCCCGCGCACCAGCCTGCTCCCGCAAGAGCGACACAAAGCAAACACGCTGTCTTGCTCATACGATTGTTCACAAGAACCCCTTTCTCAGTCAATCGACCCGTCAACATGCGAGTCATTACGCAGCGACGGAGCACTCACTGCCTCGGAAGCCTGCGACGGCCTCCGTTGCGGCACTGTGAAGAAGAACGTGGCGCCTTGACCGACCTGGGACTGGACCCAGATCCGTCCGCCGTACATCTCGACGATCTTCTTGACGACCGCCAGGCCGACGCCGGTGCTCTCGAACTCGTCGCGCGACGCGAGGGTCTGGAAGAGACGGAAGATGCGATCGAAGTATTTGGCGTCGATGCCCGGCCCGTTGTCCGAGACGCTGAACCGCCAGAACTCCCCGTCGGCGGCACAACCGATCCGCACCTCTCCGACGGGCTTGTCCATGAACTTGACCGCGTTGCCCAGGAGGTTCTGGAACACCTGGGTGATCCGGGTCCTCTCGCCCTCGACCACCGGCAGATCAGGCTGCGCGATCACGCGGATGTGCCCCGGCGGGGCGATGCCGTCGATGATGCTCGGGATCAGCTCGTTCAGGTCCACCGGCGCCAGATCCTCCTTGATTCGCCCGACGCGGGAATACTGCAGGACGCCGTCGATGAGGTTGTGCATCCGCCCGACGCGGCTCTGGAGCAAGCCGAGCTGTTCCTTCCCCTCGTCGCCGAGCTTGTCGCCGTAGTCGGCGCACAGCCACTCGGCGACCAGCTTGATTCCCCGAAGCGGCGCCTTGAGGTCGTGGGAGACGATATAGGCGAAGTGGGTCAGTTCCTCGTTGATCTCGGCCACCCGGCGCAGCAGTTCGGCCTGCTTCCGCTCGGCCGTGTGCTTGGCGGTAACGTCGCGGAAGCTCCACATCCGACCGACGATGCGCTCGCCCATGCGATGGGGCTTGGAGTCGTATTCCACGATCCGCCCGTCGCGGAACTCGATCAGGCCGTGGCCTTCGCCTTCACGATGTCTGTACAGCTCGCGAACGGATGTGACAAAGGCCTCCGGGTCGCGTACTTGAGTCATCGCGAACGCCAGGGCCTTGTCGTCGTCGCAATCCGCCAGAACGTCGTCGGGCAGTCGCCACAGAGTCTGGAACTGCTGGTTGTACTTCTTGATTCGACCGTATCCATCGACGACCAGCAGTCCGTCGGCCATGGATTCCAGAGTGGTCTCCAGCAGCGAGAGCGATTCGTGCACAGACTCCGAAGATCCTTCCTCGCAAGGACAGGTCTGAATGGCGCCGGTTTCGTCGAACATCGTATCCACCCTTTCTTCTCAGTTCAGACTCATGCGATCGGCCAAGACGGGTTCCCGCTCCTGCGCCGCCTGACTCTTGGGCAGCGTGAAGAAGAACGTGGTTCCCTCGCCCAACTTCGATTCGACCCCGACACTGCCGCCGTACAGCTCGACGATCTTCTTGACGATCGCCAGGCCGATGCCCGTGCTCTCCCGCTCGTCGCGGGGCGCCAGCGTCTGGAACATCTGGAATATCTTGTCGAAATACTTCTCGTCGATCCCCGGCCCGTTGTCGGACACGGAAAACTGCCAGAATCCCTCCTGTTCCCGGCAGCCGATCTCGATTCGCGTCCCGGGCTTGTCCGCGTACTTGACCGCGTTGCCGATCAGATTGCGGAAGACCTGGCCCAGGCGGGTCTTCTCGCAGGCGACGACCGGCAGCGGACCTTCGATCACGATCTCGACGCGCTCCGGCGGATCCAGCATCGCGATCACGTCCCGCACCAGGTGGTTGAAGTTCACCCGCTCGGTGCGGAGGGACACCCTGCCGATCTCCGAGTAGTGCAGAATGCTGTCGATCAACTCGGACAACCGGGCGACGCGGCCCTTGAGCATGCCCAACTGCTGGCGGCCTTGCTCGTCGAACTTGTCGGCGTAGTCCGAGGCGATCCAGTCGGTGAGAGTGCCGATGCCCCGCAGGGGCGCCTTGAGGTCGTGGGCCGCGACGTAGGCGAAATCCTGCAGCTCCTTGTTCGAGCGGCGCAGGTCCCGCACCGTCTCGGCCAGGTGTTCGTTGGCCTTGGCCAGGGCGCGTTCGAGCTTCTTCCGCTCGTTCGACTCCACCTGCAGCGCGATCATGTCGGCCAGCGAAGCGGCGAAGTCCTGCTCCTCCAGCGACCACTCCCGCACGGAACCGACATGCTCGAAGGACACGACGCCCAGCAGTTTGGCGTGCAGGCGGATCGGAGCCTCCATCAGGGAGACGATCCCCAGCGGCGCGAAGTAGTTCTCGGTGAGGCCGCGGGTCCGCAGGTCGTCCCTCGCATTGTTCGCAGCGAGGATACGGCTGTTCTCGATCGCATCGAAATACGCCGGATAGTCGGCGGCGCGAATTCGCTGCCCGCTCTCCTGGGGGCCCATCCGGAGACTGTACAACTGCTCGCACACCATCTCGGAGTACTGCTCGTGCAGGAACCAGATGCTGACCCGCTCCACTTGCAGAGTCTTGGCGGCCTCTTCGACCGTCATCTTCGTGATCGACGGCAGGTCGCGTTTGACGTCCTTGTTCAGCCGCAAGAGGGTCCTCTGGTGGTTGACGATGCGCTCGGTCCTCTCCATGAGCCCCTGCTCGGCCTGCTTGCGGAAGGCGACCTCCCGCATGAGGTTGCGGTTGGCGGAGGTCAACTCGGCGGTTCGCTCCTGGACCCGGGCCTCCAACTGCTCGTTGGCGCCGACCAGCGCGGCGTCACGCTGCTGGATCTGTTCGAGCATTCCGTTGAAGGCCTCAATCAAGCGGCCGACCTCGTCGTTGCCGTGCTGCTCGGCGCGCGCGGTGTACTGTCGCTTCTCCGAGACCTGGCGCGCCACGCCCGCCAAATGGAGGATGGGCCGCGAGATGATCCCCTGAAGCCGGGACGAGACCAGATAGGCCACCAGGCACGAGAGGGACAAGACGCCCAGGATGATGCTTGCGTTGTGGCGAAGGCTGGCGTGCATGAAGTCGAGATTGGCCCGCAGGCAGACGGTTCCGATCCGCTCCTTACTGAGAAGGATCGGATGCGTCAAAGTGAGAAATCCGTTGGTGAAGACAGGGTGGTCCTTCAGTTCGACCGCCGCGGGGATCGAGGCGCGAGCGTCCTGTCTCCTGTAGACCGCGAACAGATGCCTGTCCGTCGTATAGACGCAGGCGACCTCGATGGAGGGGAGGGACGAGACGGCCCGAAGGACCTCGTTGGCGTCGGCGGCGTCTCCGAACGTGACCGCGGCCTTGCAGTTGTCCGCCAGGATGCTCGCGTGCGCCCTCAGGTCGCGGACCACGCCGCGACGGAGCGTCGTCCATTCCCAGGCGGCGAACACCCCGCCCGTCAGGAACAGCGCCGGAATGCAGGTGAGCATGACGATCGCGACCAGCTTGTGCTTGAGCGACAAGTCGTGCAAGAGAGATCCCGTCCTGGGCCCGGTTTTACGGGTGGCTGCTTCCACCAGGTTTCTCCTGATCGTCGGGCGTCTCCAGGCGATCGTGCTCGACAGTTCTGGCCGCCAGTCGCAACAGGCTGGATCGGATCGTCAGGCGCGCGCGGGCCGTCGCCGCGAGGTTGACCTCGAATCGGACCTTCTTGTCTGCGATGAGCAGGTTGATCACCCCTCCGGCTTCCAGGAACCCAGGAACGTCGCCGACGGTGAGAATGCCGTTGTCGCGGAGGGAAGAGAGGACCGGCGTCAGAAACGGTCTCTCGGACAGGCAGAAGAACAGCATATGGCATTTGCGAATCGCGTCAAGATCGGGATGCACCGACGGGATGTTCCCGTCTTCGCCCGCCAGTTGCTCCAGACCCTGGAACCAGCGGATCTGCACCGAGCGGTTGCCCACTTTCTTGTCCTTGAGTTCCTCGAATGCGATCCGCGACGGAGGCACGCCCAGAACCCCCACTACGATGGGATCATTGGGATCGGGTTGGTCCGTCCCGGCCTCCTGCGCCGGGGTGAATCGCCCCCCCTCCACGAATTTGAGGAAGTTGTACACGAATGCAGCTTTGACCTTGTACTCGCGGTCCAAGACCTCGTCGCCGCGGAGCACGCCACAGAAGAATACCAGCGTACAAGCCGCCAGACCGAGCAGGCGAAGCCTCTGCGGGACTCGTGCCGCATGGAATCCGTGTTGGCTGCGTTTGACGACCATTTCCGTAAGCGAAAGCAATCCCCCCAGTCCCATTCTAAAACCTGCAGATCAGCCAAAGGGCCACTGCAGGCGCATGCGAGCGGTAGTCCCCGCGTCCATTGTAATAATTGCGTTTATTCAGGTCCTCGTCGAAGACGCCCAGCAGATTGTACCCGTCGATGCGGACCGTCAGGTTCGGCGTGGGAGCGTATTGAAGACCCAGGTTCAGATAGACATTCGCCCGATACGCTTTCTCCCACCCCGGCTCGATGACGCTGGAGTTCACCGGGGACGGGTCATACTCGTCGAAGTCCTTCGCGCCGGGGAATCCCCAGTACACGCGGAGGGACCCGTCGGCGGTCCATTCCTCGTCGAGCTTGCGGCGGGCGGTGATCTTTGTGACGTGATTCGACCAGTTGGCCAGATCATCTCCATACCCATACGGTTCGGCGGTCGTCAGCGTGGTCCTGCCTTCGAGAAGGTCAAAATCATACAGCTTGGTATACCCGTGTGAGAAGGCCACGCGGGTCCGATCCGTACGATAGGTCGCCTCGAATTCGAGTCCCCAATCCCTCTGTGTCCCGACCGGCACGCTGCGGCCGTTGGAGTACGTGATCAGGTCCAGATCATAGTGGACGAACGCCGAGGTCGCCAGGATAAGGCGGGGACTCTGCGCACGTTCATAGCGGAGTTCGGCGCTATCGAGTTTTTCCGCAGCGCCCGCGTTGTCTCCGGCCAGATGAGCCGCATACAGTTCCTCCGCGAAGTTCGCACGAACCGACCGCGACCACAACAGCTTCCACGTGTCCTTGGGGTTAGGCGTGTGAATCAGGGCCGCACGAGGCGAGAACATCTCGTCGGTGTAGGTGTGCTCGTCCAGACGCGCTCCCAGGAACCCGGTCCACTGATCGGTGATGATCCATTGGTATTCGGCCAGCACCGAGAACATCAGGGTCCGCCAACGGGGCATAGGGTCGCCGAGCAGGCCGTTCTGCGCCGGCTCATCGGGGTAGCCCGGGCTCTTGAGGCCGAATTCCTCATGCGAGAACTCGGTCCCGACGGCCAGCTTGTGGCGGTCATTGATGCGCCAGTTCAGGAGGACCTTCCCATAGTACTCATCCTCACGATACGCGTCCACCAGTCCGTTGTCCCCGAACCGCTCGAAATCGAACATGTCGTAGCTGAAGGCGAAATTCAACGTGGTGCTGGAATCGAGCTCTTTCGAATAGGCGGCGTACCCCGTCGCCTGCTGATACCCCGAGGACATCTGGACGGGGTCGGGATTCCAGTCGGCCCAACCCCATTCGGCGCGGGCCAGCGTGCCGACATCCCAGGGAAACTGCCGGCCGCCGCGTGTGTAGCGGGCCCAGAAATCCCAGTTGCCCTTGGTGACCTCGGCATGCAGTTTCACGGGATAGAGATTGCGATGTGTCTCGCCGTCGCGGTTGATCGTCGGATTCTCCAGGGGCTTGCCGGCCTCGGTCGCGTCGGCCGGCAGGGAGGCCGGACCGGTGTTGACGCCCCATTCCGGATTCCACCAGGAGTAGTTGGACTCGTTGGGAAAATCGAAGGCGTAGATCTGGGGGGCATCGCTCTGGTCGGCCCCGACATACTTGCCGACGCCGGCATAGACGAAGACGCCCAGATCGTTCTCGGGCTCGGTCTGGCCATGCTTGACCTCCGCGGAGTAGAACTCTTCGAAAGCGCCGACCCGGGAAGAGACCTCCGTGCCCTGGAAGGTCCGTGCGTTGTCCGTGACGATGTTGATCACCATGGACATCGCACCGGGGCCGTACAGGGCCGAGCCCGGGCCGCGGACGATGTCGATGTGATGGATGTCCCGAAGCAGCACCAGATCGCGCTCGCTCAGGGCGCCGTAATGCGTCCGCTGGTTCATCACCCGTCCGTTGACCAGAAGCAGATACTTGTCGTCGCGGTCGTTGATGATGCCCCGCAACCCCAGATGATCCGCCTCCCAATGATGGCGAATCCACTGGAGATTGGGCACGTAGATGTCGAGCAGTTCGAATAGGCTGCGGGCGCCGGAGGCAAGGATCTCCTCCTGGGTGATCGTCGTGACCGCCGCCGGGGCGATGCGGACGCTGGTCGGCGTCAGGGCCGCGGCGGATACGATCTCCACATCCATCAACTGCTCGATTGACATGTCCAGGAAATCTTCTTGCGCCGCCGATTTGCCGGAATCCGTATCGGTATGAACGCCGGCGCCAGTCAGACTTGTCGAGCTCAGGGCAATCAACAGGATCTGAAGAACCATCACTCTTGGTTTCATAAGGTCACCGTTCCAGAGCAAGGCGCCGTCCTGCACGGCTGTCCGCGCTAACACCGCGACAGACGAACCCCACCCGTATCCCCATAAGGCACCCACTGAGACGGCCTGCCGCCATCGGCCAGACGGACGGCGAGCATTCGGAGTTCCTATCGTCCAATTCTGGGTCCCGATACAGTTATGAATAAAATGAAACTGAGTATTCCAGGATCCCGCAGGCTGTCGCGGCGTGTCTTCGGGCGCTCTCCCGGGGCGATCCGTGGATTCGCCCGATAACAACATGGCTGCCCCCGATGGGATTTGTTTCGATCAACACGGTTTCTTCGTACAACTGGACTTCGGTGCCGCATTTCGGGCAGTTACGGTTCAAGAGGGAAAAACCGTGACGTGGAATCGGCCCGCGGTCAGAACCGGTAGGTCAGCCCGATCCGGAACGTCCGACCGTCCTGCTCGATCTGGTCCTGAACGTGCTCGCCGAAGCCCGGATGGGCGTACTCCACGTCGAACAGGTTGTATACGCTGGCCGCGATCTCCATTCGTTTCGAGGCCCCCACATACGTCACCGTCAGATTCGTCAGCACGACGTCGTCGGTCTCCTGGCCCCCGAGCGTCTTGGCCTCGCTGTCATAGAGGACCTCCAGGCCCGCGAAGAGCCGCTGCGGGACCACTGGCGCCAGCAGATTCCACTTGACCAGATGCTTGGGCGAATCGACCAGGGCTCGGCCGGAAGCCTTGTCCTGAGCCTCCACATGGGAATAGCTCAGACGGGACCCCAGCCCCCAGTCCCAGCGTCCCTGCAACGCCAGCTCCACGCCGGTCGCCTCCGCCTCGCTGAGGTTCCGGAACACCAGCAGTCCGTCGGCCGGATCGACGTACTGATCGATCAGGTCCTCCATGTCGTAACGGAACCCGCTCGCGGAAGCGCGGAGATTGCGGCTCAGTTGCTGCTCCAGGACGACTTCGTACGTCGTGATGGTCTCCGCGTCCAGATCGTCGCTGGGCTTCTGGGTGTAGCCCCCGTCGTGATAGTACAGCTCGTAGGCGTTCGGCGCACGGAACGCGGTGCCGTAGAGCAGTTTCAACGTCGTGTTCTCAAGCAACTCGTAGATCAGCGCAAGACGCGGGTTCACGTCCCGACCGAAGGTGCTGTACTCATCGTACCGCAGACCGCCGATGAAGGTCAGCTTCTCCAGCGGCTTGAACTCGTCCTGGACGTAGACACCCCAGTTGTGGCTGTGACGGGAGTCGTCCAGGTGGATCTCCTCGTCCCAATTGGCCTGGTCTTGTCGCGCGTTGTACCGCCCCTCGACCCCGGCGGTCATCGTATGTCCGGCCATCGGGCTTCCGGTCACCTGGAACTCGCCCTCCCACCACCGCCCTTTCCAGTAGTCGCGGTTGAGAACAAGGTAGGGCTCCTCCCCTTCCTCGGCGTAGTCGTACACATATTGCCCATCGTAGTCGTAGCGGCTGTAGGCAATGCGGGCCCGCACCGCCCACCGTTGGGACAACTCACGGGCGAACGTCAGTCCCACCAGCGTCGTGTCGTCCCAGACCCGTGAGCGGCGATCCCCGAACACGGTGTCCCAGGGGGCCGTCGGAATGCCCTTTTCGCTCCCGATGTGCGCCAGCAGAAGCGAGAAATCTCCCCAGGAGGCACGGGCTACGAAGTTATTGGACTGATCGTCGTCGTTCTTCACCCATCCGTTGTTCGTCTCGACGGAGTCGAACTCGCGGAAATACAATTCCGGACCGTCGCTGTTGTACGTGGTCGCCGACAGCAGCAGATCCAGATTGTTTCGGAGACGATTGCCGTACGTGACGCGGCCCGTCTGCGAGTCGAAACTGCCCGTCTTGGCGGAGAACTCCAGGCCTTGAACGCTCTCTCCTCGTTTGGTGATCACGTTGACCACCGCGAGCACCGCGTTGCTGCCGTACAGCGAGGAGCCGGGACCTCGGATGATCTCGACTCTCTCGATCAGCTCGACATCCAGCGGGAACTGGGTCCCGAACAAGGGGGAGTCGCCCACATTGTCGTTGAGACGGTGGCCGTCGATCAGCAGGAGAATGCGGGTGTCGTAATCGCCCGGCCGGCGAAAGCCGCGGGTCCCCATATAATAATAGGACCTGTCATAGTTGATGTAAAACCCCGGCGCGCTTCGCAGAACGTCCGCCAAGGTGCGATAACCATATCTTCGGATCTCCTCGGCAGTCACGATGGTGACCGAAGCGGGCGCCGCGGCCACGCTTTGGCTTCGTTTCGAGGCGCCGTACACGGTGTCGATTCGAACGTCCATCAACTCTTCAAGAGACATGTCGAACAGATCGGCTGCCTGCGAGTCGTTTGCATCGTTCCCGGCCAATCCGTTGGAGCCGGCCCAAGCCCAGTGCCCCAGGCACAGCACAAATAGGATTGTCCATGCGATTCTCTTCGCCGTCACGATGACTCCCGTTCAAAACCGAACCCCATCACCTGTAACCGTCGGACCGCCAACGCGGCGGCACAACCGGACGGTCGCCTGCAAGGCCGAAACGCCGTCCTTCCCGTCGTCGTCGGTGTTCCATCCTCCGACCCGACGGCGCCGGCAAAGTTCTATCGTCCGGTTCGTGGCGTCAGTCGAGAAGAAGACCCGGAACGGTAGGCGGATTCCCCCTCTGCCGCAGGCTTATCGGACGCCTCGGCCGTCTCGACCAACGGTTCTTCGGTAAGGCACAAGAGGCTTCCATCCGGCCCAGACGCCTGGATTTCGGAATCGCCGCCCGTCCGACGGAGCTTTGAGCTTGACAGGTTGCCCAGCTTCATCATACTATCGCTCTTATCGCGGGCGGGTCTTGGGAGACAAGTCATGTTCCCCTCGAACAAACGTCTCGCCGTCGCAATCGCCTGCGTCGACAAGGGAATGAGCGGCCTGCAGGCCGTGCGCCAGTAGAAGGAGCGTCCGAAGTCCGGATCTATGTCAAGGGGCATCGCCATTCTGGGTTCCACCGGCTCGATCGGCCGAAATGCGCTCCGCGTGATCGAGGCCCTCGGACCGGAATACCGCATCGTCGGACTCAGCGCCCACCGGAACGTCGAGCTTCTGGCCCAGCAGGTCAGACAACGCCGACCGAAGTTCGTCGCCGTGACGGACAGCCGCCAGGTCGAACCGTTCCGGACCCTGCTGAACGGGCAGGATCTCGCCATCCTGTCCGGGCCGGACAGCCTTACCGGACTGACGCAATGCGAAGGCGTCGATACCGTCCTGACCGCGGTGGTGGGTGCAGCGGGGCTTCCCTCGGCCCTGGCGGCCGCCAGGGCCGGCAAGCGGCTGGCCATCGCCAACAAAGAGCCCCTGGTCATCGCAGGCGAATTGCTCACTCGGACCGCCCGGGAGCACGGCAGCGATTTGTTGCCTGTGGACAGCGAACATTCTGCGGTTTTTCAGGCAATGCGGTCCGGTTCGGCCTGCGAGGTCGATCGCATCCTCCTGACCGGTTCGGGGGGCCCTTTCCGCGGCGCGACCCGCGAGGCCCTTCGAAACGTAACACGAGAGCAGGCCCTGTCTCACCCGGTTTGGAGCATGGGGCCCAAGATCACGATCGATTCGGCCACGATGATGAACAAGGCCTTGGAGATCATTGAGGCCCAGTGGCTGTTCGGCGTGCCGGTGGACAAGATCGAGGTGCTGATCCATCCCGAGTCGATCGTGCACTCGCTGGTGGAGTTCGTGGACGGCTCGGTCGTCGCGCAGCTTGGCGAGCCGGACATGTGTTTGCCGATACAATATGCGTTGACGTATCCGCAGCGGGTTCCCGGCGTGGCGAAACGCCTGCGGCTGGAGCAGATCGGCCGGCTTCGGTTCGAGAAACCCGATCCGCAGACGTTCCGCGCGCTGCCGCTGGCCTATGAGGTCGCGCGAGCGGGCGGAACCGCTCCGGCGGTGTTCAACGCGGCCAACGAGGCCGCCGTCGAGGAATTCCTGGCCGGCAGGATCCCGTTCCTGCGGATCATGGACCTGGTGGAGCACTGCCTCAATCGCCACAGCGTGCGGAAGGCGGTCTCGCTCGAAGAACTGCTCGAAGCCGACGCCTGGGCCCGAAGAGAAGTCAAGAACAGATTGATTATGGATGATTGATAATGGGTGATTTGTAGACAGGCAATTGTCGATCATCCCTCATCAATCATCAATTAACTTGGAGTGTTTGGATGTCGCAAACGACGAAGCCACGGACGAAGTGGGCCAACGGTCTGTTCTGGATCACGGTCCTGGGGGTGGTTGTCTATCTCATCGTTCAAAACATAGGGGTGGTCGGCAACGTGCTGCTGGTTCTGCTGGGCTTCGGCGCCGTCGTGCTCGTCCATGAGTTCGGCCATTTCATCACGGCCAAGCTGGGCGGCATCAAGGTCGAGGCGTTCTCCATCTGCATGCCCCCGACCGTGCTGGGAATTCGCAAGACGCGGTCCGGATTCAAGTTCCGCGTGCTGCCGGGCTTCTCCGGACGCAAGGACCCGGCGGAGGAATCGCCCGAAGACAACGAAGCGACGGAATACCGCATCGGCCTGTTTCCCTTCGGCGGCTACGTCAAGCTGCTGGGCCAGGAAGACACCGGTCCGGTCAAGCTCAACGACGATACGCGGTCATTCGCGAGAAAGCCGATCTCGATCCGGATGGCGGTCATCTCCGCCGGCGTGATCTTCAACGTCATCAGCGCCGCGATCATCTTCATGGTCGTCTTCCTGGTCGGCATCCGTCTGACCCCCGCGGTGGTCGGCGGCGTGGTTCCCGACTCCCCGGCCGCCAAGGCCGGTCTGCAACCCGGCGACGAGATCCTGGCAATCGACGGCATGACGAAGGATCTCGATTTCAGCAACACGATGATCGCGGCGGCGCTCTCGGGCACCGACGAGGAGATCCACGCCACGGTCCGCCGGGCAGACGGATCGGTCTTCGAGACGACGCTCGTGGCTGAGAACATGGGACGCTCGTTCCGCGAGTTCGGGATCGACGAGCCCCGGAGTCTGACGATCGCCCAGATCTCCAAGCCCAGCGTCGAAATCCTTCAGAAACGAACGGGACTGCACCCGGAAGACCGCGTCGTGGCGGTCAACGGCCAGAAGGTGGAGCACTATTGGCAGTTCAGCCGGATCGTCGGACAGAGTCTGGCGCCGACCGTGGAGGTCACCGCCGAGCGGAAATCCGCAGACCAGCTCCAGACCGTCCAGACCAGCCTGCCCCTGGAGTGGGCGGCCGCCGACAACGGCGAGGCCCCCACCGATGCGGACCTCGGTCACGTCTACTCGCTGGTTCCCCGCCTTCGAGTCATGGGCGCCCACGCCCAAGACGACGCGACGACGCCGGCCGGCAAGGAGAACCCTGCGACTCGTCTGATGGCCGGCGACATCATCCTGGCCGCAGGCGAAGTGGAGAATCCCACCTATACGGAGCTGCGGGAGATCACCACCCGCCATGAAGGCCAGTTGCTGACCCTCAAGGTGCTGCGTACCGACGCCAACAACGTCGAGCAAACCGCGACGGTGACCGTCAAGCCCAGACGAGCGCCCGGCGAGAACCGGGTCATCATCGGGTTCGGGCCGGCCCTGGACGCCCAGCACGCGGTGGTGGCCAAGGCGATCGCGGCCGGGAACAACCCGGCGTTGGACATTCCGCGGGGCGCCCGGATCGTCAGCGTCAACGGCAAGGCCGTTTCGAGCTTCTTCGATATCATCGCCGAGGTCCGACGGTGGGAAGGACAACCGGTAACCCTCCAGTATCAGCTCGACGGAGCCGTGGAAGGCGGGGTCACCCTGCAGGTCGCCCAGTTGCCGCAGGCCACGACGGTCAGGCCGCAGTTGGGCGAAATGGTGCCCTTCAAGCAGCTCGAACGGCTCTACCAAGCAAAGAATCCGGTCGACGCGATGGCGATGGGCTATCGCAGGACCCTGGGCTTCATCGCGCAGACCTACGTCACGCTCGCCCGCCTGATCCGCGGGTTGATCAGCCCGGACAATCTGATGGGACCGCTGGGGATCATCACCGTCAGCTATCGGATCGTCGCCGAGCAGCCTCTGGTGAACTACGCGTACTTCCTGGGTCTGATCAGCGCGACCATCGCGGTGATGAACTTCCTGCCGCTGCCTCCTTTCGACGGCGGTCTGATCGTCCTGATGCTGATCGAGAAGATCAAAGGCTCGGCCCTGACCGAACGCACCCAGGGCCTCGTCGCCTACGCCGGCTGGGTGCTCGTGCTGGCTCTGCTGGTCTATGTGACGTTCAACGATATCGTGCGCAGTTTTTTCAGCAGCTAACCGGCGGGAGCTGCCGATAACACGAGATAGCATGCAGAGTGTGAGAGGGCACGGGGTCGGTGCTCATCTGCGCGTACGACAGGGTCCTGCCGCAACCGGAGAAAGGATTTGAAGGTTTAGCCATGTTGGTGGACAAGCACACCGGCCAGACGCTCTCCCGCGTCGAAAAACCGGTCTATGAGGTTATCCAGCCGGCGGTTCAGAAGATGCTGAGCAACGAACAGTATCACCGAGGTCTCCTGACCGCGTTGGAGAGCGCGGACTCCGACGTGCACCGGCTCCTCACCCAGGAATACGACCGCCAGCAGAACACGCTGCAACTGATCGCAGCGGAGAACCAGTGCTCGCGGTCCGTCCTGGCGGCGCTGGGCTCGGTCGTCCAGAACAAGACGACCGAGGGCTTCGTCGGCGCTCGATTCCACGGCGGATGCGAGGTCGTGGACTGCCTGGAGACGCTGGCCATCAGCCGGGCCAGAGAGGCCTTCGACGCCAAGTACGCCAACGTCCAGCCGCATTCCGGAACCAGCGCCAACCAGATCGTCCTGACCGCGATCCTCGAAAAGGGCGACCGAATCCTGAGTCTGGCCATGGATCAGGGCGGGCATGTCTCGCACGGCGCGCCGGTGGCCCTGGCGGGCAGGATCTTTGAGATCGAGAGCTATCGCGTCCGTCCGGACAGCTTCCTGCTGGACTACGACGCGATCCGCGATCAGGCTCTGCGATTCCGACCCAGACTGATCATCTGCGGGACCACCGCGTACTCGCGGATCATCGACTTCGCCCGGTTCCGCGCCATCGCCGACGAGGTCGGCGCGTACCTGATGGCCGACGTCTCGCACATCTCGGGTCTGATCTCCGCGGGCGCACACCCCTCTCCTGTCGACCAGGCCCACTTCACGACGACCAGCACCTACAAGCCCGGCGGCCCTCGCGGCGGTCTGATTCTCATGGGCCGGGACTTCGACCAGCCCTTCCCGGTGGGCAACAAGACGATCCCGCTGTGGGAGCGGATCGAGAAGACCACGTTCCCCGGCTTCCAGGGCACCCCCTATCTGAACAACATCGCCGCCAAGGCGGTCTTCTTCAAAGAGATGCTCTCGCCGGAGTACAAAGACCGACAAGTCCGGATCGTCGAGAACGCCAAGACGCTGGCGGAGGAATTCGTCCGCCGGGGCTACGACGTCCTGACCGGCGGCACCGACAACCACCTGTTCTGCGTCAACGTCGCCAGCCTCCACCGGGGTCTGACCGGCCTGACCGCCCAGAAGAGCCTCGAAGATTGCGGCATCATCGTGAACATGAACCGCCTGCCCTACGACCGCCAGAACGCGCGGGTCACCAGCGGCATGCGGATCGGAACGCCCATCGTCACCCGCAACGGCATGAGAACTCCGGAGATGCGGACCGTTGCAGAGCTGGTGGACCAGGTCCTGACGCGGGTCGAGATCCTCAGCGACCGGGAGCATCGTCTCGATCCCGCCTTCCAGGACCAGATGCGGGAGCAGGTCCACGGCCTGTGCAGCCGCTTCCCGATGCAGTAGCCCCCCCTCGAACAGGAGAGTTCCGTGTTCTCCCCAGGCAGAGGCCTGCGCCAAACCCTGCAACCGAATCGACGATTTTGCAGAAGCGCAGAAAGAAGGCCATAAGTGGCTAGCTTATGGCCTGTTGGCTTGTAACCGTATTCTTTGGTGTATGACGATCGGTCAGATCGTCTTTTTCTCATTCCCGCGGAGGCGGGGGCCGAACCCAGACGGAACCGTACCATCGTTGCACGATCGATTCATTCGACAAGCTCATGAACGTGGCGAAAAAAGGTGTAGGTGTGAGTGTCGAGAGTTGGCGGACGACCCCTCGCAGGCCGGCGGGTGCGACTTCCAGTCCCCAGTCGTCGATCCAAAGGCCCAGAAGGAAGATTTCCGTGATGACGATCCATGTCTTCATATTGAATCCTCAATGTTCCTGTCTCCGTATCGGCGCGGGTCCTCGATTTTCCTTAGCCGTTCTGCACGGCCTTGGAAGCGGTGTTCTTCCTGGCGAACTCCCGTGCCCGCGCAGGACTTTGGATATCAATGGTGAGACTCGATATTTCTCGGGCCTGCCCTTCGACCCCGTTCGGCACCGGACAGAACACCGCCCTTCTCAGCACTGGTAATGTGGACGACAAGGCGCGAGAAGATTTTTTGTCGCGACGTTTCTTTTTGAGGCTCATCCAGCTTTCGCGTACTGAAGAACGGGGGACCCGAATATTCAACCGCAGAGGCCGCCGAGGGCCGCAGAGGAAAAGGGCGGGACCGTGATCCGGCCGGACCGTCGGGGGCAAGCACGAATATCGGATTTCGAAATCGGACCTCGCACACGCGGGAACGTCAACAAATCCAAAGCACAAAGCCCAAATGGCCGAAACGCTGCCGCCATCGTGGCGAGGGCATCTTGCCCTTGCGTCCCGCCCTCGGTTGTGTTGCCCGGACAAGAGCAAGGGCGGGACGCCCTCGCCACGAAAGCCACCGCTCGGATGGCTCGTTCGGGCAATTGAGATTTCGATCCTTCGTGCTTGTTTCGAGCTTCGAGTTTCAATTGCCTTGCGGTGGTCGCCCGTGAAACGTGGTTGGCAGGGCATCGGGCTCATGTGGGTTGGACGTATTTGCCGAAAGAAGGAGTAGTTGGATGGAGAATACGTGTTCGAAGAGACGGTTCCTTTGACTTATGGAGGAAGACCATGAACGCGAAAAACGCTTTCCTGATGCTCCTGCTGGCGTCGCCGGTCTGCCGGGGGTATGACTTCAACTACTGTCCTTTCGAAGCGGGTCAGCGCCCTGCCGGCAAGGCGACCGTGTGCGAAGTGACGTACCAGCAGCAGTCCTCGGATAAAGACGTCTCGCTGTATGCGGTCGGTCATGGCACGATCTTGCTGGTCCGAGAAAACGACCCGAACGGCGACGTGACCGCCAGTCTGCTCGAAAAGGGAAAGGTCGTCGGCGGTCCGGTCCGGCTGAACGGCCTGCCTCGCTTCGGCACGAGGGTCTGGACGGCCAACCTCACGTCCAAGAACGACAGCAAGAAGGACGTCATCATCGGGACTCTGAGCGGGGGCAATGCGCTTCACTCGGAGGTGTCTTGCGTGTGCTTCTTCCTGCGTTCGAAGGACGGCTACACCACGATGCACGGCGAGAGCTTCTATCTCGACGGCAACGATTTCGTCGATCTGAACAAGGACGGCCAGGTGGAGTGGATCCAGACGGAGCTCATCTACGGCTGCCCCGGCCGGGATGGAAAGACCCACAACTACTGGGTTCAGAACCTGATCCAGTTCCGCGACGGCCGGGCGACGCTGGCCAACGGCATCGACAAGCGCTTCCCCTCGTGGATCTGGTTCACACACAAGCCGAACCACAAGAACACGGTGCAACTGACTGCCGCCCAGAAACAGCAGCTCTTCCGCGACCAGGCCAGGGGCCTGGAAATCTACTCCGCTAAGATCCCCCCCGCCGCTCGATGAACTGGGGCGCATTAACATGCGAAGTGCAACACGGCAAGAAACGGTGATTTCGGGGTCGTAGGCCCACATAGTTCTGTCGTAGCGACCTGGGGACGCTGTCCCCAGACCCCTGGGATCTGCCGCTTTGCATTAGGAACAGCGCTGCTGCGCTGCTGGCGCTGCTGGGGTGGTGCTGGGGTGGGGGACAGTCCCTATTTTCTGGGTGCTGGGGGACGGACGGGTGCTGGGGGACAGTCCCGAATGGCACTTCCATAAGCTGTAAGCCAAGGACCGATAAGAGTATAGAAGAACAGACCTCCAAGTCGAAAAGATGGTTGTTACGACAATCGATTCGCAAGGAGGTCTGTCATGGACGAGTATACCCAAGGACGGCTGA
>DATIKY010000043.1:0-5436 GCA_035476995.1 Sedimentisphaerales bacterium | reverse complement strand
AGAAACTGCGTGAGGAAACCGCCGCATGGGAGAAGAGCCGTGACGGGGCCGAGGTGAAAGTGAACTGGCAGTTCACCACGGCAGACGCCAGGACAAAGCTGAAACGTCTCTATCCATCAATGGATGGGTAATGGAGCACTATAACGTTGCGTGAGATCAGATTTCTCTCAGCCATCCGCGGTTCCAGGTCGTTCTGTGGTGTGAAAGAGCCTTTGCCTTCGAGAAGACAGGACATTCTGACCGCATGCTCCGTTGTGTCTCTGAGACTCCAATCTACCCCGAACACGCCGGAGTTTCAACAGATTTCTCGTTCCTGCGGCGTAATTGCGGTCATACCCCCGCCGTCGGCGCAGCGAATTGACGCTGGGGGGAAGGCCTGCTACAATACGCCGCGTGATGGGACGACGGCGGCAGGCAGCGTCCTTCCGACAGGATATTTCACGAGGCCTGGAAACATACGGTCGCCCGTACTGCGCGGGCGCCGACGAGGACCGAAACGACGATGCGAATACTACTGACGAATGACGATGGGATCTTCGCCCCCGGCCTGGCGGCCCTCTACAAACGACTCGTTGCGATCGGCGACGTGACCGTGGTCGCTCCGACGGAAGGCTGGTCCGGGGCCAGTCACAGCATCACGTTCGCCGAGCCGCTGGCGTGCATGAAGGTGAGCATCGAGGGCCTGTTCACCGGCTTCGGCGTTCACGGCTCGCCCGCCGACTGCGTGAAGCTGGCCGCCATGGAGCTTCACAAAGGCCCGATCGACCTGGTGGTCGCAGGCATCAACCACGGCGCCAACGTCGGGATCAACGTCTACTACTCAGGAACCGTTGCCGCTGCGATGGAGGCGGCATTCCTGCGAATCCCATCTGTGGCCCTGAGCGTGGCCGCTGAGGAACACACCGACTTCGAAAGGGCCGCAGAGCACGGGATCGCGGTGCTCAAGAGGCTGCTTCCGCTCCAGGCGGGCGACGTGATGAACGTCAACGTCCCCCTGCTTTCGGCGGGCAAGCCGCGAGGCGTGCGCGTGGTCCCGCAGGCGACGTCCGGGTTCCACGAGTACTACGTTCCGCACGGCGACGGAACGGGGGAGTTTGTCTTTCGCCTGGCCGGCGGCGCTCCTCGCGAGGAGAAAGAGCCCGCGGACACGACGACGCTGGCCGACGGCTATATCACCGTCACGCCTTTGAAGCCGGACATGACCGACCACAAGAAAGCCCTCGCGCTGAAGGCGAAGCTCGACGCGGAGCCAGGAGCGCAGAGAGATGTGTGATTTGTGATCTTTGATTGTCGATTGCAGGTTCGCCGCTCTTCAAATCAACGATCAACCATCAACCGTTCCAAAGGACTGCTATGCCAGAGCACAAGACAAGTCAGATCTGCATCGTGACCGTCACCGGCAAGGACCGGGTCGGCATCATCGCCCGACTGGCCACCACGATGGCCAAGGCCAACATCAACATCGTCGACGTCAATCAGAAGATCATGGAGGACTACTTCGTGATGACGATGGCCGCCGACATCGGCCAGGCGACGATGGACATGGGCCAGATCAAGAAACATCTCGACAAGGTCGGCCGGCAGATGGCCCTCAAGATCACCATCCAGGACGAAACCATCTTCAAGGCGATGCATCGGGTCTAAGAGAGTGTCAAGTTTGAAGTGTCAAGTTTGAAGTAAGAGCTGTCGCCCGCTCGCATGAGCCCTCTTACTTGAAACTTCAAACTTGAAACTTCACACTTACGAGGGTTTTTTCTTATGCGTATCTCCGTCGAAGAAGTCTTTGAAACTGTCGGCATGACGCTGGATCATCATTTCGATATCCGAACCGTCACGCTGGGCATCAACCTGAAGGACTGCATGGATCGCGACCTGGACTGGCTCATCAAGCAGGCCCAGGCGAGGATCGTCGAGAAAGGCCAGTTGCTCAACCACTGCGCCGACCGACTGGAGCAGAAGTACGGCATCCCGATCACGAACCGACGGATCTCGATCACGCCGGCGTCGCTGCTCCTGGAGCCCCTGCCCCGCAAGACGATCACCGCGGTCAAGCTCGCCAAGGCCCTCGACGTGGCCGCCAAGAAAGCCAACATCGACTTCCTGGGCGGCTTCGGCGCCATGGTCCAGAAGGGAGCCACCGCAGCCGAAGAGAACCTCATCGAATCGATCCCCGAGGCCCTCTCCCAGACCGAACGCGTCTGCGGGTTCCTGAACCTGGCCTCCACGCTGGCGGGCATCAATATGAACGCCATCGTCAAGGTCGGCCACGTCATCACCGACCTGGCCCACCGCTCGGAAAAGGGCATCGGCTGCGCCAAGCTGGCGGTCTTCGCCAACGTCCCGGAGGACAGCCCCTTCATGGCCGGCGCCCATCACGGCATCGGCGAACCCGACTACTCGCTCAACATCGGCATCTCCGGCCCCGGCGTCGTTCGCAATGTGGTGGCGCAAAACCACGATTGCGACCTCACGCAGCTTTCCGAGGTTATCAAGCGGACCGTCTTCAAGATCACCCGCGCGGGCGAACTGATCGGCCGGGAACTGGCCGGCCTGATGAAGGTCGATTTCGGCATCGTGGACATCTCCCTGGCCCCCACCACCTCGACCGGCGACTCGGTTGCTGAGATCATCGAAGCGATGGGCGTCGAGCGGATGGGCTGTCCCGGCACGACCGCGGCGCTGGCCCTGTTGATCGACGCGGTCAAGAAAGGCGGCGCGATGGCCTCCGGCAACGTCGGCGGCCTCTCGGGCACGTTCATCCCCGTCAGCGAGGATGCCGGCATGATCCGGGCCGTCAAGTCAGGCACCCTGACCCTGGACAAGCTCGAAGCTCTCACCAGCGTCTGCTCGGTGGGCCTGGACATGTTTGCGGTGCCGGGCGATACGGCGCCTGAGGTCATCTCCTCAATCATCGCCGACGAGCTGTCGATCGGGGTCGCCAACAACAAGACCACCGGCGTCCGCGTCGTTCCGGTCCCAGGCGCCAAGCCGGGGAGCATCGTGCATTTCGGAGGCCTGCTGGGTTCGGCGCCGGTCATGAAGATCCAGACCAGGTTCACCTCCGCCAAGTTCGTGCAGCGTCGCGGCCGGATGCCCTCGCCCATCCTCTCCCTGAGAAACTGAGGTCCCGTCCGGATCACAGGTGATTTCGGTCCGAAAACTATTGACAAAAACTCCGTCCATGCGATATAGTCAGAGGAGTCGGGTGTGTCAGCCTTCTCCGAATGAATGCGTCAGTCCGTGCTGGCGGATTGGGAGGACACCGACGGCCAGGAGAGGACTGACGCGGGTCGAGTTGCTGATCGTCGTGGGTGTCATCTCCCTGCTTATGGCTTTGTTGTCGCCAGGAACGAGGGTTTCCATCCGAATAATGGGGAACAGATCGAGTCAAGAGAGCATCTTTGTTCATGTGTAGGGGCATCGCGGCTGAAAGCCGTTTCGCAGTGGCGCGAGCCGCCTGGTTTGCGGATGCCGGTTCTCGAACGGAAAGGACGAATGGAATGAGATCCAAAGCGTTTACGTTGATCGAGCTGCTGGTGGTGATCGCGGTGATCGCGATCCTGATGGCGATTCTCATGCCTGCCCTCCAGCGGGCCAGGGACCAGGCCCAGCGAGTCCACTGCATCAGCAACACCCGCTCGCTCATGCTGGGCTGGCTGCTGTACAAGGACGACTTCGACGGCAAGATCGTCGGCGGCCACACCGATCCAGGCAACTGGGTCCTGAGGGCCAACTTAACCGACAACTGGGACCTCAAGAAAAGGTCCATCAGAGGCGGCCTCCTGTTCAAATACGTCGGCGAGGAACTCGACATCTACCGTTGCCCGGCCGACCGACGACGCGAGAGTTCCTCGATCCCGGTGGCTTTCCGAACATTCTCCATTGCCGGCGGCGCCAATGGCGAGACCTGGAGCACCTACAACAAGATCAAGCTCTACACGGAACTCAAGAAGCCCTCGCTCCAGTACATCTTTGTCGAAGAAATGGACACGCGAGGCGAGAACATCGGCTCCTTTCAGATGAACCCCAAAGCCAAGACCTGGACCGATCCGCTGGCCATGTGGCACAACGCCAAGAGTTCGCTTGGCTTCGCCGACGGGCACGCCGAGATGCATACCTGGGAGAGCCAGAGCTTCATCGACTGGTGCAAAACAGCGATGAATGAGCCGACACGTTTCACTTTCGGCATGACCCCCCCGGGCGATGACCTGGTGGACGTCGAGTACATGGCCAGAGGCTTCCCGTACAAGTCCCTCAACTAACTCGTCACAGGAACCACGGATCGAATCCACAACCTCCGCGGGACAGCGACCCTGCCCCGGCGGAGGTTTCTTTTGGCCCGTGGGTCGGGCGGGATCGTCAATCCTTGTGCTCGCTTTCCGTCGCCGGTACAATGTCCCTGGAACATGGTGAAGAAAAAACAGGGACCCTTTGAGGGAGGCCTGAGCATGTGGAATGTCTTCGAGCAGCCGTGGACGCTGCTGGGCTTGGCGGTGATCGTTCTGTTCGTGGTCTGGACCATCCGCAGCGTCTGGCCGGAGAAGGCGAGATTCTGGCAGTGGCTGCTGCCGCTGAGCGTGGCGCTGCTGGCATTTGGCCTGGACCATTTTGTCGCGACGGATCTGGAGAAGATCCACGCGGTCGTCCAGGCGGGCGTGCGGGCCGCGGAGGAGGAGGACTGCGTCGCTCTGGCCCGCCTGATCGCCCGCGACTATCAGGACTCCTATCACAGGAGCAAAGAGGAGCTCATCGCCCATTGCGAAAGCCGACTGAACCCTCCCACGATCGAGAAGGTCCGCAGGATCGCCTCGGACGTGGAAGTCGCTGCGACGGAAGCGGTCGCGACGTTCACCATCAGTCTCCAATTCCACAAGGACAGCTACTGGGCCCGGGCCTACAAGACCAGCGCCCTGGTCGTCCTGGAGTTCCGCCTTCGCAGGCAGCCCGACAAGTCCTGGCTGGTCCACCGCGTCGAGGTGCAGGAGGTGGACAAGATGCCCGTCAATTGGAGCTCGACATAGCCCGTGTCTGCACAGGTTTTCGGGCGTTGAGAGTCCCGAGGACTCGACTCGGTCATTCCTGCGAAAGCAGGAATCCATAAACTGCGGGGTCGGCTGTATCCCATGCCGTGGATTCCCGCTTTCGCGGGAATGACAAGCAGGAGACCCGTCCCATGCCCCAACCGGGCCCCTCTGCCGGAACGCCAGTCTGTTCTCACAGACACCCTGGCCCGGGGGATGCTTCGCGTCGCAGGCGTTCCACTACGCCCTTGCCAACCTCCGCCCGATGTGGTACTCTACCCTAACGTTGCATAAACATGGACGGGTCAGACGTTGGCTGGGATTTGATTGAGGATCTGTAACAGGCGCGTTTTGATCCAAGTGTTGGCACTGATCGTGAGTGTCAGAAGGCCTTGCGGCCGACTGAGGCGGCCCG
>DATIKY010000042.1:0-2955 GCA_035476995.1 Sedimentisphaerales bacterium | reverse complement strand
TCGGCCAAGGAAGGCCAAAACCATGATACCGATCTGACGGCGCAGAGCAAGATCTTCATCCACGATGAAATGGCACCACAGCCTCTGGCACCGCCGCCCAAGCTCCGCGCCAACCACGATCAAGGCAGTGCCATTCGTGTCAGTTGTTTTTGAGTGCGTAACCGATTAACGTGGAGTTGTGAAATCGAAACTCTTCGAGGCCCGGGCCAATTACGATCTTCTATGGGACTCGAATAATCGATGTGGGGAGATGATGATGACAAGAGTGGACACAAGCAAACGTTTTGTGGCGGCCTGCGCGGCAGTGTGCCTGTTGCCGCAGTGGCTTGCGGCCAGCGTTGCGATCAAGCCGGCGTTCGTCGAAGTGAAACTGGATGACGGACGGCCCTCCGGGACCTTCCTGATCTCGAACGTAGGCGAAACCGAAGAACGTTTTCGAATCAATGCGAGCCATTTCATCTATACGGAGGATGGAGTGCTCAAGCAGTCTCCAACGGGCGACTATTCCCTTGCCCCTTTCATTCACTTCAATCCGCGAGAGCTCACCCTTGCCCCCAAGACACAGAGGGCGGTTCGGTTCGCCATCGTGCCGAGAGGAAAACTCGCGGAAGGGGAATGGTGGGCCGCCATGGAATTGGAGTCGCTGATCGTCAACGATTTCGTTGCCCAGCAGGACACGGCCGGACGCACGGCCAGGCTCAAAGCGGTCAGCAGGATCCTGGTGCCCATCTTCGGTTCTGTCGGGAAGACCTCCTATGCAGGCCAGGTCAAGGAACTGGGGGTAGACATCGAACAGCAGGCCATCATCCTTAAGGGTCTGGTGGCGACGACCGGGACGGGTCGTCTCCGAGTGGAGGGGAATTACGAGATCACAGATCTGGCCGGCAACCTGGTGGACAGCGGTCCCTTCGCGCTGGGCTACGTGCTCAGGAACGCACAGCGATGGTTCACCAGAAAGATCGATGCAGATATCCCGAAAGGAGAGTACAAGGTCAGAATCAGTCTCCAGGCGCTGCACGTGGAACAGCCCCTCGTTGGCGAGGCGACGGTCACCTGGCCCCAGGTTCCGGCCGCCGAGCCGACATCCCGGATCGGACCGGAGGCGCCGTCTCCCTTGGTCGAGGGACCGTCCAATCAACCGAATGACTCTGCGAAGGAGAGCAAACATACGGAGGTGCAGGGAAGCGCCGGTAGTCCGTAGGTATGAGAAATCCCGGATGCCTCCACGGCATGTGTTTGTACCTCATCGCGGTCGTGTCGATTCCGTATTGTTCGGTTGGTGATGCGATCCTGGTGGGGGTTTGCTCTGAGCGGGTCTATGATGTCTCTCCGGAAGAGGAGGAAGATGACCTTGCGGCCCGGTTCCTGTCTTTGCCTGGATTCGACGATACCGAGGGTGGTCCTGCAGATGTCGCTTGGGGTCCCTTGGTCTCCGACCCGAATTCGCCGTCGGCTTCCTCAACACCCGTTCGGACCGTGGATGCGGCGTCTCAGAGCGATCCGAATGTATTGATGGTCCTTTCCCCGCCCAACCCAGGGGACCGGAACAAGGGGGAGGCAACAGCCACCGAACTGATCGGCTTCGTCGTTCGAGGCCGGTGGCTCCATGAGCGGCTGCAAATCATCGATCTGGATTCACTCGTCACGCCTGACGGCCGGCGGTGGCTGCCTTTGCTCCGTGTGCTCAACGCCTTTCAGATCAAGCCCGAGGAACAGGAAAGCATCCTGCGGTTCGCTCCGGAGTGTGCAGGCGCCGTCGAGGTGAATATCGCCACAGGACAGATCCAGATTCAAGGCCAGACTCGCTCAATCCCCTTGCGACAGGCGGTGTCCGAGATCACGCTCAAACCCGACATCTACGTGCTGCCCAAAGACCTGTGGGAGATTCTCGGGATGGAACTGCTGTGGGACCCGGAGATGTACGAATACCATCTCCAACTGGAACGGAAGCTCAGCATCTGGAAACTCCCTTCCGGATCGTCTCTGCTGGCCATTCCCACGCGATTCGTCGGGGCGGATTTGCCGGAGAGCCTTCCGCCCGCGGATCGCAGCCGAGACCCGCTGCAACTAATCCAGATGGACTGGAGACCCGGCTATAACTGGCGACGAAGCAGCGGGAGTGGCTCGGAACAAACGAGTGCACAAATCCTCCAGATCGACGGTCCCCGGGAGACCTTCTGGGGAAATCTGTATGATGGACAGTATCGAGTGCAGGTCTCCCACCCCAGCCGGCTGTGGTCAAACACGCAGGGGTGGCACTGGCCCAACGATGACCCTTATGTCGCCCAGTTGGACTGGTTCGAGTGGGTCCATCGGTTGGGTTCCGCAGAGATTACGACAGGAGACTCTTCCTTCGGACTGAGCAACCTGGTGTATCCTGTGTTCCAAGCCACCGGCGTGCGAATCAACGGCCTGATCGGCTGCACCCCCGAGGAACTGAAGGCAGACCGTTCGAATCGAGGCCTGCATCAGTACTTCGGGCGGACCTACATTTTCGAAGGGCCCGCGCCCATCGATGCGGAAGTGGAATTGCTCATCAACGGCAGGACGGCCGACATCCAGGGCGTCCGCCCGGACGCAGAGTCCCCCCCGGGAATGGGAGTCTACCGTTTCCAGGACATCGAACTCCCCTCGGGCATCCTGAACGAGGTTACGATTCTGATCCGAGAGAGCAGCGGCAACGAGATTCGCGTTGAAAAAGCCATCGCCGGAACGCCTCAACTCCTGCCGAAAGGGCATGCCGCCTATTTGGGCATCGCGGGAACCAAACGCGAGACCATGATGCCTCCGATGGACGCCTTTGATGCAGGGGACTTCTATGGGGTGCAGGTTTCATTTTACGTACCGGGTTACGCACAGCGGCGAAGCCGACTGTAGGTATCCCAGAATTCCTTCCACAATCCGGATTTGACGTAGCAGCGGAAGTTGAGGATTCGCTGTCCACCTTGTCGTGAC
>DATIKY010000041.1:0-4390 GCA_035476995.1 Sedimentisphaerales bacterium | reverse complement strand
GATGCGGCAAATCCGCACGTCCGGTTCGATGAGCGGGACGTGGAAACGGAGCAGGGTGGAGCTAATGAGGCACCGGCAGCCGAAAGGGCCGGCAACAGATAGGCTCCACCTAAACCACCGCGCCACGTCTCGACTCTACCGCAAAGAGCGAAAGGACGTGTACTGTACTTCTCTCCAGGCAGAGCAAACCCAGTTCCCCACTCACGATCGCGGAAACCCCGCATCCATCCGGATTCCGCCGCTAGCGGCAGCCGTAGGGGCGAATGATCATTCGCCCTCGTTTTCAGGCCACCAGCACAAACGGTGCTGCGTACGCCTCCCAAGCGGTCTGCACAATCCCGTCACAAACGAGCGTCTCAAACCGAAAGCCCCAACGCGAAAAACTCCCCCCGCACGGCAGCTTCGGGCACCTGCCTCGCAGCAGGTCAAGAGCCGCGTAAATGCGCAGGCGGGCCACCAAGTCCCCGATTTGTACTGCCCTCCGCGGAATCTGTGGGGGGCGCATCACGTCGTCTTGTCCCCTACAACTCAGGAATCCCCCTCGCGGCGTGCCAGATTCTCGCGATTTCGATGGTCTGCTCCTGGGATTTGACCCTGTACACGATTTTGCACGGCCTGCGGATGACTTCGCGGATGTTCGGATCGTCGAACTCCGGGACAGTCCTTCCGGACTCGGGAAAATCGGCCAACTGCTCAACCAGTCGGAATACCTGACGCACGAACCGTCCGGCCGCCGCGGGCCGGGACTCCGCAATGTACGACGCCAGCTCCCTCAGGTCCAGGCGGGCGGAAGGAGCCCAGATCAACCGCCAAGCCATTCCGAGAACTCCTCCCGGACTTTGTCATGATGGATGCCCCGGCCCTCGTCCAGTTCGCGAAGGCCCTTGCGCACACCCGCGACGAAGTTGATCCGCTCTTGAATATCCTCCCACGAGGCGTTCTCGGGGAGTTGCTCAATCGTCTTCAACGCGATTTCTTTGGTCGTCATCGACACCGTCTCCTATCATGCACGGCCCCCATTATACCACGCCAAGCCGTGGCCAACCATGGGAAAAGGGCTCTTGCAGTCTGCGTCTACGATCCGCACAGTCACAAGCGAGCGCCTCGCTCGCGTCTCAAGCCGGAGGCCCCAACGCGAAAAACTCCCCCCGCACGACCGCTTCGGCCGTGCCTCTCTTCGGGAGCAGGGAGAATCAGTTTGAGAAATGCGTAGGTTTGACCCCGTTCTTCGTCCAGGACACGTAAGGTGTCCGGGAAATTTCATGGTCTTCTCTCGCTCCCGCCGAGCCGCCAAGAACGCCAGGCAATCGAGGCATGGAACCCCCTGGCGATTCCCGCGTCTTCGCGAGACGCCGCAAGTCCTTCCAACAGCGTGATTTAGACTACTTACGGCCCCGAATCGAGGATGGTGCCCCCCGATTCCGTCACGCGTCCACCGGAGCCGCAGGCTTGCTCTTCAGATCGCAGAGCAAGCAGACCGATCCGGATTCCGCCGGGCCCGGCGGGAGTTTTTCCGCTTTGGAGCCACCAGCACAAGGGATGCTGCGTACGCCTCACCTGCGGCCTGCACAGTCCTATCGCCGGCGAGCGTCTCGCTTGGGTTTCAAGCCGGAGGCGCTACGAACGGGCGGGGAACAAGATATGGCCTTCAGCGGCCGAGGAAACGCCATTAATTCAATTCTAATAGAACTCCGTGGCCGGTCGGAGTCTATAGCCATGTGTCCCAAATGAACGGAATGAATGGAGCCGTGCAACCATGGATCATAGGATCAAGACCTGCAAGCGAACGACATTTGCCTCTGTGTTCGTTGGGATCTTCCTATCCCTGCCCGCGATCGGGCTGGGGCATGAGGAAGGCCACGACGCGGAGGCTCCGCTTCGACATGCGCCCGAATTCACCCCGACGCCCGTGCCGGACCGGATCCTCTTGACCTGGACGGGCGATCCCTCTCAATCCCAGGCCGTCACGTGGCGGACCAGCGCCGATGTCGGCCAGGGGATTGGCGAGATCGCGCTGGCCGGCGAAGGACCGTTGTTTGTGAATCGGGTTCAGCGAATGCAGGGAAAAACCCTGCGAGTGGAAGGCGATCTGGGGCCGGCGACGTATCATACCGTGGAATTCACGGGTCTCAAGCCCGGGACGAAGTACGTCTACCGGGTTGGCGACGGGGCCGAGTTCAGCGAATGGTCCCATTTCACCACGGCCAGCGACTGGGCCGAACCGTTCGGCTTCATCTACGTCGGCGACGCGCAGAACGACATCAAATCCCATTGGTCCCGGGTCATCCGTTCGGCGTTCGCCGACGCCCCCAAGGCCGCGTTCATCCTGCACGCGGGCGACCTCATCAATCGCGCGAACGCCGACGGCGAATGGGGTCAATGGTTCTACGCCACCGGCTTCGTGCACCGGATGATCCCGTGCATCGCCACGCCGGGCAATCATGAGTACGTCCGGCCCGATCCGAACAGCGCCAGACGGTTGTCCATCCACTGGCGGCCGACATTTGCCTTTCCGGAGCATGGTCCCCCCGGGTTGGAGGAGTCGGTGTACTACATCGACTACCAGGGCGCTCGCATTGTCTCTCTGAACTCCAATGAGGCACAGGAGGACCAGGTGCCCTGGCTGAGGGACGTCCTGCAGCGCAAGGGCGCGCGGTGGACCCTCGTGACCTTTCATCATCCGCTGTACGCCTCCGCCAAGGGCCGGGACAACACCGAGCTGAGGAACTTGTGGCAGCCGGTGCTGGACGAACACCGGGTCGATCTCGTCCTGCAGGGGCACGACCACACGTACGCCCGCAGCGGGCTGATGGTCCATGAGAACCTCGCCACCGGGGCGACCGCCCGGAGCGACACGGCCGGCACCGTGTACGTGGTGTCGGTGAGCGGCCCGAAGATGTACAATCTGGAGGAGGAACCCTTCATGAAACGGGCGGCCGAGGACACTCAGCTCTACCAGATCATCCGCATCGACGGGGACCAACTGCACTACGAGGCCCGGACCGCCGCAGGGAGCCTCTACGACGGCTTCACGCTCCTCAAGCGGGACGGCCGGCCCAACGAACTCATCGAGAAGGTCCCCAGCCGAAAGGAACGCCGGCGGACCGACGGCAATCGAGTGGAGTAGGGGCCGTCGCGGCCGTCGCCGCCCCAAGTTGACTGCAGGTTGGTCGCGGGACACAGGGGACAGCCATTGTCTTGAAACGGGATATCCGTGACTGTCGCTCTATCCTGGGGTCTTTCCCATAGTCGGCGAGGGAAGCAGATCGATCCGGATTCCGCCGGGCCCGGCGGGAGTCTTTCCGGTTTGGAGCCACCAGCACAAAGGGTGCTGCGCACGCCTCCCATGCGGTCCGCACAGTCCCGTCACAAGCGAGCGCCTCAATCGCGTCGCAAGCCGGAGACCCCAACGCGAAACACTCCCCCCGCACGACCGCTTCGGCCGTGCCTGCCTCGCAGCAGGTCAAGAGCCGCTTAAATGCGCAGGCGTGATACCAAATCCCTATTTTGTATTTTGAGGGCTGGCCCTGCCCTCGGCCTCGAGGCCGCGGCCCGTTTCGGCCGGGTCTACGAACTCAAGCTCTTGGCGGGGTAAGCGACGGAAGACCGAAGCAAGATGCTCAAAGGAGGGCCGGACGCCGTCCCATCCCTGTTTCCGCCCGGAATTGAGTTTGGTCTCCCCCGATTTCCTCGCCGAGACGCCGGAAAGGGATGTTCGGAAGACGGAAAAAGTCCCCGATGCGCCCTGTTGACATCCTGTTCCCAAGCAACCATAATAGAGCATGGCTTGGCTGGCGCGCAGCGCCTTCATAAGGATGACAGATGATTGTGGCGGGCCGCTTGGAGTCTGGAGCATGAGAGCCGGCGAGAATCGTGTGGCTTCCCGTTTTCTGTTCCATGGACCGGAAATGTAATGTGGGAATGACTGTGGCTACTCAGAGAACAAGTGAGGACGGCGAAACTCAGGTTATCAACGTATTCCGGGAGTGTGTCGAGGCGATTCGCGGCAAGAGGCTGATCCGCCGCGAGAGTCGACAAGACAAGGAGTTTCACTTTCAGAACTGGATCCGTGACCGTCTGCGGCAGACGAAGCTGGCCTTCGAACCGGGGGGCCGCAACACCTACCCGGACTTCCGGTTGGTTGCATACACCGTTGGCTTTGAGGTCAAGGGTCTTGCCTATCCGGGCCGTGAACTCAATTACGACTGCAATAGTCAAGTCCCGAGCGGCTTTCATAATGGCCGCACCATCTACCCTAACGTTGCATAAACATGGACGGGTCAGACGTTGGCTGGGATTTGATTGAGGATCTGTAACAGGCGCGTTTTGATCCAAGTGTTGGCACTGATCGTGAGTGTCAGAAGGCCTTGCGGCCGACTGAGGCGGCCCG
>DATIKY010000040.1:0-11098 GCA_035476995.1 Sedimentisphaerales bacterium | reverse complement strand
ACGACGTGTCTTTCTCTGGTAGCTTTTGCCCATCATGCGGTCCTTTCTACGAGTAACAGTTTCGGTTGTGTGACACCTATCTGTTACCCGGACCGCATGACCTCTTTCAACTACTTCTCAACGCCAACCGGGACATCCTCGAACCGCCCGCCGCGTCGAGAAGGGATGACGATGCGGTGGTCCTCGAGTAGCTTCCAGTATGGGCATCCTGCCCAGCCCCTCGGAGGGAATCGGAACTGACCATCGCGGCTATTTCCCCTCGGACGCTCCGATCCGGGACTTCCTTTCGCTGGTGAACGGACGATACGGCCACAGGGGGCAGCAGACGATCGGACATTCCATGATCCGGGTGCGCTGCCAGTGCATGCAATCCAGGCACTTGGCCGCGATGGCGGCATGGGGATCGGCGCCGGACATGGCCTTGTCGTATTTCTTCTGATAGGTTATTTTCCCGACGCCCGGGATCGAGGCCCGATAGCGACGTCTTTGTTCGTGAATCTTTTTCGTCATGTTCCCGTGTTATCCTGTACTCGTGCGGCGTATCCCCCGTTGTGAACAGGGAGGTCCAACCGTAACGGGGGATGGTTTGCGGCCTCAGGCTCGAATGGGTATCCCATCTCCGAGCGAACCTGTCACAAGGTACCGATCGGGCATCGCAAATGCAACGGCGAATCTCGTTTGTCCGGAGCCGCAGGCGTCAGATGTCGTGATGGCCCTGTCGTGTCGTTTCATAGTGATGCATCGCCGTGGCCAGGGCCGCCACGGTGTCGACCTGTATCTTCTCGAGGATGCGCGTGCGATGGACCTGAACGGTCTTCTGGCTGATGCCGAGGGTCTTGGCGATGACGCTGGTCGGCTTGCCGACTCGGAGCAGTTGCAGGACTTCGTGCTCCCGGGGCGTGAGCAGGTTCAGCTTCTGCTTCAACGCGGTGACTTCGACCTGGGATTCCCGTCTCCGCAGGTCCTCGGCGAGGGCCGCGTTGATGCGATCCAGGATCGCCTGATCGCCGACCGGCTTCTCCAGGAAATCGTAGGCGCCCTTCTTCATGGCCTCGACGGCCATGGGCAGATCTCCATGGCCCGAGATGAAAATGATGGGCAGGACCACGCCGCGAGAGATCAGCTCGTCCTGGAGCCGGAGGCCGCTCATGCCCGGCAGCCTCACGTCCAGCACGAGGCAACCCGGTTGCGCAGGGTCGTACACGTCGAGAAACGCCTGGGCGCTGGAAAATGTCTGGGTTCGCAGTCGTACGGTGTTCGTCAACTCCGCCAATCCGTCGCGCACCGCTTTGTCGTCGTCCACAATGAAGACGGTCGATTGAAGGTCAGACATGATCGCTCTCTCCTATTGTCAGTTCCACAAGTCCGAACGTAGTTGCCTCTTAACGTGATCCCGTCGCTGGTTCGGCGGGATCGGTCGCGTCTATGGGCTGCGACGCGGACAGCGTGAACGTGAACGCGCATCCGCCATGGGGCCCCGGGGCGACCGAGAGATGCCCGCGATGCGATTCGACGATCGACCGGCTGATGGACAGGCCGATTCCCAGCCCGTTGTCTTTCGTCGTGAAGAACGGGTCGAACACCTGGGACATCGTCTGGGCGTCCATGCCGGGGCCGGTGTCCGACACGGTCGCCGCGACAAGATCCCATGACGGCCTGAAGGTGCGCACGGCCAGTCGCCGTAGCGGCGAATCGGCTCCCTGCATCGCCTCGATGGCATTGCGCATGAGATTGACCAGCACCTGCTCCAATTGGACGGGGTCGGCCAGGATCGTCGGCAGGTCCTCCGACAGATCCAGAGCCACATCGACGCCGGCGGAGCGGATGTTCGACTGGAGCAGGCCCAACACGTCTCGGACGCACTCGTTGAGGGTGACGGCCTGCAACTGAGGCGGGCGACGCTGCGCGAAGGCCCGGATTCGCCGAATGATGTCTCCGGCGCGGCTGGACTGCGCCACGATGCGCTCCAGGTTCGTCACGAGCTTCTCCGAGTCGAAATCCCCTTTCTGGACCGACCGCAGGCAGGCGCTGGCGAAGCTCATGATCGACGAGAGGGGCTGGTTGAGCTCGTGAGCGAAACCGGACGCCATCTCCCCGAGCGTACTGAGCCGGGAGACATGAAGAAGCTGCGCCTGCCGCTGCTCGGCCTTCCGCTCCGCCTGCTTCTGTTCGGTGATGTCGTGGAAGACGACGACGAATTGACCCCGCTGAGGGCAGTACGCGCGAACGTCGAAATGACGATTCAGGGCTTGCGCGAAATCCTCAAAACGGGTCGGTTCGCCGGTCATCGCAACCTCACCGTATCGCGCAATCCAGGATGACTCAATTCCCGGCATAACCTCCAAGACCGTCCGGCCGAGAATGTCGTCGGCACGGAGACCGGTCAACTTCTCGAACGCCGCGTTCACGGAAAGGAACCGATAGTCCACGCATTTGCCGGATGCGTCGAGGATCACTTCATGCAGCGCGATGCCGCTGAGCATGTGATCGAACAGCAGGCGGTAGCGTTCTTCACTGTCGGCCAGCACCTGCTGGGCCCTCTTGCGGTCGGTGATGTCCTGCACGATACCCGTGAGCACAGCGGCGTTGCCGTCTTTATCCAGGATCAGTTCCCCTGCTTGCGCCCACACGACTCGCACGGACTCGTCCGGCCTGACGACACGATACTCCAGGGGCGCGTGCCTTCGTTCCTCGATCACCCGTCGATTGGCGTGTTCTACGCGGGCCCTGTCTTCGGGGTGGATGGCACGGTTGGTGATGTCCGCGAGGTCGGCGGAGAAGTCCTTCTTCTCGATTCCGAAGATGCGGTACATTTCGTCGGACCAGTCGAGCCGATTGGAGGGAATGTGCCAGGTCCAATTGCCTACGTGGGCGACTTTCTGCGCGGCCCGCAGGGCCTCGACGGCCTTCTTCTGTTCCGTGACGTTGAAGCCGACGCCGAGCAGGGCCTCGACGCGGCCCTGTTCGTCGTGCAGGGCGCTGAGCGACAGATCGACCCAGAGGATCTCGCCATTCTTGCCGACGTTGCGAACTTCCAGGCGATCTTGTTGGATCTCTCCCCGCCACAATCGTTCTTGGACATCCTTCATTCTGGACCGGTCTTCGGAGTGCGTGATGTCCTGTCCTGGAATCTGCATCAACTCTCCGTGGGAATACCCCAGGAGGTCCAGCATATACTGGTTGACGTGGACCCAGCGGCCCGACGCGTCCTCGACGGCGACCAGGGCCGCCGCGTTGTTGACGATGGCTCGGAACCGCTCTTCGCTTTTTCTCAACGCCTCCTCGGCCATCGCTCGCCGCACGGCCGCGCCCAACTGCATTGCGACGTTCTCAAGAATCTCCACGAGAGACAAGGGAACGCGGTGCTCCCGCGAATCCGCCAGGTGGATGAGCCCGAGGATGTCCTTGTTGCATCGGATCGGGATCAGCGCCACGGACTCGAAACCCGTTTCGTTGCAGACGTTGCGGGTCCGCCCCTTGTCCTGCTCGGGCACCGTGGCCAGGAATCGAGTGGTGCCGTTCATGTAGAACGAGCCGTGAGGGGTGTAGAAGGGCAGCGACGGGTCGGTCTGGCCCTTGACGACATTGATGCACATGCAGTGATCGCTGTGAATCGACAGGGGGCTCTCGTTCTCGTAGAATCCCCGGCTGAAACCCACATAGGCCTCGTACGGAATGTTGCCCTCCCGGTCGAGGATGCGAATCCCCACGGCTTGACACTGCGTGAAATCCCGGATCGCCAGGACAACCTGTCGGAGCATCGGTTCGCGCAACGTGTACTGATTCGAGATCTCCAGAATCCGGTGGGACAGTCTCTGGCTGGCCTTGGCCTGCTCGCGCTCCGTGACGTCGGCGGCGATTGTCACCAGGGCTGTGACCTCCCCGGCGTCGCTGCGGACTACGCCGGTCGAAACATCCACGACGAACGGGCTTCCATCCGCCCGCAAGGCGGAGTACTGCACGTTTTTCAACGAACCCCGCGCCAGGAGTCTTTGGATGTCCTCCTGGACGCGGAGATGGTCCTGCGGTGCGACGAAGGTCAGGAAGTTCTTGCCGAGGATCTGGTCCCTGGCGCAGCCAAGAACCTCCACGACCGCGAGGTTGCAGGTGCGGATGTTGCCGTGCAGGTCGGCGATCAGAATCGCGCTCGGAGAAGAGTCCAGAATGCTCTGTAACTCGGCCTGTCTCGTCTCGGCGGCCTCCGGCGCCGGTCTGCGTTCGAGGGCTACGGGCGCCTGATCCGCCACAATTCGGCACGCCTGGTCGTCGGGTCGTCGAGCCATCCGGGGTCCTTGTCGCCGAATTGCAGGGCCCGCCCCTTCCGGATTGTCGCCGAGTTCGCTTCCTTTGTGTTCGGTCATGACTGCACTGCTCCAAGCCTTTGGCTGAGATTCAACGCCAGATCCCTGGGATCATCCGCCGGGCACGCGGATGAAACGTCACAACCTGCCCATTCTTGCCCCGATTCCCTCAGACATCCACAGAGTTCTCAAGCCTCATCCGCGTTGCATCGATACACCGGGAGGATTTATAGGGTAAACGTCGTAGAGGAGTCAAGCGTTTTCCGTGCAGGAATTGCATATTGACATATTGAAGCGCCGCTTTTCCGGGAATTTGCGGGCCTGAAGAGAGGAAGCGCCAATGGGAAACGGCTCGGGTCTGGCGCACAAGAATCTTTTGTCGCATTCCGAGGACTCGGCGTTATAATGGGTTTACAAGTTCGATCGAAGGGCTCTGGATCGATGGAGGACGACCTGATGAAGGGATTTGGCGGAGCATTCACTACGGCGCTTCTGCTGGCCTTCGCACTGATCTGCGGGCGCGGGCAGGCCATCGTTTTGACGATGCCGTCGGATGTCGAAGGACTGGTGTCGCCGGGAGACGCCTGGCGATTCTTCCGTGGAACAGGGCCGGCCGACACGCCCGCGGAGGCGTGGCGACAGGCTGATTTCGACGATTCTGCATGGGAGACCGGACCTGCCGGTTTTGGTTACGGCGACGGGGACGACGCAACGCTGCTGGAGGACATGCAGGGACGCTATCTCACCGTCTACATTCGCAAAGACTTCACTGTGGAGGCTTTCGATGAGGCGGCCGGGATCGAACTGACGATCGATTACGACGATGGATTCATCGCCTATCTTAATGGAAGGGAAGTGGCCCGGCGGTCCATGCCCGCCGGGGAGGCTGCGCATACGACGCCCGCCACGTCGCATGAAGCCGGAACGCCGGAGACTGTTCTCCTGGGTAATGCAGGGGATTTGCTTCGGCCAGGACGCAACGTGCTGGCTATTGAGGGACACAACACCTCCCTCACCAGCGGGGATTTCTCACTGATCCCGTCGCTGCGATTCGTGTCGGGGGTAGTCCGCAATGGTGAGATATCCATCGTGGAAACCGGACAGATCGTGGTGGTCGCCCATACGGATGTCGCGGGCATTGAAACCCTTCTGGTTGAGAAATCCCAAGCGGCATGGAACGCTCAGGAAGGCCGGTGGCAGGCGGAGATCCCGTTGGCGGCAGGTCTGAACAAGATCGAAGCGAAGGCCTTCGACGCCGAGGCCCGGGAGATCGACTCCGGCTCGATGCAGGTGATCTGTGTCCCGCTTGAGAACCATCTGGCGGGCGAATTGACCGAAGACGCCACTCTCGCCGGGGCTTGGGTGCTTGATGATGCGGTTGTCGTTCCGCCCGGCCGGGCGCTGACAGTGCGGCCGGGGACTTTCGTGCTGATGAAGCAGGGAGGCTCGATTCTCGTCAAAGGGCAGCTGTTGGCCCTTGGGACTCGGAATGAGCCGATTCATTTTACGCACTATGGCGACGGCGTCGCATGGAAGCAGATCCGGTTCGTCCAGGCTCAGGACAGTCGGTTCGATCACTGCATTGTCGAGTACGCCGACAGCGAGGGGGCGCATCAGGACTACTATGAGCCGGGGCCCAGGAATTACCACGAGGCGGTCGTCGTCATCGCCTGCCATGTGGATGTCAACGAGTGCAAGTTCCAGAGGCTTCCGAACGAAAGCGCGAGGGCTGAGGGCGATGCACTGGCGATCATTTCCGACGATCCGGATCATCCGGGCGAAGCTTCGGCGCACATCCGGGGCTGTCAGTTTCTCCAGATTGGGCAGGGGGTCCACACCCGGTATTCCTGCGTTCTGGTCGAGGGCTGCTTCTTCACCGGCAAACGGGGTGACAACGACGATGTGGACCTCTGGGGCGAGAGCGTTCCGCCGCCGGTGATCCGGCATAACACGTTCTGGTACCCCGAGCACGACGATGCGATTAATCCGACCCGCTGTTCGGCCGTCATCGAGGGCAACCTCATCGTGGGAACCGACGATCACGGGATCGTGCTGAGGGACAAGGGCTCGCCGATCGTGGTCAACAACGTCATCGTTGATTGCGCCAACGGCGGCATCGCCATCGAGAATTCGAACACCGCCTATCTGCTGAACAACACGATCGTCGGCTGCGGGCGGGGGCTCAGGCTGTTCGACCTGGGCCGTTGGGGCCCGCCGTATCGGCTCAACCCGGGCGGCGGCACAGCCACGGTCGTCAACTGCATCATCTGGGATTGTCCCCGGCCGATCGCCCTGGCCGACAGCTCGAACACGGAGATCGCCGACCGCGGATCGCATGTCACGATCCGCCACAGCATCATCCAGGGCGGACGCAACGGTGTCTCCGTCTCCGGCCAGTATTCCACCGTCGTCTGGGACGAGGGAAACCTCAACGCCGATCCGCTCTTTGCGGATGCGGCCAATCTCGATTTCCATCTGCTCCCGGGCTCGCCCGCGATCGACGCGGCCGACACCTTGGAGTCGCCTG
The DNA here is from genome assembly GCA_035476995.1 of Sedimentisphaerales bacterium. GTDB lineage: Bacteria > Planctomycetota > Phycisphaerae > Sedimentisphaerales > Anaerobacaceae > PLanc-01. The sequence goes on along the minus strand of DATIKY010000040.1, from coordinate 4,270 downwards.
AAGTGGATCGCGACGGCAATCCGCGTCCGGTCGGAGCGGCCTCCGACATGGGGGCCTATGAGGCTCAGCCAAACCGGCCTGTGACAGAGACTCCCTCCTGACCCTCCAGGGCTTCAGACCCGATCCCGCCGATACTCGGGCATGACGGATCTGATGCGATAACCCTGGGGCGCATCCCTTGCGTATCGCCGGGAGGATGGTAGAATTCATCCATTTGGAGCAATGCCAGGATGCCGAAAGAACGCAACGGAATGCCGCGTGAGGGGCTGTCGGAGGAGGGGGCTCTCGCGGTGTCGTTAACGCGGGGAAACGCGGGCGCATGGCCGCAGTACGGTGCGGCGTTCCTGATGGCTGTTTGCCTGAGCATGGCCTGGGCGGCGATGCCGTTCATCCTCTGCGCCATCGGCGGCACCAACGCCCACGTGGGCTATGCCCCTGCGATCAACAATCTCGCCTATATGATTGCGCTGCTGGTCACGGGTTCTCATCTGGCTCATCTTCGCGTCAAGCGGGCCACGCTCTCGGCCGGGTTTGTGGCTCTTTGCGCAACCGGGGCGATGAGCCTGGTCGTCCTGTGGGCGCAGCGCCACGCGGGAGTGGACAGCTGGGTTTTCGTTTGGACCCTCATAGCAGCCGGCGCCGTCGGCGGGACGACGATGGCCTGCTATTGGCCGTTTTTGATGAGCTGGGTGTCCTGTGACTATGAGGGGGTGCAACTGAATCGACGGTTCGGGTGGTACAACGGGGCCTGGTCCAGCGGAGGGACGATCGGTCCGGTCGTCGGCGGCTGGCTCTTCGAGATCGATCCGGTGTTGCCGCTGGCCGGGGCGATGGCCGCGGTGGCCTTGTCGCTCGTGATCCTCGCTTTCGGGCGGGATGGCTCGGTCCAGAAGACCCCCGTTGTCTTGCCGGCGGCAGGCGTCAAGGAGGCAGTTCACGACCTGAGACTGCTGGCCGATTGCCGATGGATTTCGCGGATCTCCCTGTTCAGTGCGTGCGCCTCCTATGCGGTGATCCGGTCGCAGTTTGCGTTGATCTTCCGGGACCTGGGGTACACGGAGTCCCAGTTCGGCTTGTACCTGACGATCTACGCCTTGTGCAACTTTCTGGCCCTGGTGGCGGCAGGGAGCTGGGCCCGCTGGCATTTCAAGCCCGGCCTGTTGGTAGTCGGCCAGGGCGTCCTGCTCGTGACTCTGCTGATGACCCTCTACGGCCGGCGCCTGGACGTCCTGTTCACCTCCTCGATTCTCCTGGGTGTAGCGTACGGCTTCGCCTACTGCTCCCACCTCTATTACGGCGCCTCGGGCAGCGCGAAGCGGTCGGGGCGGATGGCCATTCACGAGATCGTGATCTCTCTGGGCCTGACCGTCGGTTCGGCCGCCGGCGGGTATCTGTGCGATCAGGTGGGCCTCTACGCGCCCTATTGGTTCGCGGTGGGAGTCATCATCCTGGGCATGGCCGGCCAGGTGACAATCCACTTCGGCACCCGGGCGAGGAGGCGTCTGCCTGCTTCCGGCCCGGCCTCCGGCAGCGTGGACGTCGCAAGGTCCTCGTGAGGACGGATCTCCTGAGCGGTCTTGCTCCGGGAAGGCGGCCGACTTCTGAAGAATCTCAGGACTGCGGTGAGGATCTGCCGGGGTTTCGGGATCGACTCCCTTCGATCGGCTTGCGCACACAGGCATTGACAGAAGCAGGACCAGCGGGCATACTGCGGTGCATATCGTTGGTTCGTTGACTGGCATGTTCGTGATCCGGTTGACAGGAGATTAACGCGTGAGGCACACGGGCTGCCGCAGACAGTTATGAGGATACACACTCTGTTGGAGCCATGGATTCTCAGGACGTTCTCTTGTCGAATGGCGGTGGCGGCGTTTGTTGTGCTGGCGGATTCGTTTGTCGGCATGGCTGCGGCCGATCCGATCACGTTGCGTCTTGCCACGGGAAGCAAGACGGGCGTGTATTATCCGATCGGCTGCGGGATCAAGAAGGTCATCGAAGACGCCTATCCGGACGAGGTCCGCATCGAAGTGGTTCAGACCTCCGGCGCCCTGGAGAATCTGCGTCTGATCGATAAGGGGCAGGTGGACCTGGCTCTTGCGCAGAACGACGCGGTCTATTACTTCAGCCATGGCCGGGAGATGTTCAGCCTGCCGTCGAGCAAAGCCCTTGCGATCGCCTCTCTCTACACCGAGATGGTTCAGATCATCGCGGGCCAGAAGAGCGGAATCGAGCATCTGGACCAGTTGAAGGGCAGAAGGATTCGTACAGGTTCTCCGCCCGAAAACACCGGCAACAGCGCCACCGTGATCTTCTCGTTGGACGGCTGGGAAGCCGAGGATCTGACGGATGTCCGGTGCAGTTTTCCGGAAGCCCGCAATCTGTTGCTGTCCAATTCTTTGGACGCGGCTTGCGTCACGGCGGGGATTCCGACGCCTCTGCTGACGGAAAAGATCGACGGCATTTCCCTGCAGGATTATGTCACATTCATTCCCATCGGCGAGGGGCTGGCGAAACGGCTCATGCGGGCGTTCCCCTACTTCGTGTACAGCGAGATTCCCGCGAACACGTATAACATGCAGGACAGCGCGGTCAAAACGATGGGAGTGCGTGCCATCCTGATTGCACGCAAACACATTGAGGAGACGAAGGCGAACGGTCGAAAACTCCCCCCGGATTTCATCAAGACTCTCACCTCGTTGGTTTTCGAGCGGGAGAAGACCATCCGGCTCGAACACGGCGTCGAGGGCGCCGACCTCAGCAGGTATCGGTTTTCGCTGGATGAAGCTCTCTCCGGGATCCTGGATCATCGAATGGCCCCGATTATCCCCATTCACGCGGAATCGGCGGCTTTCTTCCTCGAAAGAGGCCTTCTCAAGCGAACGTTCAAGGACTATCTGCCGGCCATCCTCTGGGCTTGCGGTTGCGTCGTGTTGCTCGTCTACGTCGTGCGCTACCGATCCGCCATCAGACGATTCACCCAGAAGCACATCCATGTTCGGCTCTTGATCGTCTTTCTCTGTTTCTTCATGATCGGGACGCTCGCCATGTTCTTCTGCGAGCGATACAACAACCAGTCGTTCGAGAGCGTTCCGGAAGCGTTCTGGTCGATCACCGTCTATTTGTTCAGCGGGTTTGAAGACCGGTCTCCGATCACCTGGCCCGGACGGGTGATTTCTGTTCTCATCTTCATTTTGAGCGTGTTCTTCTTTGGCGCCGTGGCCGGACGGTTTGCGGCTGCGTTCCTGCAACGGGAGGAGAATAAGATGCCGAAAGATGTCGCGGACCATATTGTCATCTGCAACTGGAACGAGCGTGGAAAACGAGTGGTCACGGAGTTGAGGCACCCCGAGGGCAAGCCGAACACCGACATCGTCATTGTGACGAAGAAACTGTTGGACGAGAAAGGGTTGCAGAGGTTGCCGGCGTTTCACAGGGTCTACTGCGTCAGCGAGGACCCCATCCGACACGGCACCCTCAAGAGCGCCCGGGTCAGCCTCGCCGATACGATCATCGTGTTGTCCGACGATGAGAGTCTGGACCCGGACGCCAAATCCGCCATGATCATTCTGGCGTTGCTCAGCGAGTGCAAGAAGAGGAGGCCTCACATCATCGCGGAGGTCGTGAACCCCGACAACAGCCAGCATTTGAAGGACGCCGGGGCCGACGAGACGATCTGCACGACGGAGATCGGCGTGGGGATTCTGGCGCATTGTGCCGTGAACAAGCAGCTCTCGGTGGTGTACAAGGACCTGCTCACCTATTCCTTTGAAGGCAACGAGATCTACATCATTCCCCAGGATTCCTATCCGGACACGTTCATCGGCAAGACCTTTGCGGAGTGTGGGCAGATCCTGTACGCCCACAGGGATCGCACGAATCCCGTCATCCTGCTCGGGGTCCGCAGAAAGGACCAGGTGATCATGAATCCCCGGAAGGGAAGTATGGGAATGGAGGATGGGGAATTCCGGATCGAGCCGGAAGACGCGCTGATCGCCATGGCCTTTTCGGCTCCGGATCTGAAAGTCTGCATCGAGAAGTCCTGATCCCGCGACGCGGCCGTCCCGAGAGGCATTGCTGCGAGAGCTTTGCCGGAGGGACTGCCCATTCATCGCGGCCATTTGAACTTGGTTATACCCTAACGTTGCATAAACATGGACGGGTCAGACGTTGGCTGGGATTTGATTGAGGATCTGTAACAGGCGCGTTTTGATCCAAGTGTTGGCACTGATCGTGAGTGTCAGAAGGCCTTGCGGCCGACTGAGGCGGCCCG
>DATIKY010000039.1:0-3679 GCA_035476995.1 Sedimentisphaerales bacterium | reverse complement strand
CGATTCTCTTGCCGAATCTGAACCTCACCTGTGGTGAGATTTACGAATCGGCTCCTCGGTTACGAATCCACGCCTCTTTCCCGATGAAAACTGCACATTCGCAAGACTTGACGGAGTGCCTTATGCAACTGGAGGGTTGACTCTCATGACCATAATCGAACATCAGTCAGTATAACGAGGTCATTGAGGCTGCCGTACCATGTCTGAGACGAATCGTAAACGCCTCGAAACTGCCGCCATCATCGTGGGATATGCTATGAGCCGCCTCGATGGGCGATATCTGGACTCCCAGAAAGTACGAACCTGGAAGGCGGCTCTTGAACGAGGCGCAAAGGCACTCGGAGTACCTGCCACAAGTCTGAAGAACTTGCGCGACGAATTCGATCCCTTCCATGATAACGAGCGTAAGGGCTGGTGGCAGCGGGCCCTTCGCCCTAACAGGCAGCGGGTCATGGGAGATCTCTCCGGCATGAGTGACGACGCCCTACTCGAATGCGTGAACCGAATTCTCGGTCAAGATGACGCCGCAACCAAGGACCTGGTCGATTCGCTTGTGGAGACTCGTCCGCCCGCACACAATGTTGCGGAGCGCTTGTTCACAGGCCGGCGAGCCGAGACTCTCTTCTTGGAGAACTGTGAATCCTGGGTCGGTATCCCTCGATCCAAGATGATTGATCGCCGGGATTCGGCAATGGGTTTCGACTTCGCAGTCTCGGGGTTTCCAGAGCGGGCGATTGAGATAAAAGGCTTGAGAGGTCACTCCGGTGCGATCCAGTTCACGGATTGCGAGTGGTCCCAAGCGAAGACTCGCCAGGAGGATTACTGGCTCGTGGTGGTCGGCAACGTGACAGCAGTCCCCATCTTTGGCGTCTGGAAGGACCCTCAGCGTCTGCTGCGTGCGCAATGCCGTTATCAGCGAAGTGTCGCCGCACTCTGGACCTCGCGGATAACGCTGCAGATGTGAACGCCGAAAGAACGAGAGTAAGCAGAATCGTCCGGTCTTTTGCGTGCTTTCCAGGCTCATCCAGGTCTTGTATACGCCTATGGTTCTTGGGGACGCCGTCCCCAAACCCCTGAGATTTATCGCTTTGCGCCAATAGCATGGATAGAGAAGCCGCGCGACATCGTCCTGGCGCTGGGTAGAACATCTGCGGGTCGGTTTGCGGACTTTCCATCCCATCCGCCCCTTTTGTGACTTCTTGCGGATGCGACAAGGCCAAGGTACTCTGGACCTTGCCGTTGCGGAGGATAGGGCTCTGCTGAGAAGCAACCTGAGCGCCGCAACGGTCCAGTGGCATGGCGACGCCGCTCTTGCGGGGCGTCGCCTTATTGGCACACCATGCTGCTGGCGCAAAGCGGAAAATCTCCTCCGCATGCCCGCTGCGGGCATGCCACGGCCATGCAAGTATGCGAAGAGCCACGCGGAATCATCAGATTTCTGAAGGAGGACAAGAGAGTGAAGGAAAGGAGATGAGTCGGGAGCCCGGAGCAACGCCACAGGCGATGACCGGATCGTCAGAACCCAAGCTCGCCATCCTCGATATTTAGGGCCAGGGAGATTGCCAGGGCGTTTCGGAGCATGAAGGAGCCGTAGTCTCTCGCCAGGCGGAGCAGGTGCTCGGCGGCTTGCGGCGTCCACTCGGCGTCGCGCACCAGTTTCCTTTCGAGGGAATCGGTCGAGCGGCCGCGGACCTCCTGGAAGAGGGTATCATATTCCTCGACAAGACCGCCGATGTTCTGTGTCGTAGCCATCGCAGATGCCTCCTTTATGCACCGTTAGACTCACTCGTCGGCATTATGCCACGTCCGACGGCTTGACAGAAGGGGAAAAGCGGGAGAATCCAAGGCGCCTACAGATAGGTGTCCGCAAATGCCTTGGGACGGAGGACCCGGATGCCGGCGAAGCCGGAAACGTCCAGGAGGTGCCTGTCGCCGCTGACGATCGTCTGTGTCTTTCCCACCAAGGCACAGGCCAGAAAGACATCGTCCTTCGGATCATCGCAAACGGGCTTGGGCAATGAGGGAGTGCGCACGATTTGGGATCGCACCATCACAAGGTCAATCAGAGGCAGGATGTCGACGCCTGGGTGCTTCCTCGCGAGGCGCATCGCGACCTGCCTGTATTCGGCAAGGATCTCCGGACAGACCACCAACTGAACCCGATCATCTCGCCATGCTTGGAGAATGCGGTACGGTGGCCCGGAGAAGAAGACGCCGGAGATGAACACGTTGGTGTCCAGGACAATCCTCATCGCCGTTTCCGCACGTCGGAAACCGCGGCCGAGACATCGGCCCGCTTGAGCCCGGCGGATTTGGCCTGGGCTCGGGCTTTGGCGATGAGGCGGTCGAACTCCTTCATGGAGGGGGCTCGGACCATCTTGAGGATCACCACGTCATCCTCGCCCATCACGATAAACTGGGTTCCGGCGTCCAATCCGAGTCTCTCGCGGATCTCTTCCGGGATCACTACCTGACCTTTCGAGGACATCTTCGTCGTCGCTGCCGATCGCATCGCGTTTCTCCTGACAATGTCTTACCAGTAAGAGTATACGACAACCAGGCCAGGGCGGCAAGGAAGAATATGGGAATCGTGCGGGTTCAAGGCACGCGCCGTACTCTCGGGGGGCCGAGAAAGCGAAATCCGGCACGTGGCTCGTGGCCGGGGGCCCGCGGCCCTATTCGTCCACAGGTTGCGCAGGCCGGCCCTCGGCCGGACCCAGATCGTCTCGCGCCAAGACGCGGAGGCGCAGAGACCAAGAGGGCGCCCCTCCTTCAATTCCCTGCGTCCCTGCGGCTCTGCGTGAGAATGAGAAATACGCAGTCCATCTTCTGCGCGGGGGGCGGAGGCGGGACTGCCGCGGGCGGAGACGTTGACCTGTTCCTGCGAGGCGGGTATACTGGAGTCTGGTGCAGCGATGATTCAGCAGTCCGACAACACGTTGGCGACAATCGGGGAGGTGGCGAGATCCGCGATCCCGGGGACCCGGGTTCTGCTGTTCGGCTCGCATGCCCGGGGGCAGGCGGACCCCGACAGCGATTATGACATCCTGATCATCACGGATCGAGCGATGGCCGCCGGGGACAAAATCGCCCTGCGGACCCGGATTCGCAAGCAACTCCTGGAGCGGGGAATTCGCTCTGACGTGCTCATTCAAAGCGAGCAGGAGGTCCAGAAGAAGAAGGAATTGCCCGGCCACATCGTTCGCAGCGCCCTGCGGGATGGGGTCCCGCTATGACGGACGACCTGCGGGACTACGTCCGGAAGTGGCTGTTCCGGGCAGATGAGGACGTCGCGGTCATCGACCGGCTCATGCAGGCCGAGCCGCAGGCGTATGCCTCCACCATCTGCTTTCACGCCCAGCAAGCGGTCGAGAAATATCTGAAGGCGGTTCTGGCTTGGAAGGGGGTGGATTTTCCCAGAACGCATGATGTCGATTTCTTATTGGCCGAATGCCGCAAAGTGATCGGCGGCGAGTTGGACCCCATCGACCTCAAGAGCCTGACGGATTTCGGCGTGTCCGTGCGGTATCCAGACGATTTCTATGGGGTGCAGGTTTCATTTTACGTACCGGGTTACGCACAGCGGCGAAGCCGACTGTAGGTATCCCAGAATTCCTTCCACAATCCGGATTTGACGTAGCAGCGGAAGTTGAGGATTCGCTGTCCACCTTGTCGTGAC
>DATIKY010000038.1:0-11412 GCA_035476995.1 Sedimentisphaerales bacterium | reverse complement strand
GCCCACCGTTGCAGGGTCACACGCTGTTCGTCCGTAATCGTGGTCGTCGCAGCTACACGCATTGCGTCCATCCTTTCCTGTTACCAAGGAAGACGCAATATAAATCATATAATTGCAACTATTTATCAAACACTACACTAGGGTGACAGATCCCGGGCCGCAATGCAACGAGGATCGTCCCGAAAAGCGGGGAAATTGGATTTGACGGCTGCCGGGCGGGTCATTAGCGTACTGAGCTTTGCCTGTGGTTGGACGGTATTCTTTGGGAAGGGCGGATTATGAGAACGTGGTTGTTGGCGGTCGGGTTGCTGTTGATGCTGGTGCTTGGGGCCGGATGCGTGATCATCAACGCGTAGGAGGCTAGGCCGTGTGAAAACCGCGGCCGGCGTGCCGGTCGAGACGGGCGGCCGGATCGTCGCGGGCCCGCAGGACCTGACACAACAAAAGAAGCGTGGCTCCAGCGGTGTTTCGCCGGCGCCACGCTCGGTGTTCAAACCCTTCTGCAAGGGCGGTCGAGCCGTTCCGTGTTCGCGAAGACATGGACTGTCGCATATTGAAAGGTTGCATCCCACGGGGGCCGGGGGTAAGATACACGCTTTATCCGGGCCTGCGGTGTGACGCGGGGCCGTGGGTGGGAGATCCTGAACCAGGGCGCATGCATAGGAGACCGCTTATGAGCAGAAACACGAAATTGTGGATGCTGACGTTGGTCGTCGGAGCCGTTGTGTCTTTGGCCCTCGCGGGCTGCAAGGAAGAGGGGCCTACGCCCATCGGAGACACAAACGCCCCGGCGGCGGCCGCGCCCGCTCCGACAGGCAAGGCGATCGAGCTGTCTTATAGCGTGTTCTTCCCGCCGACGCACATCCAGGCGCAAACAGCCGACGCCTGGGCCAAAGAGGTCGAGAAACGGACGAACGGCCAGGTCAAGATCACGATGTATCCCGGCGGGACACTGACCAATCCCCAGCAGTGCTACGAGGGCGTGGTCAACGGGATCTCGGATCTCGGCATGAGCTGCTTCGCCTACACGCAGGGCCGGTTCCCGTTGCTGGAGGGCCTGGACCTGCCGTTGGGGTATCCCAACGGCCATGTCGCGACGCAGGTGGCCACAGAACTGGCCCGGAAGTATCAGCCCAAGGAGGTGGCGGATGTTCACGTTCTGTACGTCCACGCCCACGGTCCCGGCCTGCTGGCCTCGAAGAAGCCGGTCCGGACGCTGGAAGACCTCAAGGGACTGAAGATCCGCTCGACGGGGCTGTCCCAGAAGATCGTCGCCGCCCTGGGCGCCACGCCGGTGGCGATGGATCAGTCCGAGACGTACGAATCCCTGTCCAAGAACGTCGTCGACGCGACGCTGTGCCCGATCGAGACGCTCAAGGGCTGGAAGCAGGGCGAGGTCATCAGCTCGGTGACCGACGCCACCGCGGTCGGCTACACCACCGCGATGTTCGTCGTGATGAACAAGGGCAAGTGGGACAAGCTGCCGGCTGACGTGCAGAAGACCATCAACGAGGTCAACGCCGAGTGGGTGACCAAACACGGGCAGGCCTGGGACCAGGCCGACGCGGACGGTCGCGAATTCGTCAAGGGGCTGCAACGCGAGATGATCTCCCTGCCGGCCGAGCAGCAGCAGCAGTGGAAGGACGCGGTCAAGCCGGTGCTGGAGACCTACCTCGTCGCCGCCAAGGCCAAGGGACTGCCCGGCGAGGAGTTCCTCAAGGACGCGCAGGACCTGATCGCCAAGTACTCCAAGTGACGGGCCGATCCGTGAGCCAGAGTTCACAACAGACAACCGCCGGTTCGGGGTCCCATCCCCGCTACGTGCTCGTCCTTCGCCGCATCGTCAGCGCCCTGGCGGTGGTCGCGGGAGCGGCCGTCGCGGCGATGATCGTCGTGACGTGCGTGGACGTCGTGGGCCGGCGGTTCGGGCATCCGTTAAAGGGGGCCTACGACATCGTCGAGATCCTCGGCGCCATCACGATCGCCGGCGGGCTGCCCTACACGACCGCGTGCAAGGGCCACGTCGCCATCGAGTTCTTCTTCCAGCGGCTCTCCCGCACCGGGAAGATCGTCGTCGATACGCTCGTGCGCATCGTCACAATCTCCATGTTCTCGTTCCTCACGTGGCGGTTCGTCCTCTACGGCGTCGAGGTCAAGGCCAGCGGGCAGGGGACTTCCACGATGGGCTGGCCGATCTTCTGGCTGCCGTGGTGGTTTTCCTTGTGCTGTGGGGTCATGGTCCTGGTGATTCTGTACCATCTGACGCACCCCGGAAAGGCGCTGATGAAACCATGACCCCGGAACAGATTGGCATTCTCGGCTGTATCGCTTTGGTCGCGCTGCTGTGCAGCAGCATGCCGGTGGCGTTCGCCATGGCGGTGGTGGGGTTCGTGGGCTTCGCGGCGGTCGTGCATTGGAACTGGCACGCGGCCGTGAGCATGATGACGATGGATCTGTACAAGACCTTCGCTTCGTACAGCCTGACGGTGATCCCGCTGTTCGTGCTCATGGGGCAGGTGGCCTTTCACGGGGGCATCAGCCGGCGACTGTTCGACGCGGCGTACCATTGGCTGGGCCCGTTGCGAGGCGGCTTGGCCATGGCGACCGTCGGGGCCTGCACCGCGTTCGGGGCCATCTGCGGGTCCGGACCCGCCACGTCGGCCACCATGGCCCTGGTGGCGCTGCCCGAGATGAAGCGATACAAGTACAGCATGGAGCTGGCCTGCGGGGCCGTCGCCTCCGGCGGCACCATCGGCATGATGATCCCGCCCAGCGTCGTGTTCATCGTTTATGCGATCCTGACCGAGCAGTCGATCGGCAGCCTGTTCATCGCGGGAATCCTGCCGGGGCTTCTGACGGCGCTGCTGTTCTGCGTGACGATCTACGTGCAATGCCTGCGCCGGCCGGAACTGGGTCCGGCGGCGCCGTCGTGTTCCTGGAAGGCGAAGTTCCTTTCGCTGCGAGGGGCTTGGGAGACCCTCATCTTGTTCGCCGCCGTCATGGGCGGCATGTTCTTCGGGTTCTTCACGCCGACCGAAGGCGCCGCCATCGGGGCCGCCGGCACGATCGTCATCACGATGGTCAAACGCCAACTGAGCTTCGGGAAGTTCGTTCAGTCGCTCAAGGAGACGCTGCGGACCTCGGTGATGGTGATGATCATCGTCGCCGGCGCGGTGGTCTTCGGCCACTTCCTGGCCATCACGCGAGTGCCGTTCTCGATGGCCAACTGGCTGGGTGGCCTGGCGTTGCCGGGCTGGGTGATCATGCTGCTGATTACCGCGTTTTACCTGATCGCCGGCTGCTTCGTGGACGCCCTGGCCCTGGTCCTGCTGACGATTCCAATCTTCTACCCCGTGGTGACGAACCTGGGCTTCGATCCGATCTGGTTCGGCGTGATGATCGTGCTGGTGACGCAGATGGGCACGATCACGCCGCCGGTGGGCGTGTGCGTCTACGTCGTCAGCGGCATCGAGCGCGACGTCCCCTTGGAGACGATCTTCCGCGGCTCGATTCCGTTCCTGCTGGCCCTGATCGTCGTGGCGATCCTGCTGATCCTGTTCCCGTCGATCGCCCTGTTCTTGCCGAGCCTGGTGCATCCGTAGCACAAACCATCGGCAAGCTTCGAAGACTTCGCTTGCCGCTGCCACCCGGAATCGATTCTTGGGGATTGCTTGTGTCTATCGGGCAAGAACGGTTCTCTGTCGATAGATCCTATTGTGTGGCCAGGAGGGTGCCGACGTAGTAGGAGCAGGCGTTGCCGGCCAGGGCCGCCAGCAGGGCGTGTCTCCATTTCAAGCCGCCGAAGGCGTCCTGCTGGAAGGGCCCGAACAGGCTCAGCAGCTTGATCAGGCCGGTCTCCGCGACGAGGACGACCACCTCCACCAGCCAAATGCTCCTGGCGACTTCGTACAGGGGCAGGACGATCCCCACGTAGCTGACCGCGTTGACGAGAAACAGGACCAGGGCCGTCGGCACGACTGCCAGGCCGGAGAACAGCAGGAATCCCGTGGTGATGAGCACTTCCAGGGCCATCGCGGCCAGAACCACGATGATCCAGGCCGCCATCTCGGTCGGGTGCGGCCCGCAGGGATTGGCGTAGGCCGACGCAGTGCAGACCAGCACCACCGCCAGGGCGGGCAATATCCTGATCGAGTTGTCTTCTCCGCCGATCCGCATGGGCCCAAAGCTCGTCCCGCATCTGCATCACGTCACGCCGCCTATCGAGAGTCTCAAGGAGTCTCAAGTATCTTGTCCCCTCGGGCGCCTCTATTGTACTCGCAGCGTTCGTGGGAGGCAATGGCGATGCGGAGATGGCAGGGAGAACGGGGGCATGACCGTTCCTGCGGGCTCATCGTCGCGGGACTGTTCCGATCAATTCGAGAGGCGCGTTTTTCGCTTTGGGGATACCAGCGGGGAGGCGGCACAAAAGAACCATCGCATGGTTGCTCTCAGGAAACTCGGCGTATCGGAGATCTCACGAGGGGGGCCCCAAACGGGCCGCGCGGTCCCCATCGCATACGTCGGCGGGGGGAGCCTCTCGTCACCGACGGACGGTCCAGGCTCTGGGGCGGGCTTGCCCCCTTCTCCCCGCTGGTATCCCGAACGCGGCAAACGCACGCCCCGAATGCCACCGGCCCACGAGGTTCGTGCAACTATGGACATACGCCCAAGGAGAACTGTGGTTGCCGTGGTCCGCCCTCGCCCCGGCTCATCGGTGGTGGCTTTGCTGCCGCTACCTGTTATTGACAGGTAGCAGGGGACCCGTGGCGAAAACACCGACGGGTGTGACTGTGCCGCTTGTCGTCACACCCGTCGTCTCCGTTGTCGTTCGGTGTCAGAAGGCTGCCGGGCTTTGTCCCCTGATGAGGTTTGACGGACAAAACCGGTAAGGCAAGCCCCTCGGTTGCCGGGTGCCATGTCTACGCCTCGTAGACATGCCCGACGCGATGTGCAGAACATGCTTACGAGGCGTAAGCATGGCACCCGCTCCTCGTCTGGTGGTCAACGGTCCGCGGCCTTGAGTCTGTCGAGTTCCGCGGCCGTGACGTATTCGACGCGTCCGTCGCCGAAGAGCACGTTCGTGCCCTTGCCGTCCTCCCGTTCGAGCAGCATTTTGCAGTACAGGATCGGCGTGCGTTTGGCCTCGCTCGAATCAAAGTCCTCGCGTTTGAGCGACGGGAACCCGCCGGGGCGGAAGTATCCTGCCTGTGTCACGTACTCCACCGGAGCGATACGCACATCCTGGTAGTGCCCGTCGAAGAATACCTGCTTGGGGAGTCGGAACTTCAGCGACCACGGCCCCTTCGGCAGGTCGCTGTCGGGGTGTTCTCTCAGATAGCCGACGCAGGCGAGATGAAAGGCCTGCAACGTTTGCGAGGAAAAATCACGAAAACTGCTGAATCCCTCTGGAACTTTGGCCTCTTCTTTGGCCTCCGCAACCGCAGGCTGACTGGCCGGGATCGTGACAATCTCCAGCTTCTGACGCTTGCCGGGATGGAGCGAGACGTTCTTGAATTCAATCCGCGTGTAGGGACGCCTCTGCAGGTTGAAGCCGGCGATATCTTCCAGCGGCAGATCGAACTCCGATGAAGCTGTTGCGAGCCCGGCGGCAGACCACCCGCCATTCTGGAACGCGGGGGGATGTTCCACGTTTGCGATGTCCAGGGCAGTCAGTCGAACGTCTTGCTGGTGCGGGTCGCTGGCCGTGTGGAAGACGGTTGCATAGGTTCTACCGTCCTTCTCGTAAGGCATGGCGAACGCCACGGCGCCGAGCGTCGAGCTGCTGTGCACGCCGTCGTGCCATCCGTCAGACATTCTCGGGTAGAAGTGGTCCGTTGTCCAGTCGCCGGTAGCCAGATACACTGCCAGCATGGTCGTTTCCGTTCCTGGTTCCGGTCCGACGATGACGTAGGTCATTCCTTCCACGGGTTTGCCCGCCTTCTGCACCTGGCGATACCACATGGGGATCGTCCCGCCGCAGAGGTGGCGTTCGATGTCGATTCCACCGGAGGAACCCTTCGGCAGATTCTCATATCGCAGGGCGAACTCATAGAGATCGGAGCGATATGTCTCTTCGCTGAAATCGTAGGGCGACTCGGGCAGGGGGCCTCCGTCAGGACGCCACCAGTCGTTGGCGTCTGTCTTGCGGACGCCGATCAGATCGATCGTGCCGCCGCCGGGCAGGGCTACCTTGAATGACTGATCGGATTGCTTCTCGTTGGCCGCGTGGATCGAGGCCATGGGGAGGATGCAGCAGAGCATCAGGATGGCGACGGCGGCCACCGAGGTCCGGCGAAGCCAGGGGTATCGCCAGGTCTTCTTTTGGAGCCACTGGAGGCGGATCGGGAGCCAGCCGGAGTTCTCGAACAGGCCCAGAAGGCCCAGGCCGGGATCGATTGGTCGGGCCAGCAGCGCCCGGCCGGTGGCCAGCAGGGTCTCGCGATAGCCGGCGGTTTCCTCGCGGAGATGGGCCGCGACCGTGGCGTCGCAGCAGAGTTCCCGCAGGTTCTGGACGTGCTTGCGGATCAGCCACAGCAGGGGGTTGATCCAGTACACGGTCGCCAGGATCATGTAGCCGGCGTGGACGAGCAGGTCGCCGCGTTTGATGTGGGCCAATTCGTGGAGCAGGATGTGCCGGGTCTCCTGACGCGTGACCGGCAGGCGGTCCGTCGGGAACAGGAGAACGGGCCGCAGCACGCCGAACACGGCCGGACAGCATACCTTGTCGCTGAAGACGACTTGCGGCGCCCGTCTCAATCCCAGCTCGCGTACGGTCTGCGCCAGTAGATCATCGAACCAAGCCGGCGCATCCGTCGGACGCGATGCGGCGTGTTCCCTCGATAGCCGTCGCAGGCGAATGTGCAGGCCCAGCCCCAACGCCACGACTCCAACCAGCCAGACGGCCATTGCACACGCCGTCCAAGACAGAGGCCCGGACCTCATGGGGGCTGGTGGATCTTGCACAGCCACAGTCCGCGGGGGATCGGCCGCCAGCGGTTCCATGATCGAAGGGGTCTGTGCCGCTGCCATGGCTGCCGGCTCGGCAGGGGCCAGCGGGGTCTGCATCCGGGCTTCCACCGCCTGGTGCGCCAGGGCCGGGACCCGTGACGTTACGCTCAGCGGCGAGGCCAGGCCCGGCGGCAGGACGAGCTTGACGAACACCAGCAGCCACAGCATGTACCGCAATTGAGGCCAGGCTCGGTTGCGGATCAGCCGGTCGATCACGGCCACCAGGCCGATCAGGACCGCCGTCTGCCAGAGCATCGCCCATTGCCATTCGAACCAAACGCCTGCGATTCTATTGATTGTCTCCGCCATTTTCTGTCTCTCCTTGTTTCTCAGGTTGTTCCTTGATCGCTTCTTCCAGAGCCTGCCGCTGTCTGGGCGTCAGGTTCGGATCGTTGATCAGGAAGTGCATCAGCGGGCCGTACGCGCCGTCGAACGCCTGGTTGACCAGGGTCATCAGAGCGCTTCGCCGGGCGTTCTCGCGAGTGAGGATCGGCTCGTACAGGCTCGTGTTGCCTTCCTTGTATTCTCGGACCGCGCCTTTGTCCGCAAGCCTGGCCAGAAGCGTGCGGATCGTGGTGTAGGCCCATTTGACCTGCGGGGGCAGCCGCCCGGCGATCCCTCGCGCCGTCGCCGGGTGCTTCTCCCACAGGCAGTTCATCAGTTGCCATTCCGTGTCGGTCAGTCGCATACGGGGCCTCCTTTGCTACGACTGTAGTATAATTTACTACAGATGTAGTAAAAGTCAAGGGCGAAAATGGGGCAAAGGCGAGAAATTCTGAGGGAAGGGACCTTATTGACTTTGTGACCGGGCGGCGACATCGTCAATAAGGTCAACAGGGTCAATGAGGTCCACTCGCTCCTTCCCGCGGATTGTCGCAACGATTCGCTTTGCATTCTGGACGCGAGAGTGTATAATGTCTGCGATAACTGGGTTCAGAATCGGCCGGGGACAAAAAGGCCCCTCATAGCGCGTGAACAGGGCAACGCCGCATCCAGTAGAGCGCATGCGTGGTTGCAGGTATCACGGCTCCCCTGATACAGACTAGACCCGCTGAGGTTTCGGACTTCCGACGCGGGCGGACCCATTGAACAAGACTCAAGGAGAAACATGTACGCACAGTCGATTCGTAATGTGGCGATCATCGCCCATGTCGATCATGGCAAGACAACGCTGGTGGATCAGCTTCTCTACCAGTCGGGCACGTTCCGCGACGAGGAGCTGGACAAGCTGGCCGGCGCCGAGCACAACCTGATCATGGACTCCAACCCGCTCGAGCGCGAACGCGGCATTACGATCCTGAGCAAGAACTGCGCGATCCAGTACACCGACAAGGACGGTCGCGAGTACAAGATCAACATCGTCGATACGCCGGGCCATGCGGACTTCGGCGGCGAGGTCGAGCGCGTGCTCAAGATGACCGACGGCGTGCTCCTGGTCGTCGATGCCTTTGACGGGCCGATGCCCCAGACCCGTTTCGTGCTGGGCAAAGCTCTGGCCCACAAGCTCAAGCCCATTCTCGTCGTCAACAAGGTGGACCGCCCAGACTGCCGGCCCGACGACGTGGTCAACGAGGTCTTCGATCTGTTCGTGGAGTTGGAAGCCAGCGATGACGCCCTGGATTTTCCCGTGATTTTCGCGTCCGCCAAGGAAGGGTGGGCAACGACGGATTTGTCTCGTCCGAACCAGGATCTCGCACCGGTGTACGAGGCGATCATCCGCTCGATCCCGGCGCCCCAGGTCGATCCGGACAAGCCCCTGCAGATGCTGGTCACGTCGCTGGAGTACTCCGACTATGTCGGCCGGGTGGGGATCGGGAAGGTCTTCGCCGGGCGGATGTTGCAGGGCCAGCCGGTGACGGTGATCGACAAGCAGGGCCACCACACGCAGCAGAAGGTGGTGCAGTTGTACGAGTTCGAGCGCCTGGGCAAGAAACGCGCCGAAGAGGTGCAGGCCGGCGACATCTGCGCCGTGGCCGGCCTGGACCCGGTGGATATCGGCGACACGGTCGCCTGCCCCGACCAGCCCAGCGCGCTGCCGATCGTGGCGATCGACGAGCCGACGATGAGCATGACGTTCCAGGTCAACAACGGCCCGTTCGCCGGCCAGGACGGCAGGTACGTCACGTCGCTCCAGATCCGGGACCGCCTGGACAAGGAACTCCAGACGAACGTCGCCCTTCGCGTCGACACCGGCGTCAGCGCGGACGAATTCGTCGTCTCCGGCCGCGGGCTGATGCACCTGGGCATTCTCCTGGAGAACATGCGCCGCGAAGGCTACGAGGTCTGCGTGGGCAAGCCGCAGGTCATCGTTCGCGTGATCGACGGCGTCAAGCAGGAGCCCATCGAGCGGCTGGTCATCGAATGCCCCGCCGACTGCCAGAGCGCCGTGATGAGCCTGATCGGCACCCGTCGCAGCGAGATGCTCAGGATGGACAGCAAGAGCGGCGCCAGCGACTACGTGCACATGGAGTTCATGATCCCGTCCCGCGGGCTGTTCGGCCTGAACGCACGGGTCCTGACCGCCACGCAGGGCAGGGCGATCATGCACCACACGTTCGAGCAGTACGAGCCGATGCGGGGCTCGATCCCCGACCGCGGAGCGGGCGTCATGATCGCCAGCGAGACCGGCATCGTCACCGCGTACGCGCTCGACGCCCTCTACGAGCGGGGATTCTTCTTCGTCCGACCGGGCGACCGCGTCTACGAAGGCCAGGTCGTGGGCGAGCACTGCAAGGACAACGACATCGTCGTCAACGCGACGAAGGCCAAGGCCCTGACGAACATGCGGACGTCGTCGAAGGACGATGCGGCCCGCATCCGTCCGGCCCGGATCATGAGCCTGGAGGGCCACCTGGAGTACGTGCAGCACGACGAGCTGGTCGAGATCTGCCCGACCTCGATCCGTCTTCGCAAGCGTCTGCTCCAGGAAGGCCAGCGACGCCGGGCCGTACGACTGGGCGTCGACGCCGTGATGAGGTAGCAGACCCGAAACGACGCCCACAGTCGCAGACCTTCATCGAGTTGGACGACGGTTTACGCGTGTCCGTGTTGGTCCGCGGGACTCTACTCCGCCCGTTGCGATGCGAAGTGGCCTGCGTCCGCCGACCGGTTCTGCGAGGCGAACGACGGATCGCTCTGGAGCGGGCCCGTCACGACGTCCGGATACAGGATGTCGTCCCGGCCCAGGTTCGCAGGGCCCGGGGACACGCCGACCCAGGGATCGACGCTCACGTAGGGCCCCGGCGCCAGCCACCCGCCGTGGGCGACCGTGGTCACGACCAGCACGATCATCGTGACGGTCAGCACGGACATCGACAGCAGGGCCGCGCCCGGCAGCACGGTGTCCAGCAGCCACCGGTTCCTCAAGGTCCGTGAATCCGGCGCGTGGGACCTCGCCACCGGCAGCCCGAACGCCGCCGCGCGCAACGGCTCGATATCGCTCCTGGTCATCTGGCTCATCACCCCACCTCCGTCCTCTCCCCCAGGTAAAGCATGCGCTATTTTCAGCCCGGTGGCGGCGAATTCCGCGAGAAAAACGAGGTGTGTCGATCTTGCGAGAGGTTGGGGGACGCCGCGTCAGAGCAGCTTCTCGATCTGGCGTTTGAGGGAGGCCAGTTTGTTTGTCACGACATCCCAGAGGATTTCCTGCTGCAAGATGTCGTAACCGTGAGCCAGTACATTCCGAAGCCCAATAATCTTGTGCGCGTCTGTGATCTGGTCCGCAAGATCGGGACGTTCTCTCTGGAGACGAGCCATGGCCTCTCCGATGATCTCCAGTTCTCGTTCGACAATGAGTTGGAGGGCACACGGTCGTCTCGGAAGTCTTCGATCGTCTTGCGGTGACAGAAGGAAGCCGTCTCGTCGATTGCCCGCAGAATGTCCTCGTACAGTTTGTGAGGGTCATGCCGCATAGATGAGTCTCTTGGTTTCGTCAAGCTCCTGTCGGAAGACGTTGTTGCGGATGCCGGCGGCGCACACCAGGTCCACCGACCGTCCCAGCAGTTGCTCCAATTCGGTCTTGAAGTCGAAGTACCGGTCGAAACTGCCGGCGACTCCCGACCGCGAGAACACCACAGCCATGTCGATATCGCTGTCCGGCCTGAAGTCCTCTCGCAGCACGGAGCCGAAGACATACAGTTCCTTCACTGCGTATTTCTCGCAGAGTCCGATGATTTGCTCTCTTGTCTCATCCACAATGTTCATGGCGTCACCTTCGTCAGGATACCCAACTGTACTACCACCATTATGACCTTTGCTTTCTAGGAACTGGACAGTGCCAGGTTGGCCCTGCGGCGGTTATCCGACCAACCGCAATTCTAGCATCCTGGAGACGTCTGCGTTTTCGACGATGAATTTCTCGAGGTCATGGGATCCGTGCTGGACCACGAGAAATTGCGGAAGGGA
>DATIKY010000037.1:0-2668 GCA_035476995.1 Sedimentisphaerales bacterium | reverse complement strand
ATACCGCCGTCGCACCGCCTCCAGCAACTCTCTCCTCGTCTGCGAGCTCACTCTCTTGCCCATCGTATGCCTCCAGTTTTTGGTAACATTCTACTGAGGCAACCACCAGGCTTCGGTAACATAAATGGTGAGTCAGCGCGCCCGGCGTTGATGAGGTTGCGAGAACTTCTTGACACGCACGGTGTGACTGGCGGCAATGACTCCTTGAAGACCAAGGATTCTATCTTTCAAGGAGTCGCTCATGAACCGTCCCAAAGTGTATCATCCGCCGTTGCCGTTCCCAGAGGAAGTAAGAAGCGAACGACTTCCCGAGCCAGTGCAGAAGCAGTGTCAACAACTTCTCAGCCAGATGCTCAGAGAAGTGGCCGTCGCCAAGCCGCAGATAAAGGAGGGACTCGCTCATGAATGAGAAGATCCAACCGCATCATCTGGACCGCTCCGCCTATGTGTACGTCCGCCAATCCACTATGCACCAGGTCCGAAATAGTCTGGAGAGCCAACGCCGCCAGTATGCTTTGGTGCAACTTGCCCAGGAAAAGAACTTCCACAGGGTTGAAGTGATCGATGAAGACCTTGGTCGTTCGGGCAGTGGATCGCAAGAGCGGCCCGGATTCGAGCGGCTCCTGGGGGCCGTGTGCCGAGGGGAAGTGGGGGCGGTCTTGGCCTTGGAAGCCTCCCGCTTGGCACGCAACAATCGAGATTGGCATTACCTGCTCGACCTCTGCGCCATGACAGAGACCCTGGTTATCGACCACGAAGGTGTCTACGATCCCCGTCGGCCCAACGACCGACTCCTGCTGGGGTTGAAAGGAACGATGAGCGAGTTCGAGTTGGATTTGTTGCGGCAGCGTGCGCAAGAAGCCCGACGCGACAAGATCCGCCGGGGTGAGGTGCTGACGCAAGTGCCCATTGGCTACATTCGCACGGAACACAACGGCATGGAGATGATCCCGGATCGTCAGGTCCAAGAGGCGATCCGTGGCATTTTCTCCAAGTTTCAGGAGTTGGGTAGTATTCGACAAGTCCTCTTGTGGTATCGGCAGCAGGAGATCCCCTTGCCGACCTTCTCTCCGGAAAGCGGTAACGATGAGGTGGTGTGGCAGTTGCCGGTTTACGGACGGTTGTTCTCGATTTTGACACACCCGGCTTATGCAGGTGCTTTCGCACATGGACGATCTGTCACGAAGACGGTGATCGTCGAGGGCCGGGCCCGGAAGACGAAGGGGCACAGTGTGCCACGAGATCAATGGGAGGTCTTGATTCGGGACCATCATGCGGGGCATATTTCCTGGGATACGTATGTGAAGAACCAGGTGATGATTGAGGCCAATGCTGGCATGTGTGGCAAGATGGAAACCAGTCAAACCGGTGCCGCCAAAGCAGGCCCTGCTCTCCTGAGCGGTTTGCTCCGTTGTGGTCGCTGTGGCCGCAAGTTGCACGTCGGTTATAGCGGCAACGGGGGACGTGTCCCCCGGTACTATTGTCGCGGAGCCCACCTGAACCATGGAACCGAGCGGTGTATCAGTTTCGGCGGTTTGCGTGTGGATGAGGCTGTCGTCCGCGAGGTCTTGGAGACCCTACAGCCCCTTGGGGTCCAGTCCGCCCTGGATGCCTGGGATGCCCTGCAACAGGACCAAGACCACAAAGGTCGAGCTTTGACGTTAGCTCTGGAGAAAGCCCGGTATGACGCCCAGAGGATCCAACGCCAATATGATGCCACCGACCCGGAGAACCGATTAGTGGCCGGCGAATTGGAGAAGCGTTGGGATCGGGCCCTGCAAAAGGTCGCGGAATTGGAAACTCGGCTCAACACCACCGAGGCCCATCAAAACCCAGTTGTCCCGGAACAGCGACAGCATCTCTTGCATCTGGGCCAGGGTCTCAACATTCTCTGGCAGCAGGAAGGGACCTCGGTAGCGCTCAAGAAGCGGATATTGCGGACCGTGCTGCATGAGATCATAGTGGACATAACGGCTGAGCCCGCTCAGATCACTATGAAACTGCATTGGGTCGGCGGCAGCCATACGGACTTGACCATTGCAAAGAATCGCACCGGAATGCACCGCCACATGACGGACCGCCAGGTAATTGACTTGGTCCGCGAATTGGCTAAGGTCTGTCCAGATCCATCGATCGCTGCCATTTTGAACCGGCTGGGCTATCGCACTGGCGCCGACAACGGTTGGACCGAGCCCCGTGTTCGGTCGTTACGCTCCTACCATGAAATCCCTGCCTACGATCCGGAAACGCCACGATCTTGGCTGACCTTGAATCAAGCGGCAGAGATGCTGCAAGTAAGCCCGAACTCCGTTCGGAAGATGATTCGCAGGGAGATTCTGCCCGCCAAGCAGATCGTACCGCACGCGCCTTGGGTAATTCCACAAGAAGCTCTGCAACTATCTGTCGTCCAGAAAGCTGCCCGGATGATTCGTGAAGGTCGTGGCGTTCCGCGACTCGACGCCGAAAACGCGCAACTCCTTTTATTTCAAGCACGTAGAGAGGTGTAGCATTATGTCACGGGTTCCCTGTTCCCGACCAGCAGCACGTTCTCATGGCGATCTGCGTATTCGCCCCCCATCAGTTCGCGGACGAGCTTCTCGGGGATCGAGGGCTGCGCGGTGAAGTCGAACGTATCCAGGGTCTTGAGCAGCGGGAACCGCGCGTTCTT
>DATIKY010000036.1:0-19165 GCA_035476995.1 Sedimentisphaerales bacterium | reverse complement strand
ATCGGGGTTGTGGCTCCGGATGGGGATGAGGAGAACGACACGCGGGAGACGGCGAAGGATGTTGGGTATGTCAGCGGGACGTGGACTCGGGACAACCTGACGATCGACAGCGTGGAGGATGTGGACTGGTACAAGTTCACGATTCTGGGTCCTGGGACGACGTTGCACCGGGTCCAGATCGACTTTATGAACACGGAGGGGGACCTGGCGTTGGCGTTGTACCGGGCGGACGGGACGCTGGTGGGCTCGGTGAGCGATGGGGTGACGAACATCGAGAAGGTGAGCCTGGCGGGTCTGGTGGACGGGGATTACTACGTGAAGGTGTGGAGCCAGCACCAGGATGTGAGCCGCAAGTACAAGCTGACGATGGTGGCTCCGGCTCCGCCGGACCTTGCTCCGACGGGCGTGGACAGCACGGTTTGGCAGAGCGCCGAGCCCGGGACGGTGGTGGACTGGACGGTGGTGGTGAAGAACAACGGTCCGGGCTACCAGCGGGCGGATTGGAAGGTGGAGTGGTACCTGTCGAATGATCCTGTGTACCAGGCGACGGATCCGCTGATCGGCAGCGGGACCTATACGGATGACATCGCCCCGGGCGCCAGCGTGAATAAGAGCATCGCGGCCCCGGTCCCCGCGATGGGGACGGCAGGCCAGAAGTACGTGATTGCCCGTGTGACAAACCTGGGTCCCGAGGGCACCGTGGTCAACAACGTGAAGGTGGGCACGGATCCGGACTGGATCGGGGTTGTGGCTCCGGATGGGGATGAGGAGAACGACACGCGGGAGACGGCGAAGGATGTTGGGTATGTCAGCGGGACGTGGACTCGGGACAACCTGACGATCGACAGCGTGGAGGATGTGGACTGGTACAAGTTTACGATTCTGGGTCCTGGGACGACGTTGCACCGGGTCCAGATCGACTTTGTGAACACGGAGGGGGACCTGGCGTTGGCGTTGTACCGGGCGGACGGGACGCTGGTGGGCTCGGTGAGCGATGGGGTGACGAACATCGAGAAGGGGAGCCTGGCGGGCTTGGCGGACGGGGATTACTACGTGAAGGTCTGGAGCCCGCGGCGAGATGTGAGCCGCAAGTACAAGCTGACGATGGTGGCTTAGGTCGCCAAACGCCGACGGTGCCGATGTGGGTCTTGAGTGAGAGAGTAGATTGGCTGCCACTTGGAAAGGGAATGTCTATGACGATACGATGACAGTTGTTCGCTGTAACGCTGGATTAGAGAGTCTGCTTCTTATTGGAGGAGAACGAAAATGAAGGGCGTTGTATTAACGGTATCGATTCTTGTCGCAATCACGGCACCGCTGGGAGCAGGAACCATATATCAGGAGGACTTCTCTTTCGACCCCAATTGGACGACGAACAACCCGGACCACTATTTCTGGGACATGTCGTCCCAGACGTACTACCAGAAATCGGTAGATGGTTCGGATGAGTACTCCTATCATGCATTGCCCGGATTTCAAGCTGGTTCACGCTGGCGTCTGCAGTATGACCTCTTGCCGGCCCAGTTGGACTACGTCGGGGATTCGAGATTGGGATTCACGGATGCCGACTTGGTGTCATGGCACTATGCCGGAATCAGTCCACAATACTTCACCGTGACCGTGGGTCACACCGACGAGGGCTACAAACCTTCAATTCATTGGATCACTTCTGAAGGGGTTCTCGAAGGTGACGATTGGCCAGGCGGTGTTCTTACGCCTGGAGTCTGGTACAGCATACTGGTTGACTATGATCCTGCACTAAGTCAATTCTATACGCGTATTTCGGAGAGGGATTCTGGCATCGTGCTTGTTAGTGACACAAGCCTCGTAAACGGCACGTTTACATCGGGGCTGGACCGAATAGCGATGTCAGTAATTGGAGATTCAGGTTGGAGTGACGGGGCGACGGGCGTCTCTTACATAGACAACATTAGGGTTGAGGTGATCCCCGCCCCCGGCGCTATTGTTCTCGGAGGCCTCGGCATGGGTGTTGTGCATTGGTTGCGTAGGCGCAGGGTCGTTTGAGACGTGCCATGAGGTACTTGTGTTGATCCAGGGGGAATTCGCCCCGGGACAACAACCTGACGATCTACAGCGATCAGGATGCGGACTGGTACGGGTTCACGATCCAGCAGAGCGGAACCTCCAAGCCGAAGGTGCGAATCGACTTCGACACGGCCGAAGGCGATTTGGCATTGGCTTTGTATGCGGCGGACGGCAGTTTGATCCAGCAGGTTGACGGAACCGGCAAGTCGGAGGACGATCAAGCTCCTGGGCCGGCCTGGCGGGCACGTACTACCTGAAGGTCTTGAGTGAGCGCGGCGATGTCAGCCGATGCTATAAGCTGACTGTGGTGGCGTAGATTGGTCCAAAGGAGAAAACGCCAGGGGCTCCACTCGTTCGTTCCCGCCACGCATTCCCCGGTGGCTTTACGGCAAGCCGGAAAGACCTTTGAGTTTTTCTGGCTTGCCGCAAAGTCACATTGCATATCGGGCATAGCTTTGGGATTGATCGACTGTCGCACTATCATTGTGACCCCGCCATCACTCCCAGCGCAATGGCCATGCCTATGGCTCGGCTGGTGAAATACCAGCCAGCCGCGTAGGCGATTCCGAAGACCATGACAATGGCAAGGTGGGCGATGGCTCGGTGCACCTTGTCCTGGAGTCTTCTTGCGTGGCACAGCGAGACGGTCAGTAGGCCGACGTACAACGCCCATAGCACGAAGATCAGTAATGCGCCAAGCCCTGTATTGGGGCACAGAATGGCGAAGGGGACGAGGCATAGGAAAAAGGGATACCGCATGCCGGAGATAAGTGGCACCAGGATGCCGAAAATGCCCAGAAGGCACAGCGAGAACACGAATGCACGGGTCAGGCATCTGCGTATCTCGTCCTTCGCATAGGACCGACCACCGATGATCGCCAGGATACCAAGCGAAACCGGGAATGACAGCGAGAGGTACTCTCCAAGAGTACGGAGGGGATTGTGTCAGCCCGGCCCCCATTGCAGGATTACCGCCGCCATTGCGACCAACAGCGTGAGGATGAATAATATCCACGCCCGTCGCGGGGATCGCAACCACATTCGGTTGGGAGTGTTGTTATCCATCATGGTTGGGCTAGATCCGCCAGTTCCAGGATTACGATCGCCCTGGTGTACTTGCTCAGCAAGTACATCCGGGTGCCCGCCGCCTCTGCCTGCCGCAAAATCCGCGCACTCTGTTCTTCACGGAGCCGTCTCTTCTTCATGAATCCTCCAGTATTTCCGGAGCCTTCTACAGGGAACTCTTAATGCCACGCCCTCTGGGCGTGCTCGATTACTTGAGCATGCTGTCCCCACAATGCGTAGATCTGTCCCATCACGGATACGTATACCAAGCCACTCCCTCGTAGGCCCAGGTATCGTTGTGCATGGTCTTGAGTTGCTTCACCTCCATTTCGTCCGCGGTGTAGAGATGGCATTGGAGCGATGGGGACCAGAGACGGTGGACAGGGATTGTCCCGTGCGGCTGGTCTGGTTGTGCGAAGGCGTAAAACGCTATACCTTGGTACCGCCACTGGTCCGGATAGTCCTGCGTCAGCTTCTCGACCTCCAAAGGTGATAAGGTGTAGAGGTAACCCTTCAGTGTGGGGGAATGGAATCGATGCACGGGGACCAGCCCGGGAATCGCGCTCTCGGCGAAGGCGCGGTACGCGACACCCTCATCGGTCCATGCCTGCTGGCGAAGACGAAGAAATGCGTCACGTTCATCCACGTCGATCGTAAAGAAATACCTGCCATACGCGGAGGACCAGAGTCGGTGAACATCCTCGAGCGCGTCAGCGAAGGACGGAACCGGCGTCCTGTGTGCAGCGGTCTTGGCTCGGGCCGAGCCGTCCGCTTCAGCGGGTGTTTCGCCCCCTAGCTTCTCGGCCACGATTCTGCGATATCGCTCCAGCGTGGCGTTCTGTACATCGGGGCCGCATCGCAGCAGGATCCGCTGTGCTTCGCGATAGTCACCTTTGTTGAAGTAGACTGCCGCCAGATTGCAGGCCGCCTCGTCAAATCGAGGGAAGATGTGGATTGCTTTTTCGTAGAGGCGGATTGCCTCTGCCTGGCGGTTTGTGAGCACACGGCACGTAGCGAGGTTGTTCAGGACGTGAATATGGTACGGATGGGCGGCCAGGGCTTGCTCGTAGTCGGCCACGGCCTGCTGCAGGTCATTGGACGCGAAGTCAGCTTCCCCGCGATACCATTTCAAAGGCGTAGCCATCGGGTCCAATGAAGCGAAAACGGAGTACGCAGCATCGATTTCGCGAAGGACACCTCTCCAGTCTTGAACCATTCTTGCGGTCATGGCCCTTTTCGTGTGAATCTCCCCGTTTAACCGCGCATAACCGATTGCAGTTGCAGACAACAGTAGGACTTGGGCGACAAGGAGAATACTTACCAGCACAGATCGAGGAGTATGTTGTTGGACCGGGAACCGTCGGTGGTAGATCGCGATGACCGTCGCCATCATCAAGAGTAGAAAGACGGTGTCAAAGACACGCTCTCGAGAAAAGGAAAAGCCGCAGATGACGATGTAGCCTGTTATTCCCAGGAACATCAGAAACGCCAGCAGTGAGTCTTCGCTCCAAGGTCCCTGCGTCATGATACGGAGGGCACAAAGCAACGTGACAGTGAAGATGGCCACATAGAATAAGAAGCCAATTGTTCCGACTTCCGCCCATACCCACAAGAAGTCGTTATGTGGACGAATGAAGAACACGGTCTTGAGCCGATCAGGCGGAGTCCCCTCGAGTAAACCATACGATGGGAATACGATCTTCCAGTTTCCAGCTCCCACGCCCCAGACGGCATGATCTCGGATCATCTGTGTTGTCTTTCGCCAAACAGACACTCGCTCAAAGAACGAATCAGTATTAGCCGCGGCGGCGATGAAGTTCTTGACAGAGTGCGACCGCACGTGCAGCGCTGCCACAAGTGCGCCAATGAGGAGAGACCCCACGATGACATATGCCATCCTGCGAAGAACCCGGGTGCGCATCTGCGGGGCGACGGCTAGCGTGGCCCGCCTAGACACCGTCAGGGCGACGATGACAGACACCACCAATGTGACGAGCAACGCAAGCCAAACAGCGCGCGTGCGACTTAACAGGATCAACGGTGGTATGGAAGCCGTCGCAACGATCCCCATGATGGCCCAGAAGCCGCGACAGAGAAGGACTGTGTACAGGCAAAACGGCAACAGGACGAACAGGCCTGAAGCAAAGAGATTCTTGTGCCCCATGGTCCCGTTCAGGAGAGAATAGCCGGGTCTATCTACGACGCCATACGTAAAGAACTGACAGAAACCGATCAGTGAGATGAGGATTGCGGTGATGACGACTGCCTTGGCCACCAGAGCGACACCGCCGTTCTTCCGTAAGAAGATGATGGTCACCAGGAGGAGGAAAACGACCGACATGACGATCTTGAGGTTTTCGTAGATGGCCTCAGTCACGTTTACCGCTTGGGTCAACGAGACTGTCGAGAACAGGAGATACCCCAGAAAAATTGGAAAGATCGCTCGCTTGAGGATCCCATAGTCGGTCGCTCCCAGTCCGATTGCCGCTTGCAGCAGGAGTGACAGACAGAGGATCGATGACACAAGAGCCCACGCGACGAATTGGGGCGCCAAGGCTGGGTCGAGGGTCGATTTCAGGGTCACAAGCGGTGTGAATAGAACCGCCCCAATAATCAATAGGACGGCGTCGGCATCGGCGAAAGCCCTCTCGGACAGCCGTGCAAGAAGCCGGTGATTGCTGCACGCCAAGACGCCTCTGGTCCTCCGTACCCTCGCGTACCTTCGGATGGCCGCGTCGGTCTCTTCGAGCCGGGATTTCTCATTCGCTGCCACAGATTACGCTCCTGCACGGGGCCCGCACATGACACCAGAGTACGGCATTCGGTCCCATGAACCCAGGTCGTCAGCTCCGCTCCTCCGTCGGAGTCCATCATTCTGCAGCGGAATCCCCCATGGCACCGCTTCTTCCACATACCTCGACCACAGCCTTCTCCCTGCCGACTCGTGCTCTGGCCTTACATATTGCCGCCTGTCGTCGGAGACTTGCTGGCTTGTCCCGTCCCGCCGTAGGCACCCATATTGATGCGACCGCCATTGGGCACCGGCTCCGATCCGATCGGCGACTCCGGAGCCCCTGCGTCGAGGCAGGGGCTGCTCGCCGGGTCCTTGAGCCAACTCCCGGAGATCGGGTCCCAGCGGCCCGCCTGTGACATCAGGTGGTAATCGCCCTCGACCCAGACCGCCAGAGGATCGGTCGCCGGCAGAACCGCGACGATATTCGCAGGATCGGCCCAATACCCAGGTAGTACAAATTGTGGGTCTGCACGCAAGTTGCCATCGCCCGGCCAGCCCCCGGCAACGGTTGTATAAGCGACGAGGGGACTGGCGGATCCAAGTAGCTTGATTTGCGGGGGTGTGTTCGCCCACACGATGGAGTCCAGCACAATCGCCCGGCTGTTCGACAGGCAGACGCCTGCCCCTGCACTGCCCCCGCGGTTGCCGGAGATCGTGCAGTTGATGAATACTGCCTTGCTGTCTTCGCAGTGAATCCCGCCGCCGGCATTGAGAGCCGTGGCGCGATTGCCCACGATCAGGCAGTTGGCGATCGTCGGACTGCTGGCCACACACAGAATCCCGCCGGCCTGCCATCCTTTGCCGCCGGTGATCACCAGACCCCGCAGGATACAATTGGGGTCTTCGCCGTGAGTGCATCGCACGACCGTACCCTTGCCCTCGCCGTCGATCACCGGCAGCGGAAGAATGCTCGCGTCGTCCGAATTGAAGCCGTTGACCTCGACGCTCTTGCCGAGCATGTCGATTGTCTCGAAGTAAGTTCCAGGCCGGACCATGATCCGGACCCCCGTCCGGGCCACGTCGATGGCCTCTTGAATCATGTCGAAGGGATGCTCCGGTGTGCCGTCTTCATACGGATCACTGATATTCGCATCGCCAGGGCCGGGATCGCCGGGACCATCATCATCGACATAGAGCACGGACAGCACACTCAGAAAATGCGCCTTGACGTGCTGGTTGCTCTCCATTGTGAGGGTCAGCGGGTTGTCGGTAGAGAAGGTGCTTCCCCACCAGCCAGCGAACTCAAACAATGGGTCGGGGTCAGCCTGGAGCTCAACCTGTGTGCCGCAGTCGTAGTGGAAAGTGCCTTCACCGGGTGTGCTGACAACACCACCGGCGGTGCTGGAGACGACCAAAGCAACGGAGGTGTCTTGCGAGAAGAAGATCTCCTGGCCTGTCAGTGTCACGGTCAGGTCCTGCTCTCGTGCAACGGCCAGGGATGACGACGCGATAAGTGCCCAGACGATGACCGACAACGATTTAATGAGGCCATTCACGGTAGGAACCTCCTTGTCCATAGGACTGGCATACCCTTCACCGGTACATCAGGAGTCGCTTTTGCGACCCATCCTTTCATGCCACAGTCCGACGCCATAGTGGAGTCTATGATCGCCGGAGTAACACGTCAATGCAGAAAACGCAAATCTTCGACTGAATTCGACTGAATGAACCCGACTTCGCAGATTCGCTGGGTCAAACCGACTTGACATGGTCAAAGAGGGCCGTTTCAGCCGAGAGTATTCACTACATCGACACCTCGTTGCCGCCGGAGGCGGCCGTGATCCGGGGCGGCGGTTGGGACGGCAGCTCCAGCTTGAGCCGGATCAGCACCCGTTGCGGGTCCCGGCTGGGCGTACCGCGACAGGATCAGCATTCGCCCATTGCTCGTGGGGATGTGCACATCGACCATCTGGACGGACGCGGATTCCTCCAGGACACTCCGCGTCGTCAGACCGGGGGGCCGACCACAGGGCCAAGCCTCCTTTGAGATTCCGGAACGCCGTGCGATTTGCGTGCCACCGAGTTGCGTTGACGGCATGCTCGATTGCCGGTTCCTATCCACTGGGCATCTTGAACCGGTAGACTGGCGTATTTGTTCTCAGGTTGCCCTCAGATTGCCCTCAAAATGGGTCACGAGATGGCAAAAAACCGTGTGAGAACAGTAGAACACCAAGAGTCTCTAAGTCTGTGCTTTCACAGGAGTTGAGCTGCAAACAGAGTCCTTGTAAGATTTTGGCGAAAGAGGGCAGATCGAATCCCGACCTCTCCGTTTTTCCTTTCTTCCCCCTGCGGACTCTTGGAGGCGATTGTTGTCTGCGCGGGCCGGATTGTGCTTGACTGGGCCGGTCCTCTGTGGTAGAATGCACACATCGAATTGGGGTGGACCGCTACGACTATCGTGGCAGACGCAATCTTTCACGGATGTTCCGCAGCACAGCACCGGAGGCGGTTGAGTTTTGGCCCGGCGGAATCTGCATAAGGTCCCATATTCATCCGGATGACGGATGTCGGGCACGGTTGGGGGTAGCAGCACTGTCTTACGGCCTGGCGCGGTGCGCCGGACGCAAAGACGCCATTGGGGGGGCTGATGAAAGTGAAACACGCGCAAATCCCAGTCATCTGTTGTCCCGGTCCGTTGGGCGGGGAACGATTCGACGGCGGCGGGAATCTTCGTCAGTTGATCACGCGTTGGCGAGGCCTGTGCATTATCAGACTCGTCGGTCTGCTGGCGTTCGCCGGTACGGCCAACCTCTGTGTGGTCGCGGAAACCCGGGCGGCTGATTCGTCGTCGGGGGCTGTCGCCGGACCGATTCGCGACCCCATGAACCCTCATGCCTACATGTCGCAGCTTGCGTCGAAGCTCAATACCTCCGACAGCAAGGGTCTGCTGATGAAGGGAATGACCGCGCCGCCGGCAAAACCCGTCCAACCGTCGCAGGCGAAGACTCCGCCGGCCCAGTCCGCGCCTCAGGTTCCGGCCACAACGTCGATTCCGGCTCCAGCTCCTTCGTCCGTTCCGCCGGCGCAGCCGATGATCGGCCGCGCATCGGTTTCGACGCCGATGCCCGCGGTGACGCCGGCGCCCGTCGTAAAGGCCCTTCCCTCGCCGGCGCCGAAGGCGGTGCCCATCGTCGGCGGCGCTGCGATGTCTGCGGCCCCGAAGGAGCCGGTCCAGGCGGTCGCAACGCCCGTGTGGAACGGACTGTCGTCCGACAACCAGGCCGCGATGAGAGCGATGGAGCAGATTGAGGCGCTGCGGGTCAAGAAGGCAGCGGCTTCTGCGGCTGCGCAGAATCCCCAGCCGACGGCCACCTCGGTGGCTTCGGGTGCATCCGCGATGCCTGCGGCGCAACCGATGCGTTCGTTGAATCAAGCGCTCCTGTCGGCCAAGCCGGGACTGACCCTGTGGGACAAGCCTGCCGCCTCCAACCTGGCGGACAAGGTCGTTCTCGGCGGGATCGCGGCGGGAGATCCGAACGCGACGATCTCGGCGCTGGCCGCGGCTTCCGAGGAGAAGAAGCCCTGGTCGCTCGGATCGGATCTCGACAAATACCGGGCCCACGCGGTCAAAGAAGGCTCGCGGAATTCCGGGGAGAGCCTCAAGAAGGCGCTGGAGCGGGCCGGCATGACCATCGGCGACGGCGTCAACGTCTTCATTCTCGGATACGGTTCGGAGAAGGCCAAGTCGCTTCGCGCCAACGACGGCAAGGGCCTGCTGGATGAGCCGGGCAGGGTGCCGCGGCGGGCGGGGCAGACCATCGCCAGCTTCACGGACGGCGTGTATTCCCTGGCCGATCTGATCACGCTCGACGCGTTGCCCGATCCGATCAAGGACGTCTACAAGGACAACAACCCCCTCGTGCGTCCGTTGATCTTCACCGGCCGCACGATCGGAGGTGTCTGGAAGACGACCGAGGAAATCGGCAATGCCGTGACCTGGGGCTACTTCGACAACGTCACGGGATGCGTGGGCATCGTCGTCGAAGACATTCTGGAACTCTTCAAGCACATGGGACAGGCCGCGACGAATCTGGCCCGAGTTCCCGTGCATCTGCTCGCCGGCGGCAAGAAAGAAGGCGCCGAGCGGGCGATGGACTGGGTCCTGCTGGTGCCGCTGGAGTTCGTCAGCAACTCCGTCGAGATGAAGGGCATCGCCAACATGGAGGAGTACAAGAAGGCGTTTGAAGACAAAGGCGTGATCGGCTCGGTGCTGGAGTTCGGCGGATCGACCTTCCTGGCCTATCGGGCGGTCGACAAGCTGATCGACGAGCTCAAGGACAAGAACCGCCGCAAACGAACAACGTCCTCGTCGGAGACGCCGGTGGACAATCCGACGCAGCCGCCGGTGACTCCCACGAATCCGGTGGGCTCGGAGCTTCTGTTCGTCGTCGAAGGCGAATGGCCCACGGCCACCACGGGCGCCGGCGTCGTCATCTTCGACGGCCAGTTCCCGACGATCACCGTGTTGATCGAGTGATCAGGACTTGAAGACTTCGCCGGCGAGGTCCTCGCCGGCTCGGGTGGTGTAGTATTGCTTCATCGCAGCCTCGCCTCGGGTGCGGGCCTTGTCCAGGGAGGTGAAGATCCCGACTTTGGTCAGCATCAGGAGGGCGATGCACGCGGCCACGTTCGTGATGGCGCCCTGGTGTCCGGCGTATCGCTCGGCGAAGGAGGGCTTGGGTTTGGCCTCTTTGAGTTTGTCGGCCGCCTCGCTCTGGCGGAGATGATGACCGAGCATGCGGATCGCGGCGGCATTGGCCCGCGTCAGCAGATCGAACTGGTGCGGCTGCGACTTGATGACCGACAACGCGATGTCCACTCGGGCCAGACCGGCCAGCCGCTGCCGGCATCTGGGGCAACCGGCTGCATGACGCTGCACCCAGGGGGCTGCGGGGCCGAAACGTCTCTGAGCCGAATCCAGCAGACGCCTGCGGATCCTCCCGCCCCAGCCGGACGGCGGACCAGTGTGGCACGAACAATCGGTTTCCCCATGTTTTGCGAGCTTCATCGGTTGTCCTCTTCAGTCACCCACATCGCCAGCATTTGTACGGCCTTGCATCGGTACACCCTGGCGGTGCCGGTGGAGATGCCCATGATGCGAGCCACCTCCGCATAGGACAACTCGCCGAGATCGCGAAGCATGATCACGCTTCGCAGATGCTCCGGCAGTTGGGCGATGTGGGAGCGGAGGCTCTCGGCCAGATGCCCGGCGTCGAAGTCGATTTCCGTGGTCGGCCCTTCCTCGCCGGCGTCCGTCATGTTCGACAGCGTCTTTCGCTCCATGCTGCGCTGCCGCAGCATCGTAATGGCCGCGTTGCTGGCTGTGCGGAACAGATACGCCTTGATCCATTTGGGCTTGCGGCCGTCTTCCAGGTGGGCCAAACGCAGGAACGTGGTCTGATACGCGTCGCAGACGTCCTGTTCGCTGCCCAGAATTCGCCAGAGCAAAGTGACCAGTTCAGGACCGTACCGCTGCATGGCGGTGAGAATCCACCGTTGGCTCTCCTCCACGGCCTCGGACGCCGCACTGGCCCAGAGGAGGTCGTTCTGGATGGCCCGGTCGAACATAGACACTGCCTTGCGATCCCGTACTTTGCCCAATAGGACGTTCCACAGCCTTTCATGTTAACATGAGCAGCTCGCGAATGCGAAAAAAAATATGCGTCCTGTGCCAACGGGGTGGGACGAGGCTTCGTGGGGGCCATGACTGTCCTCTGTCATGCTGAACGAAGTGAAGCATCTGAAGTAGGCGTGATGATGTGCGTTTGTTCCCTTCTCAGGGCAGATCCTTCGCTTTGCTCAGGATGACAGAACGGGACTCCTCCATGCCGCGAGATCCAGATGCAGATCCTGACGGACAAGAGCCGGGTGGATTGCCAAAATCATCCCCTGATTAACACAGGGGCTTGCGGCGCGTCTATGAAAGTGTAACGAGTGGCAGTATTGGGCGGCTTTGATCTATGAATGCAAAGGACTCCAAGGATTTGCGCTCCGACACGCCTTGCCAGGCGCAGGACGTGGTCGAGATCGTCGATGATCTGCTCGCCAAGGCTGTGGCGGCCGGGGCCAGCGACGTTCACTTCGAGCCCACCGGCGCCGGTTTGAAGGTGAAGTACCGTCTCGACGGCGTGCTGAACCCGGTAGAGAGCCTGCCGGCGGTCGTGGCGGACAACGTCGTGGCGCGTTTGAAAGTCCTGGGCGGCCTTCTGACGTACCGCAACGACATTCCGCAGGAGGGCCG
The DNA here is from genome assembly GCA_035476995.1 of Sedimentisphaerales bacterium. Classification (GTDB taxonomy): domain Bacteria; phylum Planctomycetota; class Phycisphaerae; order Sedimentisphaerales; family Anaerobacaceae; genus PLanc-01. The sequence continues at coordinate 7,019 of DATIKY010000036.1, read as the reverse complement.
GCTGGAGCTGACCGGCGCGCCGGCCGAGAAGGTCACCGACATTCGACTGGCTGTCTTTCCGACCATCTATGGGCAGCGGGCGGTGGTGCGGCTGTTCTATCGGCGCGAGGACCTGATGGATCTGGCGCATCTGGGCCTTGCGCCGCAGATCGAGTCGCAACTGAAATCGATCGCAGCCCAGAGCCAGGGGGTGCTCCTGGTGACCGGGCCGGCCGGCAGCGGCAAGAGCACCACGCTGGCGGCGGCGCTCCGATACATCGCCAGGACGTTTCCAGGCAAGAGCATTGTGACCCTGGAGGACCCGGTCGAGATCCGGATCGAAGGGGTGACGCAGGCGCCGATCACGCCGCACGGCCAGATGACCTTTCCGACAGCGCTGCGGTCGCTGCTCCGCCAGGACCCGCAGATCCTGATGATCGGCGAGATCCGCGACGCGGAGACGGCCCGGATCGCCATTGAAGCCGGCCTGACGGGGCACCTGCTAATGAGCACCCTGCACAGCGGAACACCCGCCGGGGCGCTGCTGAGACTGCTGGAGATGGGCATCGAGCCCTACCAGGTGACGTCGAGCATTTCCGCGGTGGTGAGCCAAAGGCTGATCCGCAGGTTGTGCGACAAGTGCAAGAAGGCCCAGGAGGATCGGTTTGTGCCGGTCGGCTGTCCAGCGTGTCTGGGCACCGGCTTTCACGGCAGGGTTCTGATCGCGGAAATGGTGCAGTTGGACAGCGGCTTGCGGAAAGCCCTTCTTGGCAAGGCCGATCTCGATGAACTCCAAACCCTGCTCACGACACGCGGCCACACGGGCCTCATGGCTCATGGCAGGCGGTTGGTGGAAGCGGGGATCACCACGCAGGATGAACTGTGGACGGCCTGCGGAATGACTGAAAACGATCCGTGCATGTAGGGAACGACAGATGGCGACTTTCAGGTACGATGCGCTGACGGCGGCCGGCCGGTTGATGACGGGGACCGTGGAGGCGGGCTCGCCGCAGGAGGCGACCGAGACCCTCCGGCAGATGAACCTCAACGTCAACCTGGTCGAGAAGGCCGTGTCCGAGCGGCCGCGGACGGCCGTGGGACGCAACGAGTTTCTGCTCTTCAACCAGCAACTGGCTTCGATCGCCCGCGCGGGCGTCCCGCTGGAGCGAGGGCTTCGCGAACTGGCCCACGACATGGGGTCGCAGTCGATGCGCCAACTCGTCGCGGACATCGCGGACGACCTGGAGAAGGGCGTCCCCATCGAGGAGGCGTTCCAGAAACGGGAACGATCTTTCCCGCCACTCTACGGGCGCATTCTCAAGGCCGGGGTTGAGACCGGCCGGCTCAGCGAGATGCTCGCCAGTCTCAATCGCCATCTGGAACTGGCCGGACACACGCGGCGCATCGTCGTGGAGGCCGTCAGCTACCCGCTGGTGATTCTGGCCCTGGGCGCGATCGTCATCACCGGGGTCTTTGCCTTCGTGATTCCGCAGTTCAAGGCGGTCGTGCAGGAGATGGTGGGGGGCAGGCTGAATCCCGTGACGACGGCTATGTTCACGCTTTCGGAGAACCTCGTGCCGATCTGGACTGTCGTGGGGGTCCTGATCGCCGCATCGGTCTTCGGCATCATCAGTCTGTCTTCAACGCCTGGGGGCCGGCGAACCCGTGAGCGGTTGTTCCTGCGTCTGCCCGTCATTGGCAGGCTCTACCACGCGACGATCCTGAGCCGGATGTCGGAGGCGATGGCGGTGCTGATCGGGGCCGGGTGCGACGTCCCGGAAGCCCTGCGACTGGGGGCCGTCAGTTCGGGTAGCAGCAGGCTCGTCCAGGACAGCGAAACCGTCTCGGAGCAAATCGAGCAAGGGTCGGGCATCCTGGAGGCCGGACACCGGGCGGCGCTGTTGCCGAGGCTGTTTCTTTACTCTATTCAACTCGGCGCCCAGCGGAACGAATTGCAGGACAACCTTCGCAGTCTCGGCCAGATGTACGCCGATCAGGCTCGCGTGGGGCAGTCCCGCCTGCAGACGATTCTGCTGCCGACGATGATCGTCGCGATCGGAGCTCTGATCGGCATCGCGATCCTGGCGATGTTTCTGCCGATGATCCAGGTGGTTACGAGTCTGGGCGCAGCGTAACAGGAGCGGTTATGACGGGAATGTCCCTATTGTGTTTCGCCATCCTGGCGATTTATCTCGTGCTGGGCTGTCGGAAGCCGGCGATGGCCTTTACGACCGTCCCGATTTCCATCGGTCTGGTATGGTATCTCGCGGTTGTCACCGATACCCAGGAGAACCTGGTCGTCATGATACCGACGATCTTTATCGGCACGCTGGTGGTGGTCGCCGCGACCGGTTGGAACCGCCAGAACCGCCGGTGGTTTCACTGGGGCGCATGGTATCTGCTGATCGGCATTGTGACGATTCTCTTGACGGGCGTCGTCCTGGCGGGTCTGGGCGCCTTCGCGGCCGGTTACGCTCTGGCGGCGGTTTTCCTCTGCTCGGTCGTCGTGATCTGCGCTTCGCTCATTCACCATTTCCTGACGAGCAGCCGCAGGACGGCAGTCAACGTATTCTCGACCCTGGCCGCCATCATGCGACAGAATCTGCCTCTGCCCATGGCGCTGGATTGCGCCGCCATCGGCGCAGAGTACGGAACCGCGTCGGTCCTTCTCGACATCAAGCGGTGGCTTGTGCAGGGCTGTTCACTGACGGATGCCCTTCGGCGGGGGTATCCGCGTTGTCCGTCGGGCCGCCTGGCGATGGTCGCGGCCGGCGAGCGGATCGGCCAGGCCCCAGCGGCGCTGGCCGCGATCGAAGCCGACGTGAGATCCCAGACTGTCGAGCCGGCGAAACTGCGACCGATCCATCCGTTCTATCCGGCTTTCATCGTGGTCGTGATCCTGCTTCTGACGCTGGGCCTGATGACGTTCGTCATGCCTCAGTTCGAGTCCGTGTTGAGCGAAATGGCCGATGGCGAGTTGCCCGTCGCCACTCGCATCCTGATTCGGATCACCGCGTGGTTGAGGTACAGTCCCTTTGGAATCGTGGCGATTGTCGCAGCGATCCTGGCCGTCCGTTTCCGTTTCTGGTATCGCGCCTTGCGGGGCCGTCTGCATCACTCCAGCTTCATGCTGTGGCCCCGGGACCTTCTGGCGTGGCGTCTGCCGGTCGTGCGTCGGTTCGAATGGGACCGCTGCCTGGTGCAGACGTTGGAGTTGTTGCGGATCTCGCTGGCCGCAGGGTGTCCTGTCAACGACGCCATCCGCAGCACGCTCGAACTGGACGTGAATCGGTGGTTCCGCGGACGCCTGCAATGCTGGCTGACGCGAGTCGAGCGGGGCGAGGACGTCGCTCAATCGGCTCGCGGCTGCGGGTTGGGCCGGGCGGTTGCCTGGGCGTTCGACGTCGGCGGCGGCGCGGAGAACACCCCGGCCATCCTGGAGATGCTCGAGTCTCACTACCGCTCGTTGTACAGCTACCGCGCGAATGTGACCCGATACATCCTGTGGCCGGTGGGGATTCTCATGCTCGGTCTGATGGTCGGGTTTGTGGCTTATGCGGTGTTTTCGCCGGCTGTGGCGGTCATCAACGCCATGGCGTTGAACGTGTATCCATAGACGCAGGGACAAGGCATGCTCATGAGGACGGACAGAACCAAACGACGCGGGTTCATGATGGCCGAGGTGATGGTGGGCACGGCGCTGCTTGCCATGGCGTTGGCCGCCCTGGCGGTCATTCTCCAGGGGGTCTCCAAGATCAACCTGTACCAGTGGACCCGCCAGCGGTGCGTTGCGGCGGCCCAGGCACAACTCGACAGCCTGGCGGTTGCCGGCAAGCCCGTCGAGGAGAGCGAGATAGAGAGGCTCTGGCCGCAAGTGCGTGTGTCCATCGAGCGTACGGCGGGCGAGGGCGCTTGGCAGGGCTTGGAACTGGTCCGCGCCACCGCGGTCGGCTGGGCGGCATCGCACGAGGTCAGGGTGCATCTGGAAAGGTATCTTCCGCGGGATGATCGATGAAGGCCTCTTGAAAGAAGGGATTGTCATGGACAAGCAACCGCCAATCGTAAGCCGTCGATCGCCGATGCGGAAGGGCTATCTGCTGATTGAGGTACTCACGGTTGTCATCGTCGCTCCCCTGTTGATGGTGCTGGTCAGCGCGTTCTTTCGCAGCTTTCTTCGGGACATTCCCCAGACGGCCTGTCTGTTGGACCAGAGCGTCGCAGTCCTCGATCTGCTCGATCAACTCCGGAAGGACGCGGATCTGGCGATTGCGTTGCCTTCTCGGCTTGGAGACCGGCATTGCGATGAGGCGACTCTGTTGATCGAGCAACCTGGCGGCTGCGTCTGCTATCGCTTCGACCAAGGGCGAATCGTGCGATCGCTTCTGGACAAGCAGGGGAATCCCTCGCCCGACGGAGAACACACCTGGCAGGCTCGCGACGCGGTTGTCCGGTGGCGACCCTGGGGGCCGCAGGAGAAACCCTGCGCGATCGAGGTGCATTCACACCTCAAGCAATGGATAGGCCAGGAATGGAGACGACGGTTCGTCAACTCGCACGTGTTCTTCATCGGCGGCCTTGTATCGGGAGGCACATCCCATGAGTAGACAGCGAGGTTTCAGTCTGACGCTTGTCATCGTCGCCCTGATCCTGGTGGGCGTCGCCATGTCGGTCCTGGCCGTCGGCTCCAACGTGATGCTCTTCCAGGCGGACAAGGCCTTCTTGCAGGCGGTCGAGCGCAACCTGACAGCCAGCGGCCTGGCGTGGGTGCGGGCAAAGGCCTCCACCAATTCGGGTCTTCCCGTCACGACGCCCATCGAGCTCGACGTCTCGGCGTTCGGCGCTTCGGCCGTCAGGCTGGGCGTGCAGGTCCTCGATGTGCGGGACAGCAGGACCCGCGTCCGGATCGAGACCTCGTGCAGCAAACGGGGACGTGCCCGCAACGCGACCAGCGAACACACGCTCCCCATCCCCTGAGCCGACAAGGCTCGGGAATCCCCCCTTCCGAAGGCGGCATTCCACAAAAACGACGAAACAAGCCGCGGAACCGGTACGTCTATTCTCCGTCAACACTTTGCGTTTGGTGGTCGGTTGTTCAGCCAGAATGGGGTGCCCTGGTGGATCATAGGAAATGAGTGCTGTGGGGCTTGTTCGGTCTTGCCGCTTGCGGAAGCGCTGGGTACATAGGCTTCTATCGTCCCCAAGCGGGCATCGAGGAGGCCCGGTCCCAGCGATCGGGCGTTCAAGCGATAGGCACGGTGGTCGCCGCCGAGCGCAGAGAGTCGCAAGAGCCTGTTTCGGCCGAGCCGACGGCGCCGGAGCCCGCGCAGACGTCGGCCCCTGTCGCTGAGACGAAGGCCTCCGAGCCCGGGCAGACGCAAGCCAAGATTTCGGCCGAAGCGCCCGTCGAACCCAATAATAGGGCGGGCGATGCCGCGGTCGAGGGGGAAGCGCTGAATCTCAAAGACGTCGAGATGAAGCTCATCATTCAGAAAATCGCCGACTGGACGGGCAAGGTGGTCATTCCCACCGACGCGATCATGAAGGAGAAGATCACGATCTACTCGCCGGGCCGGCTGCCGCGGAACGAGGCCCTCGAACAGATCTACGGCACCCTGCGGATCAAGGGGTACACCGCCGAGCAGACGGACAAGACCATCTACCTGCGGCCGATCGGCGACGCCAGGCTCGGCATGGTGCCGACGATCGCGCCGGACCAGCCGTTGGCGTCGATCCAGAACAAAGAACAGATCGTTCAAAAATTCTTCCGGCTGGCCAGCTATAGTCCTACCCAGATGGCCCAGATTGTCCAGCCCCTGATCGGCGAGTACGGCCATATCAGCGCCGACGAAGCCGCCGCGAGCCTGCTGGTGATCGACACGGTGGGCAACCTGATGCGGATCGAGACGATCATCGCTCAGTTCGACGTGCCCGAGACGGATCAACTCGTGACCGAGATCTTCGAGGTTCGCAACCGCGCCCCCGCTGAGATCATCCAACTACTGCAAACACTGCTTTCCGACGGGGCCGGACGCGGTTCGACGCAGTCTTGGCGAGGAGGGCCCGCGCCTGCCAAACAGGCCCAGGATGCATCGGCCGGAGGCAGAAAGGGCAGCGGGTCTGCATCCTCCGTGATCGTTGGCGGAAGCCGAAAACCCATGCTGCTGATCCCCGAGCCACGGTTCAGTTGGGTCATCGCCAAGGCCTCCTCCGACGACTTGGTGCAGATCCGCGCGTGGATCGAGCGGCTGGACCGACCGGTGCCGACTGTGACAGAGGAGGAGTCGCTCGACAAGATCGAGAACCGCAACCAGATTGTACAGCGGTTCATCAAGCTCAAACACTGTACGGCCGGCCGGATGGCCGAGATCATATCCCCGATGATCGGGGATTCCGGGCACGTCACGGCCGAGGAACAAACTGCGACCCTGATGCTCACCGACACTGTTGAAAACCTGGTGCGGGTCGAGAAGGTCATCGCACAGTTCGACATCCCCGACCAGGATGAGACAGTCACCGAGGTCTTCGAGCTCCAGCACCGCAATCCCGAGGAGATCGCTGTCCTGCTCGAAGCGGTTCTCGGAACCAGTTCCAGCTTACGCACGGGGTATCCGGGGCGAGGTTCCGATTGGTCCTCGCGGCCCCTGAACATCATGAGATCTCGGCCTCGAAATAGCGGGCGGCCCTCGGTCACGTCGGTGGCAGGGGGCGCCGGCAGCCAGCCCGTGCTCTTCATCCCTGAACCCAACCGCAAATGGATCATCGTCAAGGCTGTGCCGGAGGGCCTCGAAACGGTCCGGGGGTGGATCCGCAGACTGGATAAGCCGATGCCCACCGTAACCGCCGACGAGGCTCTTGCGGACATCGAGTCCAGGAACCAGGTGGTCCAGCGATTCGTGAAGGAGGTTGTCCCGGTTGCCGTGGGAATTCGGCTTGCGGCCGGGTAACGGACGACAACTCTATGCGGCGGCCTCCTTCTTGTCAAGCAGCGTAGCCATCGCGTTGATCAACTGCGGCAGTTGGCTGTACGCCTGGATCCGACG